>OKRD01000073.1 GCA_900290335.1 Burkholderiales bacterium | reverse complement strand
GCTTCGTCTTCCCGCCGTGACTGTGCCATCACCATGGGCGGAGCAGGCGGCTCGGAGTCTGATTCCGGCTCGGGGAAGTCTTCTGTGTCGCGTGAAACTATAAAGCTCGAATGCGTCTCCTGACGGCTGCGGCGCATGCCGGCTCCATCCTTGAATCCGGTGGCGATCACGGTGATCTTCACCGTGTCTTTCATCTTGTCGTCCAGCACGGCGCCGAAAATGATGTTCGCGTCCTCGTGCGCGGCGCTCTGGATGATGGTACACGCTTCCTGCACTTCGGCCAGCTTGAGCGAGGCCGATCCCGTGATGTTGATGAGGATGCCGCGCGCGCCGTCGATGGCGCCGGCTTCGAGCAAGGGAGAGGCGATGGCTTTCTGCGCCGCTTCGGTTGCGCGCCGCGTGCCGCTAGCGGTCGCAGTGCCCATCACGGCGTAGCCCATGCACGCCATGATCGCCTTCACATCGGCGAAGTCGCGATTGATGATCCCCGGAATGGTGATGATGTCGGAGATCCCCTGCACGCCCTGGCGCAGGATATCATCGGCCACGCGGAACGACTCGAAGAAGCCGGCATCCTGCGCGACGGCCAGCAGTTTCTCATTGGGAATGACGATGGTGGTATCGACCGATTCCATCAGCTCAGAGACACCGCGTTCGGCCTGCTGCATGCGGCGCTTGCCTTCGAAAGCAAACGGCTTGGTCACGACCGCGACCGTGAGCGCGCCCATTTCGCTGGCCAGCGAAGCAATGATGGGGGCCGCGCCGGTTCCGGTGCCGCCACCCAGCCCGGTGGTCACGAACACCATGTCCGCGCCTTCCAGGGCCTCAATGATTTTGTCGGAATCTTCCAGCGCCGCTTTGCGCCCCACTTCCGGGCTGGCGCCGGCCCCCAGACCGTTGGTGAGCTTGACGCCGAGTTGGATCTTCATGGGCGCGCGCGACATGCGCAACGCCTGCAGGTCGGTGTTGGCCACGACGAACTCAATGCCTTCCATTCCGGCGTCGATCATGCGGTTCACCGCATTGCCACCGCCTCCGCCCACCCCGATGACCTTGATCTTGGCGTCGTTGCGAGCCTCTTCGTTGAAGCTGATGCGAATGTCGTTTTCTTTTTTCATGTGCGCCACCGTAAAGTGAATTTGCCTGCTTGTCCCCTGTTGCAATCTCTCCGTTGTCATCCTGAGCGCAGTATTCCGTCCGCGCAGCGGACGGAATACGTAGTCGAAGGATCCCTAATCCCTCAATATTCGTCGAGGACTTAGGGATGCTTCGACTCCGCCGGCTTTTCGCTTTCGTGAAATGCCGGCTCCGCTCAGCATGACAAAGCCAAAACCTACGCGCCCTTCCCCACGAACATGGCCTTGAGCTTCGAACCCCAGCGATCCTCCTGCTGGCCGCGAGCGATGCGGGCGCGGTGCCCGTAGAACGCCATGCCAAGCAGCGTCGCGTACTCCGGCTCCGCCAGGGTTGAGGGCATCTTGGCCAGCGGGGTTGGCCAGGACAGGCGCAGCGGCCGGCGCAGCACCGATTCGGCGATGTCCAGGGTTCCGGCCAGACGCGAGGCACCGCCGCTCAACACGATGCCGCCCGCGCATAGCTCCAGCATGCCAGCATGGCGCAGATTGTCGCGCAGCATCTCGAACAGCTCGCGGGCGCGTGGTTCCAGAATTTCCCCCACCGTGCGCTGCGCAATGAGCCGTGAAGGCCGGTCGCCCACCGAAGGAACCTCTACTTCATTTCCCTCCGGAATGAGGGTCACGATTGCGTTGCCATACAGCTTTTTGATTCTCTCGGCCTCGGCTACCGGAGTGCACAGCCCCACGGAGAGGTCGCTGGTGAAATGATCGCCCCCAATGGGGACGGCGCCGCTATGGGCCACGGCGCCTTCGTGAAACACGATCAGACTGGTCGAGCCGGCGCCCAGATCGGCCAGGCAGACGCCCAGTTCGCGCTCATCGGCGCGCAGCACGGAATCGGCGCACGCCAGCGGCTCAAAGACGATGTCGTCCACGTGCACGCCCGCGCGATTTACCGCGGTGATCACATTTTGGGTGGCGCTGGTCGCCGCCGTCACCATATGGACGCGGACTTCCAGGCGCGTGGCCATCATGCCCAGAGGATCGTGCACTCCGCCTTGGTCGTCGAGGATGAACTCCTGAGGAAGCAGGTGCAGAATATCGCGGTCCGCGGGCAAGGGAATGGCGCGGGCCTTGTCGACCGCCATGCGGATCTCATCGCGCCCAATCTCACGGGCTCGGGTGCCAAAGCTGATTCCCCCGTGGGTATTCACCCCGCGCACGTGCGCGCCGGCCACGCCCAGCAAAGCGTGCTCGATGGGCACACCCGCCGCATCTTCCGCTTGCTCCACTGCCTTCTGGATCGAGCCGACGGCTTTCTCCAACTCCACGATCACGCCCTTGCGGGACCCTCGCGACTCGGCCACGCCGTGCCCGCGGTAGCGCAGGCCGTTGTCAGTAATTTC
>OKRD01000134.1 GCA_900290335.1 Burkholderiales bacterium | reverse complement strand
CGAAACCACGACGTTGTTGCGCTTGCGATCGAGCTTGATGACCTTGAATTCCAGCGTCTTGCCTTCGTACGGCGAAGTGTCCTTGACCGGTCGCGTATCGACCAGCGAGCCGGGCAGGAAGGCGCGGATGCCGTTGGTCATCACGGTCAGCCCGCCCTTGACTTTGCCGCTGATGGTGCCGGTGACCAGTTCGCCGCTCTCCAGCGCCTTTTCCAGGTTCAACCAGGCGGCAAGACGTTTGGCCTTGTCGCGCGAGAGGATCGTGTCCCCGTGGCCGTTTTCCAGGGCCTCGATCGCCACCGACACAAAATCGCCAGGCTTGACATCGATATCGCCGAGGTCGTTGCGGAACTCCTCCAGCGGGATGTAAGCCTCGGACTTGAGCCCGGCATTGACCACGACGAAGTTGAAATCGACACGAATGACCTCCGCCGTGATGACTTCGCCGGCACGCATCTCGTGGCGCGTCAGGCTCTCCTCAAAGAGCGCAGCAAAGGATTCAGGGGCGGTTTCGGAACTGCTCGCGATCGCAACAGAGGACATGAGGACCTTCATTCTCGCCGAGGTCTTGCACCCGGGCGGAGTTGATCAAATGCACGTGGAGCCTGCTCCGACGTGCCCCGTTTTGTGCTGTCGGCACTGAGGGTACCCAGGCGTTTCCCAGGGAAACGCGAGCAGGCGCCTCAGAGGCCGCGATACCACTGCAGCACCTGCGCCACGACCTCCTCGACCGTGAGCGTGGTGCTGTCCAGCACTTTCGCATCTTCGGCAGCTATCAGCGGCGCACAATCGCGCGTCTGATCGCGCTGATCGCGCTCCCGCAAGGTCTGCAAAAGGTCTGCAAGGTTAGCAGAATATCCCTTTTCGATCAACTGCTTAAGCCTGCGCTCCGCGCGCACGCGAACATCGGCCTGCAGGTAGACCTTCAGGCACGCGTCCGGGAAGACGACCGTGCCCATATCGCGGCCATCGGCCACCAGTCCGGGGGGCCGCCGCTGCTGGCGCTGCAGCGCGAGCAGCGCCGCACGCAAGGGCCCGACGGCAGCCACCCTGGAGGCCGCCCGGCCGACGTCTTCGCGCCGAATCGCCTCGGTAATGTCACGGCCGTCCAGCAGCACCTGTCCGTCCTCGAAGCGCGGCTGCAAGCGCGCGGCAAGCGCGGCCAGCCTGGGCCCGTCATCGAGGTCAGTGTCGCGCTCGAGCGCTAGCAGGCCAACGATGCGGTACAGGGCCCCGCTGTCGAGGCAGGCGAAGCCCAGCGCGGCGGCGACGCGCTGCGCTACCGTTCCCTTGCCCGAGGCCGTCGGCCCGTCGATCGCGATTACCGGGACCTGCGCCGCTGACGAGTCGGCCGGGGCCGCGCCCGCTGGCGATACGGGAGCGGCGTTCATCGGCGGCCGGGCGCGCGCAGGCGCTCGAGTTGCTCGAAGTAGTCGGGGAAGGTCTTGGCAACGCAGCCCGGCTCGCGTATGTGTACGCGCACGGCCCCCGCGGCGACCAGCGAAAAGCACATCGCCATGCGGTGATCGTCATAGGTATCGATCAGCGCTTCGCACAGCCCTTGCCGTGGCGGCGTGACCGCGATCCAGTCCGGCCCCGACTGCACCGTTGCCCCTAGCTTGTGGAGCTCGGTGGCCATGGCGTGAATGCGATCGGTCTCCTTCACACGCCAGGAGCCGATCCCGCGCAGCCGCGTCGTACCCTCCGCAAACAGCGCCAGCACGGCAGCGGTCATCGCAGCATCGGGAATCGCGCTGGCGTCGATGTCCACCGCTTGCAGGGGCAAGAGACGCGGGCGGCGGTCGCCCGGGCCGCCGGCCCGGTCCCGCTGCGCCGCGCCGCCCCTGCTACCGGCACTCGCCTGGACCCAATCGGCGCCCATTTCGATCCGCGCGCCCATCGCCTGCAGAACCTGCGTGAAGGCCAAGTCGCCCTGCAGGCTGTCCCGACCGACGCCGCGCACCAACACCGGCCCGCCGGCGATCGCGCCCAGCGCCAGAAAGTACGAGGCGCCCGACGCATCGCCCTCGATCGCGTAGGTGCCCGGCGCGCGGTACCGGTGGGGCTCGACGACGTAGGTGCTGCCCGATTGGTGCGCGCGGGCCCCGAAGGCACGCATCATCGCCACGGTCATGGCCACGTAGGGCTGTGATATCAGTTCGCCCTCGACCACAAATCGCAGCCCACCCTCGGGAGCCTGCACAGGCGCGGCCATGAGCAAGCCGCTGAGGAACTGGCTCGATACGCCGCCGCGTACCTGGACTACGCGGCCGGCATCGGCCGGCGCCGGCCGGGCCGCCTGCCCCGGCGCGCCCGCGCGCTCGCCTTCTGTCGTCCGAGGCGGCTCGATGAGCAAGGGCGGGTAGCCCGGCGCTCCCAGGTAGTCGATCCGCGCCCCCATGGCAACGAGGGCGTCCACCAGATCGCCGATCGGCCGCTCGCGCATGCGCGCCACGCCATCGAGCCGGTAGTGCCCTCCGGCAAGCGCCAGCACGGCCGTCAGTGGGCGCATCGCCGTACCCGCATTGCCAAGATGCAGTTCGGCCCGGCGCACGGGGAACCGGCCGCCGCAGCCGTGCACGGTGGCCTGGTCGCCGTCGACCGCGATTGCCACCCCGAGTGCGCGCAACGCGCGGATCATCACGCGCGTGTCGTCGGCCTCGAGCAGGCCCGAGAGCTGCGTCGACCCCTCGGCCAGGGCGGCGAGCAGCAAGGCCCGATTGGACATGCTCTTGGAGCCGGGCAGGCGGACCTCGCCTTGCGCGCGCGCGATGGGTTCCACGGTAAGCACCGGCGGCCAGGTTCGCGGCGGGTTTTTGTCAGGCATCGTGTTCGCCCCGACCGCCATTGCCAAGATCGGTATTGCGCCGGACCTGGCTCGCGCGCGCAAAGAGCCGCTCCAGCGTGTCGGCGTCCCCCGCGTCAAGGGCCGCCTGCAAGACTTCGAGCTGGCGCCGGTAGCGCGCCAGCTCCGGTCCCAGCGCGGCGCGGTTGGCCAGTGCGATGTCGCGCCACATGCTCGGGTCGCTGGCAGCGATGCGGGTGAAGTCCCGAAAGCCGGCGCCGGCGAATTGCAGCTTGCGGGCACCGTCGGCCTGTGAGGCCACGAGGTGCACCAGCGCGAAGGCCAGCAGGTGCGGCAGATGGCTGATGGCGGCAAAAATGTGGTCATGCTCGAGCGCTGCCATGCGCTCGACCGTCGCCCCGCACGCCATCCAGTTCGCCTCCACCCGCTGCAAGGCATCGGCCTTGGTTTCCTTCTCTGGCGTCGTGATCACCCAACAGCCCTCGAAAAGGTCGGCGCTGGCATGCTCGATGCCGGAGTCGGCGCCCCCGGCAATCGGATGCGCCGGCACGAAGCGCGCGAAGGTATCTCCCAGCAGCTGGCGGGCACTGGCGACCAGCTCGACCTTGGTGCTGCCGACATCGGTGATGATGGCTTCCACCGGGGCGTGACGCACGACCTCCCGCAGCAGCGGTGCCATCGATCCGACGGGCGTTGCCAGCACGATGCAGTCGGCGCCGGCCACGGCATCGGCGACCGACGCGGCCGCATGATCGACGATGCCCAGCGCCACGCCGCGCTCGACCCGTGCCGGGGCAAGGTCGTAGCCGCGCACCGACGAGACGCATCCGCTGCGCCGCCAAGCGGCGGCCGTCGAGCCGCCGAGCAGGCCGCAACCGAGCAAGGCCAGTTTCATTGAACACCGATCTGCGGGCTTGTCATGGATGTTGCGTCGCTATGCTCCGGCGGCCTGCGCGGCGGCCAGCGCTGCGGGAAGTGCCTTGAGAAAACGCTCGTTCTCCTGAGGCAGACCGACCGTGACGCGCAGCCAATCGGGCAGATCGTAGCTGCCCACCGGGCGCACGATCACGCCGCGCGCCAGCAGCTCCCGGTACGCGCGCGCCGCCGGCCCGACGCGAACGAGGAGAAAATTGGCGAAGCTGGGAACGGTCTCCAGTCCCATACCACGCAAGCCGGCATCCAACTCGCGCAGCCCGGCGCGATTGAGCGCATGGCTGCGTCGCAAGAATGCTTCGTCAGCCAACGCGGCGCAGGCCGCGGCCTGCGCTATCGTCGACACGTTGAATGGCAGGCGCACGCGATTGAGCAAGCCGCTCAGTTCGGCTTGCGCAACGCCGTANNGCCGTACGCCTTGGAGAACGTCCGGGCCACGAGCAGATTCGGAAAGCGGCGCACCCACGCGATGGCGTCGTAGCGCAGTTCCGGCGGCAGATACTCGTTATAGGCCTCGTCAAGAACCACCACGACGTCGGATGCTAGCGAACCGAGGAAGGCTTCGAGCGCGCGGCCGTCAACGAATGTCCCGGTGGGGTTGTTCGGGTTGGCCAGATAGATGAGCCGGGTATCGGCGCATACGGCGCGAGCCATCTGCGGCAGGTCGTGACCGTACTCTTTGGCCGGCACGACGATCGGGCGCGCCCCGCGGGCCTGCGTTGCCAGCGCGTACACGGCGAACGAGTACTGGGAAAACACGCAGCTGCGCCCGGGCGCGAGCATGGCGGCAGCGGCCATCTCCAGAATATCGTTGCTGCCGCTGCCGATGGTCAACCACTCCTGCGGCACGCGCAAGCGCTGCTCGAGCGTGGCCTTGAGCGCAAAGGCGTTGCCATCGGGGTAGCGGCCCGAGTCGTCGACCGCGGCATGCATCGCGCGTCGGGCGGACTCCGGAGCCCCGAGCGGGTTCTCGTTGGAAGCCAGCTTGACGATGTCCCGCGCCGCGAGGCCAAATTCGCGCGCCAGTTCCTCGATGGGCTTTCCCGGTGCGTACGGAGCGATGGCGCGCACATACGGCAACGCCGGAATCGACGCCGTCGCCGCCCGCTCCGGTTCGGGCCGCGGCGTCGCGGAGCCAGCAATGGAGCGGTCCGCGCTCATGCATCTCTCGGATACGAGCCCAGGCAACGATAGAACGCGCAGGACTGCTGCAGCTCCCGCAGCGCCTGGGCAACGTTCGCGTCGCTTCCGTGTCCTTCGACGTCGACGAAAAAATGGTACTCCCACGCGCCGTTGCGTGCCGGTCGCGATTCGAAGCGTGTCATCGACACGCCATGACGCGCCAGCGGCGCCAGCATCTCGTAGACCGCGCCGGCGCGATTGGCCACCGACAGGATCAAGGAGGTCTTGTCGTTGCCGCTGCGCTGCGACTGGTCGCGTCCGAGCACGACAAAACGCGTACGGTTGTGTACGTCGTCCTGGATGAGCTCGGCCACGGTCTGCAGCCCGTAGCGCACAGCCGCCTGATCGCCCGCGATCGCGGCAACTCCGGGGTCAAGGCTCGCCAGTCGAGCGGCCTCGGCATTGCTGGCGACCGAGACGCGCTCGAGCGTAGGGGCGTTCTGGTTGAGCCAGGCAATGCACTGGCCAAGAGCCTGCGGATGCGCCAGCACACGCCGCACCCCATCGAGGCTCGCCGCGCGGGCAAGCAGATGCAGGTGCACCGGCACGGAAACCTCGGCAACGATGAATAACGACGTGGCCAGGAGCAGATCGAGCGAACGCGAGACCGCGCCTTCGGAGGAATTCTCGATCGGCACAACGGCGTAATCGGCCCGCTCGGATTCGGCGGCGCGGAACACCTCGTCGATCGAGGCACAGGACTGCGAGTGCGCCGAACCGCCGAACTTCTTGAGCATCGCGTGCTCGGAGAACGTGCCCTGCGGACCCAGGTAAGCAACGGTCAGCGGCCGCTGGATCGCGCGGCCGGCGGACATGATCTCGCGATAGATCGCCTCCATCGACGACGCCGGCAACGGCCCGCGACTGGCCCCGACCACGCGGCGTACGACCTCGGCCTCACGCTCGGGCTGGAAGACCGGCGCCCCCGATTCCTGCTTGATCCGTCCCACCTCGGCAACCAGCCGCGCCCGCTCGTTGAGCAGCTCGACCAACTGCAAATCGATGGCATCGATCGCGTCGCGCACCTGCTTGAGTCGTTCATTCATAGCAACTCCGCGATCGTCTGCGCCAATGCAAGCCCGTGCCGCTCACCCGCCCGCTGCCCGGCACCTTACCCGGCGCTTGCGGGCGGCACCGCCGGATCGTCTTGCCCATTGCCGCTTTGCTCGGCGTCGGTCTCGACGACGCGCTGCAGTCCCGATAGGGTCGTGCCCGGATCCAGGGCAATCAAGGTCACGCCCTGTGTGGCGCGGCCCATCGTGCGGATCTCGGCCACGCGGGTCCGGATCAGGATGCCGCCGGTCGTGATGAGCATGATTTCATCGTGCTCGTGCACCAAGGTGGCCGCCACCACCTTGCCGTTGCGCCCCGACGTCGCAATCGCGATCATGCCCTTGGTGCCACGCCCGTGTCGCGTGTATTCCGCGATGGGTGTGCGTTTGCCGAACCCGTTTTCGGTGGCCGTCAGCACGTGCTGCGCTTCATCCTCGGCCACGAGCAGCGCTATGACCCGCTGCGTATCGTCGAGCTGCATGCCGCGCACCCCACGCGCCTGCCGCCCCATCGATCGCACGTCATTTTCGTCAAAGCGCACCGCCTTGCCCGAGTCCGAGAACAGCATTACGTCGTGGTGTCCGTCGGTGATCGCCGCGCCGATGAGGTAGTCGTCGGGCTCCAGGTCCACGGCGATGATGCCGGCCTTGCGGGGATTGGAAAAGTCTACGAGCGGCGTCTTCTTTACCGTCCCGAACGCCGTCGCCATGAAGACAAAGTGATCCGCGTCGAAGGCTTTTACCGGCAAGATCACGGTGATCTTCTCGGCGTCGGCTAGCGGAAACATGTTGACGATCGGCTTGCCGCGCGAGGTGCGCGAACCCTGCGGCACCTCCCATACCTTCAGCCAGTACAGCCGCCCGCGGTCCGAGAAGCACAGGATCGTGTCATGCGTGTTGGCGATGAACAATTGCTCGATCCAGTCATCCTCCCGCGCGGCCGCAGCCTGCTTGCCGCGCCCGCCGCGGCGCTGAGCGCGATAGTCGGCCAATGGCTGGCTCTTGATGTAGCCGGCGTGCGACAGCGTCACCGCCATGTCCTGCGGCGCGATCAAATCCTCGGTGGCTAGCTCTTCCGTAGTGCGCACAATCTCGGAACGGCGCGTGTCTCCCGCGGGCGCGCCGTACTCGCGGCGCACCTCGACCAGTTCGTCGTGGATGATGCTGGTGATGCGTTCCGGCCGCGCCAGCACATCAATCAGATCGCCGATCAAGATCATGACCTCACGGTACTCACCGACGATCTTGTCCTGCTCCAGGCCGGTTAGGCGCTGCAGCCGCATTTGCAAAATCTGTTCTGCCTGTTCCTCCGACAGTCGATAGCTGCCGTCGAATTGCGGACCGAGTTCCGGATCCAGCCCGTCGGGTCGATACATGCTAGCCGTGCCGCTCGCTGCGGCCCTGGCAAGCATCTCGCGCACCAGCGGTGAATCCCAGCGACGCGCCACCAATTCGCTCTTGGCCACCGGCGGGGTCGGCGCGGCCTTGATGATGGCTATGAAATCGTCGATGCTCGCCAGTGCCACGGCCAGGCCCTCGAGCACGTGCCCGCGGCGGCGCGCCTCGCGCAGTTCGTACACCGTGCGGCGCGTGACGACCTCGCGGCGATGCGACAGGAACGATTCGAGAATCTGCTGGAGATTGAGCAGCCTCGGCTGACCGTCGACCAGCGCCACGAGGTTCATGCCGAACGAGTCCTGCAGCTGCGTAAGCTTGAAGAGGTTGTTGAGAACAACCTCCGGCAATTCGCCGCGCTTGAGTTCGAACACCGCCCGCATGCCCGACTTGTCGGACTCGTCCCGAATATCGGAGATGCCTTCGATCTTCTTCTCGTTGACCATCTCCGCGATGCGCTCGAGCAGCGCCCGCTTGTTCACCTGGTACGGCAACTCATCGACGATGATCGCGCTGCGAGCGCCCTTGTCGATCTCCTCGAAATGCGTCTTGGCCCGCAGGATGATCCGGCCACGGCCCGTGCGGTAGCCCTCGCGCACGCCCTCCAACCCATAAATGATCCCCGCGGTGGGAAAGTCCGGCGCGGGGATCATCTCGATCAATTCTTCGATACTGACTTGCGGATTGCGCAATAGCAGCAAGCAGCCGTCGATGACTTCGCTCAGGTTGTGCGGAGGAATGTTGGTCGCCATGCCGACGGCAATCCCGCCCGAACCGTTGATGAGCAGGTTGGGCACCCGCGCCGGCAGCACCGTAGGCTCGCGCTCCTTGCCATCGTAATTGGCAACGAAGTCGACCGTCTCCTTGTCGATGTCCGTCAGCAATTCCGAGGCCAGCTTTTTGAGGCGGCACTCGGTGTACCGGTACGCGGCCGCATTGTCGCCGTCGACCGACCCGAAGTTTCCTTGGCCGTCGATCAGTTGATAGCGAAGGGAGAAATCCTGGGCCATTCGCACCAGGGCGTCGTAGGTGGCGGTATCGCCGTGCGGGTGGTACTTGCCCAGCACCTCGCCGACCACTCTGGCACATTTGACGTAGGGCCGGTTCCAGACGTTATTGGCCTCGTGCATCGCGAACAGCACGCGCCGGTGGACCGGCTTGAGGCCATCGCGCACGTCAGGCAGCGCGCGGCCCACGATCACGCTCATGGCGTAATCGAGATAGGAGCGGCGCATCTCCTCTTCCAGGGAGATCGGCAGTGTTTCCTTGGCGAACGAATCCATGAGTCGGCGCAGTCGCAGTTTTTAACGGCCCGAAGGCAACCGTGCATTTTACCAGCGCAAGTAGTGCCGTGGACGCGCCGTGGCGCCATTGACAATCTTGGTATAACCCAGGAACGCTCGGCCGCCCGTCCGCCGAGCGCGCCTATCGGCGACTTCGATGCGGCGCTTCGGCTCCCGGTATCGGCAACGCACAGGAGACAGGAATATGCAGTCGGTGGAAGCCGTGATCGAGGCACGTTGGTTGCTCCCGGTGCGGCCTCGCGCCGCCGTGCTGGAAAACCACGCCGTTGCCGTCGATCGCGGCCGCATCGTTGACGTGCTGCCGATCGCACAGGCGCGCACGCGCTACCAGCCCACGCACCGGGTCGAGCTCCCACGCCATGCGCTGCTACCCGGCTTGATCAACGCACACGGCCACAGCGCCATGAGCCTGTTGCGCGGGGTCGGCGACGATCTTCCTTTGACGCGTTGGCTGGAGGAACGAATCTGGCCGCTCGAGCGCGCGATCGTCTCGCCCGACTTTGTCTACGACGGAACGCGCTTGGCCGCGGCTGAGATGCTGCGCGCCGGCATTACCTGCTGCAACGACATGTACTTTTACCCCCTCGAGGCGGCGCAGGCGATGCGCAGCCTCGGGCTGCGCGCCGTCGTGGGCATACTGACGATCGACTTTCCCAGCCGCTACGCCACCGATGCCGACGACTATCTGCGTCAGGGGCTGGCGGCGCGCGACGCGCTGCTTGCCGACCCGATGATCCAGTTCACGCTCGCACCGCATGCCCCGTACACGGTTTCCGACCAGACGCTGGCGCGCATCGCGACCCTGGCCGAGGAACTCGACCTGCCGGTTCATATGCACGTCCATGAGACGGCGCAGGAGGTCGAGCAGTCGCTCCAATTGCACGGGGCCCGGCCCCTCGAGCGACTTGACCGCCTTGGCCTGGTGAGCGAACGGCTGATCGCCGTCCACGCGACCCAGCTGCTGGATGCGGAAGTCCAGCTGCTCGCGCAGCGCGGGGCCTGCGTCGCTCATTGCCCGGCGTCCAATCTCCAGCTTGCCAGCGGCACCGCACCGGTCGCCAAGCTGCTCGCTGCCGGCGTTGGCGTGGCCATCGGAACCGACGGCGCCGCCAGCAACAACCGCCTGGACATCCTGGGCGAGGTGCGCCTGGCCACGCTGCTGGCCAAGGGATATGCTGCCGACGCAACTGCTGCACCGGCATGGCAGGGCCTCGAGTGCGCGACGCTGGCGGGCGCCAAGGCCCTTGGGCTGGAGGCGCGCATCGGATCGATCGAAGTTGGCAAGGAAGCCGATCTGACCGCGGTCGATCTTGGCTTGATTGAGACGCAACCTTGTTACGACGTGATCTCACAGGTACTCCATTGCGCGGGCAGGGAGAATGTCACGCACGTCTGGGTTGCCGGCCAGGCGGTGCTGGCCGATCGCGCAATCGCGGTTGCCGGCGGACCGGGCATCGCCGACGAAGTGCTGAAGGCGGCCGCCCCATGGCACAATCAGGTTCGTCAAAGGCTGCGGCGGCTCCACGCCGACTTCTCGGTCCAATGATCCGACAGAATTCTCCGGTGCGCCCGAGGGCATTGCGGCGCACCAGTTAAGATGCTTTGCAAACTAGAAAGGTGAAAAAAATGAAACACAGAGGGAACAACGCAATCGTCATCGCCGCTCTGCTGAGCGCGATGACCGGCGTCGCTGGCGCCGCCGACATGGGGCCGGCCAAGGCCAACGCTGGCTATCTCGGGGATTCGAGTGGGAACGTGGTGCATAGCGGCACCGGCTTGTGCTGGCACACGAGTTCCTTCGTAAAAGAGCTCGCGTTAGCTCAGTGCGACCCGGATCTGATCCCGCCGCCGCCACCGCCTCCGCCTCCGCCACTGCCGCCGCCGCCTCCGCCGCCGCCGCCTCCGCCGCCACCGCCTCCGCCGCCGCCGGCGCCGGTGATGAAGATCATGCACGAGAAGGTGAGCTTTGGTTCGGACCAGTTGTTTGATTTTGACAAGGCGACTCTCAAGCCGAGCGCGATCAGCGCCCTGGACGAACTCGTTGCCAAACTCAAAGGCGCCACGGTGCTCAATTCCGTACAGGTCGTTGGCTATACCGACGGGATCGGTTCCGTTGCCTACAACGAGAAGCTCTCCCTGCGCCGCGCCGAGACGGTTCGCAACTACCTGACGGAGCACGGGGTCCCGGCCGATAAGATCACGGTCGAGGGCAAGGGCAAGAGCGATCCGGTTGCCGATAACAAGACCGAAGCCGGGCGGGCCAAGAACCGCCGGGTCGAAGTGGCAGTTGACGGATCCATGGAAGTCAAAAACTGACCGCGACCGCAGCCACAAGCGCCCCGCTTCGGCGGGGCGTTTGTGTCCAATGAGCATGAACGACGTCAACGTCGACCCCGCCGAGCTGAAGAAATTCAGCGATCTGGCTCACCGCTGGTGGGATCCGAACGGCGCGTTTCGACCGCTGCATGAACTCAATCCGGTGCGCATGGGCTGGATCGAGCGGCTTGTCACTCTCTCGGACTGCTCGGTGCTCGATGTCGGCTGCGGTGGCGGCATTCTTTCCGAGGCGATGAGCAGCAAGGGCGCAAGAGTCACGGGGATCGACCTTGCCGGCAAGTCCCTGCAAGTGGCGCGGCTGCATGCCCTGGAGAGCGGGGCCAAAGTCGAGTACCGCGCGGTCCCGGTCGAAGAGCTCGCGCAGGAGCGGCCGGCACAATTTGACCTGATCACCTGCATGGAGATGCTCGAGCACGTTCCTGATCCCGCGCGCACGATTGCCGCTTGCGCACAGCTGGTGCGGCCTGGCGGATCGGTGCTGTTTTCCACGATCAACCGCAATGCGAAGTCCTTCTTGCTGGCCATTGTCGGCGCCGAGTATGTGCTCGGCCTACTGCCGCGCGGCACCCATGAATACGCGCGCTTTCTTCGTCCGAGCGAATTGGCGCGTGGCGCCCGCGCTAGCGGGATGGAGGTCAGTGACCTTACCGGCGTGCGCTACAACCCGCTGACGCAGCGCTTTTTCTTGCACCACGACACCGACGTCAATTACTTCATGGCCTGCCGTCGCCCGTCCTAGGCGGTGCCCAGCCGGCAATCCATGAGTCCCGCCACGCACAGCGCAACGGAACCAGACCGCGCCGCGCGTTCGCGCAGGCAACAGACGGCTCTTGTGCTGTTTGATCTCGACGGCACGCTTGCCGACACGGCCCCGGACCTGGTCAACGCCATCAATGCCTGCCTGGTAGAACGGGGGCTGGAGCCGCGCCCGCTTGCGGAATTGCGGCCCTGGGTGAGCCACGGCGCACGCGGACTGATTGCACGCACCTTCGGTCTGGAGCCAGGGCAAGACGGCTACGAGTCCTTGCGCGAGGAATTCGTGAACCGCTACCAGGCCGATCTGTGCCGGCTGACGACGCTCTTCCCCGGGGTCGAGGACGCCTTGGCGCGGATCGAACAGGCGGGGATGCAATGGGGCATCGTTACCAACAAGATCGCGCGGCTGACCGATCCGCTGGTGCGCGAGCTGCGCCTCGACGGCCGTGCCGCCTGCGTCGTCAGCGGCGACACCGCCGCGCGCGCCAAGCCCGACCCCGCGCCGATCACCTATGCGCTGGAACAGTGCGGCTGCACGCCCGCTGCCGGTGTTTACGTCGGCGACGACCGGCGCGACATCCAGGCG
>OKRD01000071.1 GCA_900290335.1 Burkholderiales bacterium | reverse complement strand
CACCAGCGTAATGATCACAAGCGGCACCACGGCCAGGGCAAGCGATGTGTGCGAGATCAGGATGGCGAAATATATGGGTCGCACTAACCCTCGTCCCTGGAAGCGGACGCTGCCCACATGCGCGTGATACCACACATAAGAAACCAGGAATGCCGTGGAGCAGACGACGGCCGCGACCATAAATGCGCGGTGGGCCGCGACGTGCCCGCGTCGGATGAGCGCGCGGCCGGTCGCGATCAGCACAGCGCTGGTGCCGTTTAGCGTGGCGTTGATCACCGGGAATATGGCGTAGTCAGTCATTCAGAATCAGTACCGAGTATCCAGTACCGAGTACCGAGAGAGGAATCTGGTGCTGCAAAACTCGGTACTCGGTACTCGCAACTCGGTGCTCGTCACGCTGCCGGCTTCGTGCTGCGCCGGTTCGCCAGCAGAAAGGCCACGGCAAACACGACCGCCGAAAACACCGCCAGCACTGCGATCGACGATCCCAGCGGGAAGCGTGGGCTGGCCATCGCCGGGAACAGAGCTGCCCGCAGCGCCTCGACTCCGTAGGTCAGAGGATTGATCAGCATGAGCACGCGGATCCATCCCGAAGCGCCCGCCATCGGGAACAGCGCGCCCGAGAGCAGCCAGAGCGGGATCAGGAACAGGTTGACCACGGCGTGGAAGCCCTGCGCCGACTCCATCTTCCAGGCCACGGCGAAGCCCAGCGACGTAAGGCAGAACGATACCAGCACCGTAATCAGCACGATCAACCCGAATTGCGCCAGCCCGAAGTGCACGCCCACCGCCGGCGCGAATACCAGGAAGATCAATCCCTGGAGCGCCGAGAGCGTGGTTCCGCCCAGCACTTTGGCCAGCACGATGGCCGAGCGGCTGATGGGCGCCACCAGCACGGAGAGCAGGAATCCTTCTTTGCGATCTTCGATCACCGACATCATGGTGAAGATCGAAGTGAAGAGCACGATCATGATGAGCGCGCCGGGATAAAAGTATTCCAGGTAGTGCTGGCCGCCGGCGGCCGAGCCCGAGCGGAACGAGGTGCCAAAGCCCGAGCCGATCACCAGCCAGAACACCAGCGGCGAGAGGATCACCCCGATGACGCGGCTGCGCTGGCGGTAGAAGCGTACCAGCTCGCGCCACCACAGCGACGCGACCGCGAGCCACGTGCTGCTGCGGACGGACGGCGCTCGCTGCGTGACTGCTCCGATAGTTGCGGTTTGCGCCATTATGTCTGTGGTCCTCCGCTTTCCGCACCGGTCCAGAAGCGGTGCCCGGTGCGGTCGATGAATACGTCCTCCAGCGTCGGCTTGCTGACGGAAATGGAATCGATCTCCCCGGGGAAGGCTTCGACCACCTCGGTGACGAAGCGGTGCCCGTGTTCGCGCTCCAGGCGCACTTTGCCGTCGATCACGCTGCACGGGCCGAAGCGCTCGGTGATCCGCCGCGCCAGCGATTCCGGATCGCGTGCTTCCATCACGATGACCTCGCCGCCGATCTCGCGCCTCAGCTCCGCCGGAGTCCCCAGCGCGACCAGTTTGCCTTCATTCAGGATGGCCAACCGGTCACAATGCTCAGCCTCTTCCATCAGGTGCGTGGTCACGACCACGGTCACGCGCTCTTCGTCGCGCAGCATCTTCAAATACAGCCACAGGTCGCGGCGCGCGCCGGGATCGAGTCCCGTCGAAGGCTCGTCGAGCAGCAGGACCGACGGGTGATGCAGGAGTCCCTTAGCCAGCTCGACGCGGCGCTGCTGTCCGCCGGAGAGCTTCTCCACGCGGTCATTGGCGCGATCGGCGAGGCCCACGCGCCCCAGCATCTCCGCGATGCGCCGCTTGAGCGCGCTGCCGCTCAGGCCGTAGAGATGGCCCTGGTGGCGCAGGTTTTCGGCGGCGGTAAGC
>OKRD01000152.1 GCA_900290335.1 Burkholderiales bacterium | reverse complement strand
TTGCCAACATCGTCGCGACGCCGAGCGCCACGGTGTCTCTGCGTGTCAGTTCCATGAGCCTATCCTTGCCTTTGTAATTGGCGCCGTTCCCGTACGCGGCGCTCGGCCGGTTGTCCCGGCACATCGCGATCGGAGCTTAGCAACGCCCGTGCCATGCGCAAACTGTTCCCGGCGAAACAAATTTGTCGGATGGCGCAAGGGCTGCGAACACCGTCGCGCCCGGTCTTGTGCCATCATCGGTGGAGGCATGGATGGCCGGCACAAGGCCGGCCATGACGGTGGGCGGTGGGCCGGCGCGCCCACCACCGTCATGGTCGGCGCAGAGCCCGCTCCTGTGAAAGCGGGGCGCGAACTTTTCACCCCAGTATCCGCAATGTCGTTCCGATTACGTTTCGTGCGTCGTCCAGCGTATCGGCCAGACGGTTGCGTGCCCGCACGAGCTGGGTCTCCAGCATCCAGCGCTGCTCGCTGTCGGATGCAAGCTCGCCGAGCGCCGGCACGTCGTACAGCGAGGGAATCATCGTGCCTTGCGGCGTGTAGCCGTACGGGTCGTGGCCATAGGTGCCCTTGGCCGTGCTCGCCAGCGGCACCAGCAGCCGCGACAGGCGCTTGAAACCGTCGTTCAGCACCTCCGCCGGCGCCGTGTCGCTGCTGGGATCAGCGGCATAGCGCGCGCGCAGGGCCGCGGCCGCTTCCTCCAGCCGGACCGAGGCGGCGCGGAATTCCTGCGCGCGCCGCGAGGCGCCATCCAGTCCGATCGCGGCGCCCGGCTCGCGAAACTGCTCCAGCCGCTCGATGAACTGTTCGGCGACGCTGACGAACTCGTATGGCAGCACGATTGCAGTACAGAGCTCCCACAGATAGGCCGCATAGACACGAAGATGCTCGTCCATGAACGTCCAGTCGAGCTTGTCGATCGTGTTCTCGAGCGAATGATGCCACCAACCAAGATTGGCAAGCGCGCTCGCCTTCAGTTCGGCCTCGGTGAAGCCGCCTTGCGCCGCCAGCATCGGCACGCCGAGGCCGAAGAACGAGGAATCACCGTTCTTGACCGCGCGTCGCCACGATCGCGGGCGGTTGCCCAGCACCTGCGCTTCCACATTCTGATGAAAGCGGCGCAGCTCGGCGTTCGAACCGGCGCTCCAGCGCGTGGTGCCGGCGCAGGAGGGCTGGTCGATCTGCAGATAGGCAACTGCGTGCTGACGCAGCCGGTCCCAGTGTCGGTCCACGAACCACGAGGAACCGACCATCGTTCCGGTCTCGTGCCCGGTCCAGAAACCGCAGACCAGGCCGCGGCGCAGCTTGTCACGATGCGCTGCGAAGACGCGCGCCAGTTCCATGATGCAGGCATTGCCGGCGGCATTGTCCGTGGCCTGCGGTCCGGGCCAGGAATCCTGGTGCCCGCCGACCACGACGAAATCCTCGCCCGCCGGCGCGGCGATTTCGCCCACGGTGATCTGCACCGGCCGCCAGCCATTCTCCACATTGGCGCGCATGTGCACGCGCACCGGCCCCTGGCGCAGCAGTTCGCGCAAATGCAGCCCCGCGGTACGCGCGATGCCGACGCAGGGCAGCGTCACCATCTCGGTCTTCAGCGTCTCCGGCGTCGGATTGCCCCACACCGGCTTGACCGAACCGAACGGCACCGCGGTGTTCTCCGGATGGCCCCAGTTCATCATCACGCAGCCGACGGAGCCCATCATCCCGGCGACGCGCTGCTTCTCGTGCCGCGCCGGATGATAGGAGAGTTCGGAGAGCGTGATCTTCCCGGTCGCATCCTGGCCCACGTACTCCTCGAACGCGCCGGAGCGGACATCGATCAGTTCGGCGCTGAGACCTTCGGGCGGCGTGGGCAGGCTGTGGCCGAGGGTGTTGGCCTCGAAGACGAGTTCGACCGGCGCGACGATGCGGAACTCCCCCTGCCGCGGGAAGCTCACCAGTCCAGGCATCTCATGCACGCGCGCCGCCGCGCCGGCCGCGCTCAGCACCTGATGGCTGTACTCGGCCATGCGCCGGGCATTCGCCGAACCGGCGAGGCGCGAGGGAATCTGGGTTGTGATGTGCTCGACATGCGCGCGCACATTGGCCACGGACAGATCGGCGAGCGGTGCGGGTGCGGTCATATTGTTCTCCTTATGAAAGGACAAATGAATCTCCCCCTCGCCTTGCGGGAGCGGGGTTGGGGGGAGGGGGAGTATTCACGTCGGTCCCTGCGCATCCGGTCCAAGCGGGCGCAGCCGCACGCCTGGCCGCAGCCGGCGGAACGGGTAGCGGACCGGATCGGCCAGATAGTAACCGGGTGCCAGCACCACGATGACCTCCTGCGCCATCGGCTCGAACTCGGCGCGGAAATGGCAGGTGCTTTTCAGCGCCAGGATCTTCTGCCGCGCCGGCTCCACGCCGAGATGGCGGAACGGCGCCTGATCGAGCGCCTGCATCCGCTTGCTGGTCACCGCGACGGATACGCCGGCGGTCTGCAACAGCGCCATCGGCCCGAGATCGATCGCCCGCCCGCCGGACACGGCGCCGGTCGTTTCGATCTGTCCGTCACCGAGGCTGACAACGCGGAAATCGGCTTCGACCGGCCGCACGCCCTCGGGACCCGAGTGGCCGCCGAGCGCAACGTGGATGTCCGCGCCCGCACCGGCTGTATGCGCCGCGCGCGCCGCTTCGGCATCGCACAGGAATCCCAGCACCGCGCCGAATGCGCCGGCGGCGAGCAAGGCTTGCAACAGCCCGGTACTGTCGGCGCTGCCGCCACAGCCTGGATTGTCCTGCGTATCGGCGATCACCACCGGACGGGTTGCGTCGCGGGCAATCCGCATCGCGCGCCCCACACCTTCTTCAGGGGAGACCATGGGCTCGGCAAAACTGGCTTCCTGCAATGCGATCTCGCGCATCAACGCGTCCGCGGCCTGATCGGCGGCTTGCTGCGTCCAGGCGTGCGCAATCACCGCGGGACCGCACCAGAACAGATCGGACGGCGGAAATCCAGCCAGGTAGGACAGGTTGACCAGGTCACCCGCGAGTACCGACGAGCGCGCGACCACGCCACGCGACGGCTCAACCAGCGTGCACTGGCCGTTCAGCGGAATCAGGAACGGCGCCTTCCGCAGCGCACGTCCCGACGGACGGCCGCGTTGCAGCACCGCCTCCACGATACGTGCCGCGCGCTCACCGGTTTCGCGGCGATCAACATGCGGGTAGGTGAGATAGCCGACGAGGCCGTCGGTCGTCTCGACCATCTGCGGCGTCACGTTGGCATGGTAGTCGAGGCTGATGACCACCGGAATCGGTTGGCCCACGACGGCGCGCAGGCGGCGCAACAATTCGCCCTCGCCATCCTCGAAATCCTCCGTTACCATCGCGCCGTGCAGATCGAGATAGACGGCATCCACAGGCAGCGCCGCCGACAGCCGCCCGATCAGTTCGGCCGCGATGCGTTCGAACGCTTCGCGGGTGACGACACCGCCGGCGCCGCCGCTCGTCCACAGCAGCGGCACGATCTCATGCCGGCTTTCCAGTGGCGCCAGCGCGCCGCCAAGCGCGAAGCTGCTCGGCCGCAGCCAGTCGAGCACGTCCGCACCACGCACGAGCGGCGGGCGATCACGGTGACTCGCGAAATACGCGAAATCGGTGCACGGCAGAACGAAGCAGTTGGTCTCATGATGAAAACCGCCTACCGCGATGCGTGCCATGGCCTGCTCCGAACGAACGCGGGGGGCAACCTCCCCGATAGCCGCGGGCGCGTCAATGCGCGGTGCCGTCACCGGTCATGGCCGGGCTTGTTCCGGCCATCGTGCGTCCACAAGCGTGCAACATCAGAGAGGTGCAAGTCCCCTTCAGGGATACCTGTTTCCGTCCTGTAGCCGACCGTAACTGCGTCATCATGAGATGGGGTGGGGAGCAATGGAAGGCGAACGGGCAATCCGTAGGATAACGAACTCGATTCGGCCGTGCCGACTGGCGACCCTCGAACAGGGGGTTAGAGGCGGCAAATGGCACAGCCTGATCGACAAGCTCTACCCCACCACCACACTGCGGGCGGCCTTTGCCGCGGGATCGGCCAACCAAGGCGCGGCTGGAGTGGATCATGTGACGATTGAGCGATACGCGAGCGATCTGGACGCGAACCTGGAACGCCTGAGCATGGCCCTGCGGAACGGAACCTATCGCCCGCAGGCGATCCGACGGCACTACATCCCGAAGCCGGGAAGCCAGGAGTTGCGTCCGCTGGGAATACCGACCATCCAGGACCGGGTGGTTCAGACGGCGCTGCGCATGGTGCTGGAACCCATTTACGAGCGGGACTTTGCCGCACAGAGCTACGGCTTTCGCCCCGGTATCGGGTGCAAGGACGCGCTCCGACGTGTGGATGAGCTGCTCAAGGCGGGTTACGTCCATGTCGTGGATGCCGATCTGAAGAGCTACTTCGACACGATCCCGAAGGACCGCCTGCTGGCCCTGGTGGCCGGCAAGGTGGCCGATGGCCGCGTCCTGGCGCTGGTCGAGGCGTTCCTCGGCCAGAGTGTTCTTGAGGACACCCAGGAATGGGTGCCCGAGCAGGGCACGCCGCAAGGCGCGGTGATCTCGCCGCTGCTGAGCAACATCTACCTGGACCCGCTGGACCGTCTGATGGCCGAGCGCGGTTACGAGATGGTGCGGTATGCGGACGACTTCGTGGTGCTGTGTCGAAGCCCACAAGATGCTGCCGAGGCCCTGGCCGTGGTGCAAGGATGGACGGCGCGAGCCGGCCTGATGCTGCATCCGGTGAAGACGAGGCTGGTGCACGCCTGGGACGACGGGTTCGACTTCCTTGGGTATCACTTCGAACGAGGCCGACACTGGCCGCGCAAGAAGAGCCTGGAGAAGCTGCGGGACGCGATCCGGGCGAAGACCAGGCGGACGGTGGGTCGCGGGCTTTCCAGGGTGATCGCGGACATCAACCCGACGCTGCGCGGCTGGTATGGCTACTTCCAGCACAGCTACCGTCCAACGTTCCGAATGGTTGACGGCTGGGTTCGCCGTCGCCTTCGGAGCATCCTGCGACAGCAGCAGGGGACGGGGGGGATCGCGTCGACGCATGGGGCCGATCAGACACGCTGGCCGAATGCCTTCTTTGCCAAACATGGGTTGTTCAGCTTGCAGGACGCCTGTGATGCGGTTCGCTAGTCCTCTTGGAGGTAAAACCGCCGACTGGAGAGCCGAATGCGGGAGATCCGCCAGTCCGGTTCGGAGGGAGGGGGAGGCGGTGCCTCTCCCTACCCCTATT
>OKRD01000069.1 GCA_900290335.1 Burkholderiales bacterium | reverse complement strand
CGATGCGCACGCTGCGCGACGCGACGTGCGATCGGGTGGAGGAGGATATACGTCGCGTCGCCGCCGGCGTGGCGCAGAGTTTCGGCGTGACGATTGACGTGGCACTGCGTCGCGGCAATCCGGTGACGCGCAACACGCCGGAGGAGCGCGAGCTTGCGGCGGCTTCGGTGGTGGCTGCGGGCCTGCCGCTGCGACGCGACATGCTGCCGGCGATGACCGGCGAGGATTTCGCCTGGTATCTGCAGCATCGCCCCGGCGCGTTCGTATGGATCGGCAACGGTCCGACCGAGGGCGGGCGCGAGCTGCACAATTCCGCATACGATTTCAACGATGCGATCCTGCCGGCGGCGGCGGCCTATCTCGCGAGCGTGGCGAAGCGGGCGCTGGGTTGATTAAACCACCTCGTCGCGCCTGAGCGCGGTGATCTCCTCGGCGGAATAGCCGGCCTCAGCCAGCACGGCGTCGATGTGCGCGCCGAGTTCCGGCGGCGCGGTGTCGAGCCGCCCACCGCCGTGCGCAAGCTGGAACCCGGAGCCCATCAGACGCACCGGGCCGTACGGCGTCTCCACTGTCTGCATCGCATCGCGCGCGACGATTTGCGGATGGTCGATGATCTCCTCGATCCGCCAGATGCTTGCGCACGGTGCGCCGGCCGCGTTCAGCCGCGACTCCCACGTCTTCGCATCGGCGTTCGCCAGCGCCGCTTCGATGATCGCGCGCAGCGACGGTTCGTTTTCCGTGCGCAGGAACCAGTCGGCGAAGCGCTTGTTGTCCAGCACGTCGGCGCGGCCGAGCGCGTGCATCAGGGCCTCGTACTGCCTGTCGCTGTTCACCGCCAGCAGCAGAAAACTGTCCTTGGCGCGGAACAGATTGGCGGTGACCTTGCGGCTGATCGCCTGGTTGCCGAACTGCTCCTGCCGATGCCCGGCCACGGTGAAGTCGGCCACCTGGGTGGAAAGGAAGGCGAGGCTTGCCTCCAGCATCGAGACGTCGATGAACTGGCCCTGGCCGGTGTGCGTGCGCTGGAACAGGGCGGAGGAGACGGCAAAGGCGGCGGTCATGCCGGACAGCACGTCGCACACCGCGAAGCCGGCGCGCGTGGGGCCCATCTCGGCGTGGCCGGTGATCGACATGATGCCGGAGAGCGCCTGGATCTTGCCGTCGTAGCCGGCTTCGTTGCGGAAGGGGCCGGTGCTGCCGAAGCCGGAGATGGTGCAGTAGATCAGCCGCGGGTTCACGGCGCGCAGGGCTTCGTAGCCGATGCCGAGGCGATCCATCACGCCGGGCCGAAAATTCTCCATCACCACGTCAGCCTTGGCGATGAGCCGGTTGACGATATCGATGGCCTGGGGCTTCCGCAGGTCGAGCGTGAGGCTGCGCTTGTTGCCGTTGATAGCAAGCCATGACGGTGCCATGCCGCGTTCGGCCCATTCGCGCGACAGCGGGGTGCGGCGCATGTCCTCGCCCTCGCGCCGCTCCACCTTGATGACGTCGGCGCCGAGCAGGGCGAGCTGATAGCTGCCATAAGGGCCGGCGAGCACCTGGGTGAAGTCGAGGACGCGGACGTTGGAGAAGGGACGGGTCATGCCGCGTGGCTCTTGTACGGCTCTTCCGCACTGTGGAAGAGGTCGCCGGGTGAGGGTGACGGGGGTGGCAAACAGTAAGTGCCGGCGGCGGCACCCTCACCCGCGTCGCTGACGCTCCGCGACCTCTCCCGCAGTGCGGGAGAGGTGTACGGTGTCTCCATCACGCTGCCTTCTCCGCGCGCAGCTCGCGCGCGACGGCCTTCTGCTCGTCGAACTCGCGGCGGCGGCGGGCCAGTTCCTCGGGCGGAATGCGGTCGAGGTTCAGGTAGTCCAGCTTCCACGACGCATCCTCCGCCCAGCGCAGCGGCGACTGCATGGTGGTGCGCGGGCCAGGCGCGGCTTCCAGCACGCGCAGCGCGAGTTCCAGCGTGCGCGCCTGCGAGGCCACGTCGTGCGGCTTGCCGGCGCTGTTGCCGAGCGGGAAGTCGCTGAACAGGAAGCGCGGGACGGCGGCGTGCTCGACGATGTCCTTGGCGCAGCCCATGAGGACGGTGGGGATGAAGTTGGCCTCCAGGTGGCGTGCGACGAGGCTGCAGGTCTGGTGGCAGACGGGGCAGTTGGGCACCAGGATGGCGGCGTCGGTTTCTTCTTCGCGGCAGCAGCGGAGGATTTCCGGCGCGTCGGTCTCGACGGTGACGCGGTGGCTGCGGTTGGTGGGCGCGCCGTGAAAGCGCGGCGTGACCGCGCCGATGCGGCCCTGGTCGCGGAGCTGCAGCAGCGCGGGCAGCGGGAACCAGGTGCCGCTGTCCTCGGCGGTGGTGTGGGTACGGTCGTAGCCTATGTGGGAGATGCGCAGGTCGTGAGGCTGCGACGTGTCGCCGGAATAGACCTGGTAGAATTTCGCGCCGCCGTTGTAGGGCGCGCCGGGGCCCTGGTCGCCTTTGTCCGGACGGTAGGGGGCGGCGGTGGTGATGATGGTGACGCGGGCCTTGCTGAGCGGTTTGTTCAGTGGCGTGAACGGCGCCTCGATGTAGTGCGCCCAGCGATAGGGCGTGGTGTAGCCGATCGCGGCGTAGTAGTCGCGCGTGCGCTGCATGTAGGGGATCGGCGCGTCGTAGTCGGGCGCGAAGTTGAGCAGGGCGTCGAGGTCGCGGTCCATGTGGTGTCTCCCTTGCGCTGGGGTAGCGTATGAGAGGGCGGGCCTGCTGGGCAAATTGCGCTCAAGCCACCCGCTTACGCCCGAACGCACGGAACGCCGTGGCGCGGAAGAGCCGGCAGGCCAAGGTCGCAAGCCACATTGGTCAAGGCCGTCGCTGCCCGCTCGCCTGCAAGATTCTTAACACGGAGAAGGCCGAGGGCCACGGAGGGCCACGGAGCAGTTGAGGGTGGCTATACGACGAAGCGACGCAGGCCATCCTTCAAGCGGCTCGCGCCGAAGTTCATGATCAGGCCAATCCGAATCCGGCTCATGCGGAGATAGGTCTGTAGCTGCGCTTCGTGTGCCGGCAGGATTGCAGCCACGGCTTTGATCTCCAGGATGATGGCATTCTCCACGACGATGTCGGCCCGGAAGCCCTCATCCAGGCGTTCGCCCTTGTAGAAGGCCGGAACGGCAACCTGACGTTCGAAGGCGATGCCGACCTGCCCAAGCTCATGGCAGAGGCATCGTTCATAGACGGATTCCAGCAATCCCGGACCGATTTCGCGATGCACATCGATCGCCAGTCCGATCACGCGTTCAGACAACTTCTCGCCGAGCAGCATAACACGACTCCGTGGCCCTCCGTGGTCCTCGGCCTTCTCCGTGTTAAATGCTTAAGGAAGCCTGAACCACTGAGGCCCTGGATCAGTCGCTGCCCATCACCCGCCCGATCGCCGCCCCCAGCAGTTCCACCCCCAGATCGATCTCCGCCTCGCTCACCGTCAGCGGCGGCGCTATCCGCATCACACCGCCCGACGCCCCTGCCCGCACGATGTTCGCCGAAAGCCCAAGTTCCAGCGCCAGATCCGTCACCGCATCCGAGATCGCCGCCGCATCCCGCCCGCCGGCTGTGCAGAACTCCAGCCCCATCAGCAGCCCTCGCCCACGCACATCGCCGACACACGCATACCGCTGCTGCAATCCGCGCAGCCCCGCCGCCAGACGCGCCCCCATCGCCTTCGCCCGCTCCGCCAGACCGTCGCGCTGCACGATCTCCAGCACCTTCAGCCCCACCGCCGCCGGCAGCGGGTCGTTCACGTGCGTGGTGTAGAACAGAAAATCGCGCGCAGCGGCCTCGGCCGCCATCGCATCGCTCGTCATCACCGCCGACAGCGGCAGCCCCGCGCCCAGCGTCTTCGACAGCGTCAAAATGTCCGGCACCACCCCGTCCCGCTCGAACGCGAACATCAGCCCGGTCCGCCCTACGCCGGTCTGCGCCTCATCCAGAATCAGCTTCATGCCGCGGGCGCGGCAATGCGCGGAAAGCGCGTTCAGATAGCCAACCGGCAGGTCGATCACCCCGCCGCTGCTCAGGATCGGCTCGGCAATGAATGCTGCAAGATTTCCAGTGCTTTGCCGGTCCAGCAGATCGAACGCATCGTCCAGTTCCTGCTGCCAGCTTACCGCGGCAAAACGCGGTCGAAACGCGTTCGGCGCGGGAACCGCGAAATTGCCCGGCGCCAGCGGTCCAATGCCGCGCCGCCCCGCCTTGTAGGTGGCCGCCGCCGCGCCACCCGTCATGCCGTGCCAGGACTGCGCGAAACCGACAATTTCCCACTTGCCGGTGACAAGCTTCGCCAGGCGGATCGCCGCCTCGTTCGCCTCGCCGCCGGTGGACAGCAGCATCACCCGCGGCAGCTCGGGCACCAGCGCGGCCAGCGCCTCGGCCAGATCGACCACCGGCGCCGACAGCATCGAGGAGAACAGATGATCCAGCCGGCCCACCGCGTCGCGCACGGTGGCGACGATTTCCGGATGCGAATGTCCGAGGATCGCGCTCATCTGCCCGGAGGTGAAATCCAGCACGCGGCGGCCGGATGCATCGTAGAGGAAGGCGCCCTCGGCACGCGCCGGCACGAACGGCACGAAGTCGCCGCCGTAGTTCAGCATATGGCGCCGCGCCCGCTGCCAGAATCTTGTATCCGCTGGACCCCTTACCGTGCCATCCATTGCCGCTCTCTCTCTTGCACGCAGAAACTGACGAGGAAGCCTTCTAACACAAAGGAAGCAGGGAAGAACCACAGTACACCGAGAGAACGAATTCATGCGGTGCGGGAACGAGGGCGGCGCTATGAAGTCCCGATCGCACCGTTGCCGAGATCGACGAGCAAACGCGCCCATGGCGTCCTCGCCAACCGGCCAAGAAGCCTGCGATCGGCCGTCACCAGACGCATGCCGCGCAACTCGGCCAGCGCAAGGTAGAAACAATCGTAGGCCGGGTGCGCCAGGGTACTGGCGATGGCGAACGCGCGCCCGGCCAGTTGCACCGAAGGCACCAGTTCGTCAAACAGGTCGGGCAAGCCGTCTACCATTGCGGCTGCCTGGTCCGATGCGATCTCACCCCGGCGCAGCTTCAGACAGGCGACGTTGCAGACCTCCGGAACAATGAGATCGGGCGCCAGCAACAAAGAACCGCCGACGAGCAACGCCTCCGCATCGGCCGTGTTGGCTTCGGCGATGAACCACTTGCAGGCGACGCTCGCGTCAACGACGAGAGTCACCGTGTGTCGCGATCCTGACGGATCAGATCGGCGCTGTCGGTCTGCTTCACGTTCCCAGGAGTCAGGCCGCGGACGCGTCGCACCAGGGCGAGGCGTTCCTCATTGGTGAGCCGCGCCGCCGCGGTCAGCGCCACGCGCAGCTCCTGCTCCAGCGAGTGCCCATGCAGCTCCGCCTTGCGGCGCAAAGCAGTCACCACCTGCTCGTCCAGATTTCTTACCAAGACCTGCGCCATCCGCAGCCCCAATTTGTGCTATCGGAATTGATAGCATAGATTGGCGGCCTTGTCCATTTACACCGTCACGTTGTCGATCAGCCGTACCGCACCGAGCCGCGCGGCGGCGACCAGGCGCGAACCAGGGGCCGCGGCCGGCAGCGGTTGCAGAGTAGGACCGTCCACCAGCGCGAAATAGTCGACCACGAACCCCTCCTGCGTCAGCTCGCGCTGCGCGGCGGCGAGCGGTTCGGCCGCCGGCCCGCCCGCCGCCAGCACACGCGCCGTGTC
>OKRD01000091.1 GCA_900290335.1 Burkholderiales bacterium | reverse complement strand
GCAGTGGCGCGGCAGCGCCCAGCCAGCCACAGTGGTGGCGGCCAAGCGACCGGTGACACACGGGGTGGCGCTGGGCGCCTGCTGCTGCGCCCCTTGGCGGGCATGCCCTTGGTGTTCGGCCCAACGGCGGTCGAGGCGCCCGCCAGCGGTGCGACTTCTTGCACGCGGGTTGATCCAGTCGGTCTGGGAGGAAAATTCTCCGTGATACTGTCCACGAACAGCGCTCTGGCTGTGCCATCTCCTCGCTTGCAGTAAGAACGATTCTCATGAACGCCGGCACGGCTCCTTCGGAAGGCGGAAGGCAGGTAGGAAGGCTGGCACTCGGAGCGCTCGGAATCGTCTTCGGCGACATTGGTACCAGCCCGCTGTACGCCGTGCAGGCGTGCTTTGCCCACGGACTGGCTCCGGAGCGGGCAAATATCTTCGGGGTTGTCTCCCTGATCTTCTGGGGTCTGACGGTCGTCGTTTCGGTCAAGTACGTCTTGCTCGTGATGCGGGCCGACAATCACGGGGAAGGCGGCGTCTTTTCTCTACTGGCTTTGAGCCTGCGGGCTGCGCGCCGCACCGCGGAGAGCGAACGGGACGGCCACCAGATCGAGGCCGAATCGGAATATCGCACCTCGATCTGGCACATCATGCTGATCGGCATGTTCGGTGCGGCCTTGTTCTTCGGGGACGGCATGGTGACCCCCGCCATTTCCGTGCTGAGCGCCGTAGAGGGACTAAACGTCATCACCCCGGATCTGCATGGTTTCGTCATACCCATCGCCATATCGATCCTGGTGGGGCTGTTCGTCCTGCAGCGCTTTGGCAGCGGCAAGATCGGCAACAGCTTTGGTCCCATCATGGTGGGTTGGTTCACCTGCCTGGCGTTGCTTGGACTGGGCGCGATCGTCGAAGCGCCGGTCATCCTCGAGGCGCTCGATCCAAGGTTCGCCGTGGCGCTGATCTATCGGCACGGCTGGTTCTCCTTCGTGATCCTGGGCGCAGTGCTCCTGGCTTTCACCGGGGGCGAGGCCCTGTACACGGATATGGGGCATTTCGGTCTGAAGTCCGTTCGGCTCGCCTGGTACGGCCTGGTGATGCCCGCGCTCGCGATCAATTATTTTGGCCAGGGCGCCCTGATCCTGGCCAACCCCGCAGCGATCGCCAACCCCTTTTACATGATGGTGCCAAGGGCCTTGCTGCTGCCCATGATCGTGTTGGCATCGGCGGCAACCGTGATCGCCTCGCAAGCCGTGATTTCCGGCACTTTCTCGATCGCACGGCAGGCCATGCAGATGGCTTTTCGGTGGTCCATACCTCGACGCTCGAGCAGGGCCAGGTATACCTGCCCAAGGTCAATTTGTTCCTGTGCCTGAGCGTGGTGATGCTCGTACTGGTCTTTCGTTCCTCGGGCGCCCTTGCCGGCGCCTACGGATTTTCGGAGGCCGGAGCAATGCTCGTCGACACCTTGCTCGCCTCCTACGTGGCGCGTCATGTCTGGCGCTGGCGCCCGGCCCTGGCGGCGCTGATATTCGCGCCATTCGTGCTGTTTGATCTGGTCTTCTTCACGACCGCCGGAGCCAAGATTCCCGAAGGCGGTTGGCTGCCCCTGGGTGTAGCCGTCACGATCCTCACCATATTCGTCACCTGGCGGCAGGGCCGCGCCATCGTCAACGAACTGAGCCAGCGCCGACACGAAACACTGGAGGCATTCATCGCCGCAATCAAGCCGCAATGGCCAAGACGGGCGCCCGGAACCTCGGTATACCTTGCGGCAAGCGTCGGCGTCGTTCCCCTGGCGCTCACGAGTTCGCTCCACCGCTACCAGACTCTGCGAGAGAACGTTGTCATATTGCAGATCGCCAAGGAAGACGCGCCGCATATCGCCGAACCGCATAGGGTCACCATTCATTCGCTGGGCAAGGGATTTTGGCAAATGGTGCTCCATTACGGATTCACGGACCGACTCGATGTCGCCGTGGCTTTCCGCCAGCACATGAAGCGCTTTCCCGAGGTCGATCTCGATAGGCTGACCTTCTTTGTCGGGCGCAGCATTTTCGTGGAAGGGCCCCACTTGTTCCGCCCGCGTTGGCGCAAGAGACTGTTTCTTTGGCTGGCCAACAGCGTCGAAGAAGAGTTCGACTACTCGCGCATGCCCTCCGAGCAGTTGGTGCAGATCGGCTCCCAGGTGGAGGTCTAGCGCACCTACGCGAGGATCTTCTACAGCTTGGTATACAGGGGGCCCAGCCGGTCGTACCTCTGGCAATAGACCTGCCGGTAGAGCTCTTCGTACATCCCCGTGTAAGAGGGATCGGGCTTGGACACGCGGCGCAGCCTCGACTTGGCCCGCACCGCCGCGGGAAAGTCCCGATGCAGGCCCAGGCCTACGGCGCCCGCAATCGCCGCGCCCAGGCCTGCGGTCTCGAATGTGTGCGGCCTCGCGGTGGGGAGCCGGAAGATGTCCGCGGTGAGCTGCATTGCCACATCCGACTGCGGTCCGCCGCCCGAAACGCGCAGGTTGCTGATCGCCACCTTGCTCTTGGTCTCGATTCGCTCCTTGGCTTCGCGCAGAGCGTAGGCCAAGCCCTCGAGGATTGCCCGGTATGAGATGGGCGCGCGAGTGCGCATCGGAGAAACCGATCACGGTACCCCGAGCGTCAGGGCCCCCCCCTGCGTTCGAGGCCAGGCACCAGCCCCAAACAAGCATGGCAAGCACGAGGCTTGCACGAATCGCTGTGCCCACTAGCGTTTTTTCTTGCCGCGCATTTCACTTTGGCGGATAGGGCGTGCCGTCCCGGTGGGCGTAGTAGCCCAGGCTCGCATCAAACACCATGTCGATGTCCGGATAAACCGCGAAATCGTCTGCCACCCGCGTACCGATTTCAAGACAAACCGCGGTCGCATTGCTCCTGTTCACGAGATGGTGCCCGTCGGGCTTGTTCCTGGGGAACGCAGCGCAATCACCCGCGCGCAAGGTCTGCTCGCCCGTATCCGAGATGAGCACCAGTTCACCCGAGACGACATAGACGAACTCATCTTCCGCCGAATGCCAGTGGCGCTGGCTCGACCATGCCCCGGGCGGGAGTTGCAGGAGATTGACCCCGAACTGGGTCACGCCGCCCGCATCGCCGAGCGCCTGTCGAATGCGGCCGGCAGCCTTGCTGTCAAACGGCACCGGGTAGGACGAGCCCTTTTGCTGGGGCACGGCGGCTAGCGAAAGCTTGGGCATCGATGATGCTCCTCGAGCCGTATAACTATAGGCCCAGGGATCGTGTCGCCGCCCCGGCGTTAGAGCGCCAGCTGCGGCACGCCGCCCGCGCGCCACCCCTTGATCCAACCCTCTTGGTCCAGTGCGCGGCTTGCGTCTGCGTCCTTCGGGGAACTTGTTTCCCGCAATCGCCAGCGGCAGATAACCTTTATCTATTTATGGTCTTTAGCGGCGAATCGTGCTTGCGGCTGACCTGCAGGCGCGGATGGATCTTTCGCTGGAGGGCCACATGCCCATTGGCGGGGCAGATTTTTCCTAATTACGAACCACTATTGAGGCAAGGATTTACACTACCGTAGCATTAATTTGGTATCCGTTGCGCCAATGCCGGTTCGCGGGTAAACCTTGCAGGCCGCGGCGCTGCGCCAGGCAGCGCCGCACGAGGATCAATCCACCTGGCANNCTGCCGTACGGGACATTCGCAGGAGGGCCGTACGCCATGAATGCCGTCTTCGACGAGCAGGATCGAGCAGTTCCCCATTTCGTCAAACACCGCAAGCTGGTCGCGTGGGTCGCCGAGGTTGCTCGCCTCGCCCAGCCGGATCGGATCCTCTGGTGCGACGGATCGCAGCAGGAGTACGACCAGCTATGCGAGACGATGTTGCAGACTGGAACGCTGCTGCGCCTCAATCCGTCGCTGCGACCCAACTCCTTCTTGGCGCGCTCCGACCCCGACGACGTCGCGCGGGTCGAGGACCGCACGTTCATCTGCACCGAGGCCGCAGCCGACGCCGGGCCGATGAACAACTGGATGTCGCCGCAGCAGATGCGCACGACGCTGCGCGAGCTATTCACGGGCTGCATGCGCGGCCGAACCATGTTCGTGATCCCGTTTTCGATGGGTCCGCTGGGCAGCCCGATCGCTCACATCGGCGTCGAGTTGACGGACAGCCCGTACGTCGTGGCCAGCATGCGCATCATGACTCGGATCGGGCGCCCGGCGCTGGAGGTCCTCGGGGAGCACGGCGTGTTCGTGCCTTGCTTGCACTCGGTAGGTCGCCCGCTGGCGCCCGGAGAAAGGGACGTCTCCTGGCCATGCAACTCGGTCAAGTACATCGCCCACTTTCCGGCCACGCGCGAAATCTGGAGCTTTGGTTCCGGCTACGGCGGTAACGCGCTCCTGGGAAAAAAATGTCTCGCCCTGAGGATCGCATCGAGCATGGGGCGCGAGGCTGCGAGCAACGGCGGCATCGGCTGGTTTGCCGAACACATGCTGATCCTCGGCGTCACGTCGCCGCAGGGACGCAAGTACCACGTCGCGGCGGCGTTTCCCTCCGCCTGCGGCAAGACCAATTTCGCCATGCTCATCCCGCCCTCGTCCTTCGCCGGCTGGAAAATCACGACGGTGGGCGAGGACATTGCGTGGATCAAACCTGGCCCCGATGGCAGGCTGCGGGCGATCAACCCGGAGGCCGGCTTTTTTGGAGTCGCACCCGGCACCGGCGTGCGGACCAATCCCAATGCGATCGCGATGCTCCATTCGAATGTGATCTTTACCAACGTCGCGCTGACCGATGAGGGCGACATCTGGTGGGAAGGGCTTGGACCGGCGCCGGCGCACGCGATCGACTGGCAAGGCAAGGACTGGACGCCGGACTGTGGCCGCAAGGCGGCGCATCCGAACGCGCGCTTCACGGTCGCCGCGGCCCAATGCCCGTCGATCGACGCCGATTGGGAGGACCCGGCCGGCGTGCCGATTGACGCCTTCGTCTTCGGCGGCCGCCGCTCGACAACCGTGCCACTCGTCACCGAGGCGCGTAANNACGATGGGATCGGAGACGACCGCCGCGCAGGCCGGCGCCCAGGGCGTGCTGCGGCGCGACCCTTTCGCGATGCTGCCCTTTGCCGGATACCACATGGGCGATTACTTTAGCCACTGGTTGCAACTCGGCGAGCGGCTCGCCAGTGCCGGCGTGCCCGCGCCGAAGATCTTTTGCGTCAACTGGTTCCGCACCGATGCGCGCGGTCGCTTCGTCTGGCCGGGCTACGGCGAGAACATGCGCGTGCTCGAGTGGATGGTTGCCCGTATCGAATCCCGCAGCGGCGGCTTCGAGCACCTGTTCGGCATCACGCCGCGCTTCGAGGATCTGCGCTGGGACGGTCTGCCATTTGACCGCAGCGCCTACGCAATGGTGACGTCGGTTGATCGCGACGAGTGGCGGCGCGAACTCGCTTCGCATCGCGATCTGTTCGACCGCCTCCACGACCGCCTGCCGGCGCCGCTGGAGCAAACGCGCCAGTCCTTGAACCGGCGGCTCGAAGAGCACTGACGCGCTTGCCGATCGGGCCTGATCCGCCGTCCGGCTCGCGCCCTGCGGGACGCGGCTCACCGGCGCGGTGCCGATCGAGGCCGCAAGGCGCATTGCGCCAACGCGTTGACTACCCTTGCCGATGAAGACCCGCCAGCCATGGACCACGCTCCCTTCGAACACCGGCTTCGCGTGCGCTACCACGAGACCGATCAGCAGGGCATCGTCTACCACGCCCGGTACCTGGAGTACCTGGATGTGGCGATGACCGAGTACTTGCGCCACCTCGGCTGGGACTACAAGTCCTTGCTGGCCGAGGGCTGTGACCCGTCGCTGGTGCGCACCACGCTCCAATTCTTGCGGCCTGCGGGCCAGGACGACGAGATCTCGGTCGCTGTCTGGCCCAGCCAGGTCGGCAACAGCAGCTTCACGCTTTGCTTCCGGGTCAAGGCATCGTCGGACGGCGAAGCGCTTCTCAGCGCTGAGATCGTCTACGTCAACTTCGACGCCACGAACCGTCGATCCAGATCGCTGCCATCGGCGGTACGTGATCGAATCAGGCTGGATATCCCCGTCTCGCCCGCCGACGCCCAGTGGACGGCGCCGGATCGCAGCTAGCAAGGCAGCCGGGCGGTCCCCATCGATCCAGAAGGCCCCCGGCAACCGGCTCCCATCGCTATGCTAGGGTCGGCAGTATGACGATCGAGCACTTCGACGTGTTGATCATTGGCGCGGGTCTGTCAGGCATCGGCGCGGCCTACCACCTGCAGACGCGCTGCCCCGGCCGCAGCTACCTCGTCGTCGAGGGACGCGACCGAATCGGCGGCACCTGGGATCTGTTTCGCTATCCGGGCGTTCGCTCCGACTCCGATATGTACACGCTGGGCTACTCGTTTCGGCCGAGGCAGCAGGTCAAATCCATAGCCGACGGGGATGATGTACAGCGAAAGTGCCCAACCTGGCCTCGTGCTTGGGGTACACGAGCGCCTCGTGGACCTTGAAGTGCGATCTGACCTGCGAATACGTCTGCCGGCTCCTGAACCACATGACCAAGCGCGGAGCGCGGCAGTGCATCCCGCGCAGAAGCGATACGGCCATCGCTGAGGAGCCTTGGATCGATTTCTCCTCCGGTAATTTCCAGCGATCGCTGCACCTGTTCCCCAAGCAAGTGTCCATGGTGCCTTGGCGGCTGCACCAGAACTATCTGCGCGACATCCTGCTGCTGCGCTTGGGCAGGCTGGAGGACGGGGTGATGGAATTTTCCAATCCTCCAAGCGCATGGCCACGCGCTTGAAAGTGCGGCTATCGCGCCGGCGCAGCTGGCACTGCAGCTACGAGTGCCGCCGGATCGACCGCGCAGCGGACCTTGCCCCCCCAACCGGCGCCTCGCGTCAGTAGGCCGGGCCAGGACGAGGCCAGAGCCAGGAGCAAGGCGGCGCAGGCGGGCCGCATCGCCAAATGCGCAAAGACGGCGGCCAGTCGCAGACGCGGCACGAACTCGCGCCGCCACTGCGACGCATATCGACGCCCGACCGCGCGTTGCCATTCTCTGCTGCAGGCCGCAGCGCGTCCCTTGCCGTCGAGCAGGTTGGCACATAGGAGCGCGGCCGACTGCAACGCCATGCTTATCCCCTCGCCCAGGATCGGGTGCGCCTCCCCGGCCGCATTGCCGATGCGCAACAACTCGTCGTCAGCGCGCAGTCGGACCCCGGGATCGATGGGGCCGGCCGCGAGCCATGGCCCCTGGCGCGCAGCGCAGCGCAGCGCCTGCCCTACGCCGCTGCACTGGTCCTTGAGCCAAGCTTCGATGACATCGCCCGCCGGCAGTCCGGGCGAGGCGCGCCGCAACGCGAGCAGACGATCCCGGCGGATGCAGCAAGCGACCGTCGCTACGCCAGCGTCCGCCATCACCATGCCGCCATAGCCGCCGTCCAGGCAAAGCACGGGGAGCAGGCCATCGGCCAGCGCCGCGTTGCGAAAATTGGCTTTGAAGGCGAGCAGGTCGGAGGCACGGTGCGCCCGGCGCCGACTCTGGCGGCACGCCGGCAAGGACTCCCAGGAGCCGTGCGCAGCAATGCCCAGCGGCGCACGCAGGGTCCGCGACTGCTGCGAGTCGGTCGCTTGCACAACAAAGTTCCAGTCCCCGAGCGCACCGTCGATTGCCTGCACCGACCACGGCTGCAGCACCTGGGCCCCGGCCAATTGCGCCTGCTCGAGCAGCCAGGCATCGAGGCTTGCGCGGCCCAGTGCCTTGCCCCAGGGGTACTCCTGGCTAGCCGCTGCCGGCAGATCGGCCACGATCTGGCGCTCGCCGCCCATCAGCGCGACTTTGTGCAACGCCGGCCCGGCGTCCCTGGCGAGCGCGGTCCCGACGCCCAGGGCCTCGAGCAACGCCAGGTTGCTCGCGGCAATGCATTCGCCGCAGACCTTGCGACGAGGAAAGGGGTGCTTTTCGATCAACGCGACCGACCAACCGCCTCGCGCCAGCAGGATCGCGGCCGTCGATCCGGCCGGACCCGCGCCGACGATGACCGCATCAAAGCAGGTCCGCATCAGTCATTCCCGACCCGCGCTGCGCGAAAGCAGTGGCTGAAAAGACCCGCCGGATACTCCTGGATCCGCCAGCCGGCGGCCGGCGCGGGCCACAGCGTCGAGAGCTCGCTGCCACGAAAGCCCGCGTGCACGCTCAGCACCGCGTCCGCACGCGTGACCGCATTGGTGCCGAGCGCGCCGATCAGGTGGCTGCCCGCCAGTGCGAGCCAGGCGCGGCGCGGCTCGCAGGCGAGAAATCGCTGCGTCCTGGCCGCGACCGCATCGAGCAGGCCGGCGAGCTGCACGCCGGCAAAATGGTGCAAGAACAAATTGGCGACGATCAGATCCCAGCGCCGCGCCGCGCCATCTTCGGTCGGCGCAGCGCCGCCGCCGGCAGCCCATTCGAGGACGTCGCTGACGATCGCAACAGCGCGCCATCCCAGCGCGGCAAAGCCGTCCATCGTCGCGCGGCTGACCAGCGCCTGGCGATCGAGCAGGGTCAGCTCGACCGGCGGCCAATGCGGCGCGAGCACCCGGGCGACGTCGAGCATCAAGCTGCCATCGCCGGCGCCAAGCTCGAGCACCCGCAGCGGCGCCCTCGTCCCTTGCGCCGGCGTCCAGTCTCGCAGCGCGCGCAGCAGGATCGAACGCGTCGCCATGGCACGGTGGACGCGCCGCAGGTCGCCTCGCGCGCGTACTGCCGCAGGGTCCTCCGGCGCTAGATGGTCGAGCGTCTCGTCGGCAACGATCCTTGGTAAGGTCATGCAAGCGTCCCTGGCCCAGTTCGCTGCAGGGCCTGGCCCGAAGCAGCATCACTGCACCTGCAGCAGCGCGCCGTGGCAACTGAACCCGGCGCCGAACGACGAGAGCCACCACCAGCCGCCCGGCGCCTCGTCGCGCAGCGCGGCCGCCAGAACGAAGTAGACCGATGCGCTCGACAAATTGCCAAACTCGCGCAGAACCGCGGCACTGTAGCGCAAGTCCGAGGCGCGGCACTCGAAGCGCCGCTCGAGCGCGAGCAATACGTCGCGCCCGCCTGGATGCATGATCCATGCGCTGATATCGCCCGCCCGCAGTCCGGCGCGCGTCAGAACCGTGCCCAGAATCCGGTGCGCGTACTCCGCCGCCATGGTGGGCACCGCACGCGTCAGGATGTTGCGCAGCAAGCCCTCGCGCCGCTCGAACATCAGCGCCTTGCGTTGGGCCGGCTCCAGCAGCGACGCCCCGTCGATCCATTCGATCCGCCGCCCGGCCGGCGGCGCCTCGCGCGAGAGGATCACGGCCCCCGCGCCGTCGCCAAAGAGGCACGCGCTGATCAACACCCCCGGATCGTCGTCCAGATACATGGCCGCGCTGCTCACCTCGACGCAAATCGAAAGCACATGCTCGCACGCCCCCGAGGCCAGCATCGAGCGGCAGAGCTGAAGGTTTGGCAGCGCCGCAGCGCACCCTTGGCCGACCAGATCAAAGGCCTGCACGTCGGCGCGCAGGCCCAGGCGCTCCGCTACGTAGCTCGACAGACCCGGGCACAAGTAACCGGTACAGGTACTGACCACGACCGCCCCGATGTCCGCTGGCGCGAGGGCCGCATCGGCAAGCGCACGCTCGGCAGACGCGGCGGCGAGCGCCGGGGCATGGACGAGAAAGCGTTGCTCCAGTGTGTCGGGGTCAATCGTGAAGCCTTCGGCGAGCGAATCGAGGGCGAGCCAACGCGCCTCGATACCGTTGTCGCGCTGCAAGACATTGCTTGCGATCAAGTGGGAGCGCGTATCGAGCCGCGCAAACCAGTCCGAATTCTGGAATGCGACCAAGCACTGCGCCTTGGTATAGCGCGTTGCCGGTGTGGCGGTACCAATTCCTCGAAAATGCATGACTGCCGGTGACTCGACGAAAGCAACGCAGGGAAGGAAAGCGAACTCGAGAAGTCGGTGTGTTCCTCGTCGATGCGCCCGGGTTCATTGCCGCACCGCGGCCCGCACGGGAGCATTGTGCACCGGACGAGGCAACGGCAATCTTGCGTTTTCATTCTAGAGGCAAAGGCTTCCAGCATCTTGCCTCACCGGCGGCGGCCTTTGGGCCGATTGCGCCCCCGCGTCGACGTGCCTGGCTATCGGCCTGGAGCGACGTGTCTGCTGTTACGGCCTCTCGGCCCGGCGCCCTAGCCGGCTCCTTTGCGGTCACAGTGGCTGTCAGGAGTGCCGGCGGGCGTTCCTGGCCGCATGCCTAGAAGACGTCGAGCTCACCACTGTGCCTTGGGCGGACGGCCGGTCTTGAGTACCTCCACGGCGCGCAGGGCTTTGGTAACGGCGCTGTCGCTCTGGGCGGCAAACCCAATGATGGCCGCGCGCAGTACCTCGCTCTTTTTCACCGCCAGACCCCTTGCCAGGCAGCGCTTCTTCAAGGCAGCAAACAGCTCGTATTCACGCTCGGGAATGGTGAAGCTATCTCGAACCAGCTTGGCCTTTTTTGTTTTGCCCTTCTTCTGTGCCTTCGCCTCATCGTTGCTGACTTTGCTCGTGGGCATGTGACCGGCAAGCGGCTTGTCGGCACGCTTCTCGGCGCCCTGGCTGGGCACCTTCGCCTCCGAACGGGTGGCGGAGGAACTGCCGACCGGTACCATGGCAGCCCTGCCCGGCGCCGTAGCGGCCGGCTTGCCCGTGGCCCTGCGGGCAGGCCTTTTCTTGGCCGCCCGGGTGTGCGGCTTCTCGGCCGCTCTGGCAACCCGAGCGCCGACCGGCTTGCTGGCCGCTTTGCTCGGCGCCTTCGCCGCCGGCTTTATGTTCGACTTGCGCACACGCTTGCTGGCGGCCTTGCTCGGCACCTTCGCCGCCGGCTTTATGTTCGACTTGCGCACGCGCTTGCTGGCGGCCTTGCTCGGCACCTTCGCCGCCGGCTTTACGGCCGCCTTGCGCACGCGCTTGCTGGCGGCCTTGCTCGGCGCCTTCGTGGCCCGCCGTACCGCCGATTGGCGCACACGCTTCTTCTTGGCGGTCTCGCGCGGCGCCTTGGCCGCGGTCTTCGGCGCGGGGACGGCCGGCTCGGCGACAGCGGCAGCCACGGCGCCCGAGGCCGCGATCGGCGCCGGTTTTGCCGCAGCTACGGCAGGAGTCATCACGGCAGCCTTGGTGGTGGGATCCGGGCCCGGTGCTGCCATCGCCTTTTCGACCGGTGCGGCAGTCTTTGCCGCGACAGCGCTATCTGGTGTCTTGGCTGCTTCGCCCTTTGCTGCAGTACCCGGAACCGCGTTGTTGGCCATGGCTCACCCCTCAAACGTTATAAACCGTATAAACAAGATAAACCAACTCTGGTAAATTGCAAGGCGTTGGCGCCGCGCGATCGCGTTTGCCCGATCGTCCCTGCAATCGACCATACCGCCGCCGCGCCTTGCGCTCCTGGACCCTGCTCTGATGCAACAGCGGCCGGTCGGACATTCGCCATTCTCGCGCAGGCAAGCTGCTGCGCCGCCTGCCCGTCTGCGCCGGCCAGGCCCTCTTGGCCCTCGCGGCAGTGCTCGCCGGCAACGCAATCGGGCTAGCGTCACGCCCGATTGCGGTCGCGCCTCTGCCCGCCTTGCGCGTGGACCTCACCGCGGCGACCCGGCGGCTCGCGGCGGCGGTCCGCATCAAGACAATTTCCTACGATAACCCGCACGAGGCGGGCGCCGTCGCGTTTGCCCAGTTGCAGGAACTGCTGGCACGCAGCTTTCCCAACGCCCGCCGCCTGCTGCAACGCGAGATCTTCAACGGAGCCGGCCTACTCGACGCGTGGCACGGCAGCGACCCGGCACTGGCGCCGGCGCTACTGCTCGGCCACTAGCACGTCGTACCCGTGGAGCCCGCAACGGAGAGCGAATCGCAACCAGACGCGTATAGCGGAGCGATCGTCGATGGCTACGTCTGGGGCCGCCGGGCCTGGGACGCCAAGGGCCATTTCTTTGCGATGATGGAAGCAGTCCAAATACTTGCGGCCCCGGGCTTCCAGCCGGCGCGGACGCTGTACCTTGCCTTTGGCCACGACGCGGAAATGGGCCGCCGGGATGGCACGCGGGCCATCGCGGCGCTGCTGAAGTCGCGCGGCGTGTGCATCCGGACTTTGCACTCGATGAGGGGCTCCCGGTGACCGAGGGCGTGCTTACGGGCTTCGCCGCGCCCGTGGCCCTGCTAGGAATGGCCGAAAAGGGCTACCTGGCGGCCCATCTCACGGCCGAGGCAGCGCCGGGGCATTCCTCGATGCCAACTTCGCGCACCGCCATCGGCAGCATGAGTTGGGCGCTAGCGCAGCTCGAGCGCCATCAAATCCCCACCCAGATCCGCGGCCTTGCGCGGCAGATGTTCGAAACCTTGGCGCCCGAGTACTCGGGTGTCAACCGGATATTCCTGTCCAACCTGCGGCGGTTCGAGCCCCTCGTGCGCGGCCAGCTCCAGCGGCAGTCGGCCGGTCGCGCAATGCTGCGCAGCGCCACCGGCCTGACCACGGTGCACGCCGCGAGCAGGGAAAACACCATGCCCGGCCGGAGGCAACCGTCAACTTCCGGCTGCTGCCCGGCGACAGCACCGAGCAGACGATCGCCCGAACCCATGGCATCGTCGGCGACGATGACGTACCTGTTGCCGCCTCAGCGCAAGATTGGGAACCGTCACGAATATCGAACACCGAACGTGCCGCCTACCGGCGCGTCGCCGCACCACCCGGGAGGTTTTTCCCGGTGCCATCGTTGCCCCGGGGCCTGATGGTCGCAGCTACCGATTCGCGCCATTACGCCGACATCGCCGACCAGGTCTATCGCTTCACGCCGGTACGCGCCGCTCCCGAGGATCTGGCGCGCTTTCCCGGCAGCAACGAGCGCATCCGCCTTGCCAACTATGCCCAGATGATCCGCTTCTGCCACCGCTTGATCGAGATCAGCACGGGCACGGCTTCCTCCATCGATGGCACGCCTCGTTAGGCACTCGCCTAGAGCGGCCCACCGGCCAAGCCTGCGCGTGGGGTGCCCCTGGGCAACACCGCATTCCCAGGTCACAACATCGGAATCTCGATCCTATTGCCGGCCTGGGGCCCCGCACCACCCAGGAAGTTCACCGTCATCGGTGCGATTCGGTCGGCACAGGTCTGCACGGCGATGTGCCCACAGCCGTCATAGACCTCCAGCACGGACTGGGGCGCGGCGCGGCGCATCGCCTCGGCAATGGACAATGGCGTGAGCACATCTTGCTTGCCCCAGACTATCAACAGGGGCATCTTCAAGGACGCGAACCGGCGGTCCAGCACATCGGCGCCGGTCAGCATCGAGGCCAAGGCGCGCTCTATGACCCAGCCGTCTCGCTCGGCGTCCCGAATAAAGCCCTCTTTGACGTAGTCCGGCACCGGAACCGGGTGCGGCGTCAGGATCGCCAACAGCGCGTCCACCTGCTCCTTGGTGTGCGGCGTAAAAAGCGCCAGATCTACGCTTGGCTTGAACGACAGGCCGGCGCTGTCGAACAAGATGAGCTGACGGATTCTCTGGGGCTGGTCCAGCGCGACCATCGCTGCGATCCAGCCGCCCATCGACTCGCCGGCCAAGGCCACCTTCTCCAAATGCTTCTTTTCCAGGAACGCCTCGACCAGCTTGGCTTGTTCCGTGATGGAGTAGCTGCCCTCTGCGGGCTTGGCCGACTCACCGAATCCGAGAAGATCCATGGCGAAGACATGGTGGCCGCTGTCGACCAGGTACGGCATCAGTTCGGCCCAGTTCATCTGTGCCGAGGCGCCGAGCCCGTGCACCAGGACCACCGGCTCGCCCGTGCCGCCCTCCATGTAATGGAGCTTCTGGCCGTCAAGGTTCAACGAGTGGCCGTGGATTCCCGCAAGGTGCAACTGCAGCCGGGTGAGCTGCCAGTCCAACCAAAGGGGCGCACGCCAGACCGTGAACACCAGCGCCGCGGCGACCAGAGCAAGAAGGCCCAGTGTTCGCACTGCGACCCAACGGGCCGCGCCAGATCCGCCCCGCATGTTCACACCGGTATTGGTCACAAGTGCGATCCCGATGGAGTCCGAGGGTTGCCGCCAGGCGAGTGCATCGATTGCTGATGGTCAATGCCAATGACGATGGGGTCAATCGTAGGCGCGCCCACGGCAAAAAGACCTCACATTTTTCATGGAGAAGCGGGACGGCCCGGCAGCGGCGGTTTCCTTGCGCGGCCCGTGACGACGGGCACCGCGAAAGCATACCGGCAGCGGCCTGGGCAGGCAGGAGCGCCGCGGTTCAGGTCAGCGTCCTGCCCGTCATGCGCTCCAGCACGCGCAACGGCGAGCGGTCCGGGTCGAGCATGCCCGCGACCGGCAGAAGAAAAGTCTGTTCCATCATGAACTGGCCGGAAACGGCGGCATGGGAGACGCAGTCCGTGCACACAACCCACGTGGAATCCGGCGGCAGACGCAGCTGGGTCGAAACCGCCGCGGCCTGGTACTTCTCGTCGGCCTTCATGCAGTCGTGAATCCGCAGCATGATATGGTCGTACTCGGAGCGCAGACTCTTGGTGATGCCCAGCGCATACAAAAGCCGCGGGAAGCCGGGCAATGGACGAGGGACCAGCGGAAGAAAACGCCGCGCGACCGCCTCGAACGCTTCCCCGAGGTGCCACACGCGATCCTTGCCGTCGGGATTGATGTTGCTGAACACGCGCAGCAGCCGCTTGCCCTGATTCGGACTGGAGGGAAACGCGTCCACGTGCAGCCGTCGATCGTCCTTGCGCCAGGAGCTGACCCTGCCGGAGGCTTCCACCGGCCGAAAGCTGGTCCGGGCCTGCTCCAAGCTTGGCGCGTAGTGCGGCAACAGGGACCGAACCAGGGCAAGCGATTGGCGGGCGAACCGCTCCAGCATGTCCTGCAGCGCGACCGCGTCGGGCCCCTGCAGGGATGTGCCGCTCACGCGGCCATTGCGAACGTCAAAGCTGACGTTCTTGGCCTTGAGGCTGACCGAGTCGAGCGAGAGGAGGCGCTTCTGGGTCTTGCCAACGCCAAAAGCCAGATGCGGCAAGAACAGCAGTCCCCCCTCTTCGAGCACGCGGGTTGCCCCCTCCTGCCGCGATTGCGAAAAAGAGGCCTGCCAAGAGTCCTGCTCGATCGACTCAACCCGCGCCATAGGCACGCATCAGTGCGGTACAAGGGACAAGATTGTACTGCTCGGAGCCAAGCGCCATGGGACACGCAGCGCGCCGCAACCCGCCCCGGCGCCGGGCCCCGGCGCTCGGGACCCCGTCGCCCCGACCGCCAAGGCTGTGCAACGCTTAATATCCGCGCGCAGCGCTCACTGGCCGCTCGTGTGTTCCCAGAATCGCCGCACGCACAGGTCCGCAAAACCGTACCCTACCGGCGCGCCGACAAGCATGAATACCACCTCGCTGCGGCCCGACGCGCCAAGAAAATACTGAAGCAGCACGAACATGGCGAACATGATGAACCAGATCAGCAGCAGCAGCAGGGCCCACCGCAATCCGAGCGGCTTCACCTTTCTCTTGGCGGTCGTCCAGGAAAGAACGACGCAAATCAGCGCCGACCATGGCAGCACTTGAAAAAGGGCCACGACCGGCGTTAGCGGCGCGGCGTCCATCGTGGCTCGCGGTCAAGTGTCAATACTAGCGCCATTGTCTGTGGATCGTCGGGCGGTTTCTTCTGATAATGTGATCTCTACTTGGCGGCTTGGCAACCCATCCTTGGCGAAAAGATGAAATTCTTGTTCCTCCTGCTTTCGACGTTCTTTGCTGCGCTCGCGATCGCGCAGACCAGCAAAGAACCGGCGACGACCTGGACACTGGAATACAAGAGCGACGAAGGCTGCCTCGACTACGTCGACACCTCGTCGATCGCGTCGCACGAGAGCTACAAGAAGATGTGGGTCATGAGTTCCTGCGACAAGCCCAGGGCATCGGCAGACCCTTCGAGCCCACCGTCCTCCTCGGAGGGGCGCCTTTTCTACTTCAACTGTTCCGAGCAGACGATGATGCTGGCGCAGACGGTCCGCTATGCTGATCATTTTGGGCGCGGCGCCATCACGGACCGCTTGCAATACGAAGTAAGGCCAGAGGCCTTCGCCGCCGCCGCACCGGACACGGTGGCGGCCGACTGGCTGCGCATCGTGTGCAGCGGCACCGCCGGCGACCCGTAGCAAGCAACGCCCGGCAACGCAGCGCGGGCCGGCAAGGAGGACATCGAATGTGCGAACGCTGTGGCAACGCGCAACACGAGGGCGGAGTGTCGCGCCGCGATTTCCTATGGTCGGGCGCGCTCGTGGCGCTCGCGGCATGGCGCGCGGGTGCGACCAGCGCCGCCGAACCTGCGGCGGCCGGCGCGCCACCAACGCCGAACGCGATCTCGCCTGCGGAGGCGCTCGGGCGACTGATGGAGGGCAACGCGCGGTATGCGGCGAACATGCCGAACCAGCGCGACTTTTCCTCGGGTCGGGCCGCCCGCGTGCAGGCGCAGTATCCCATCGCCGCGATCCTGAGCTGCGCCGATTCGCGCGTGGCGCCGGAGTTCGCCTTTGACCAGGGGCCGGGCGACCTCTTCGTTGTGCGCGTTGCTGGCAACAGTGTGAACCCCGACCTGCTGGCCTCCCTGGAGTACGGCGTGCAGCTGCTGGGGGTTCCGCTCCTCGTGGTGCTCGGCCATACCGGGTGCGGCGCGGTCGCCGCCGCGATCAAGGTGGTGCAGAGCGATGCGGTCCTTCCGGGCCACCTGCCCGAACTCATCGATGCGATCAAGCCGGCGGTACTCGCCGCGCAGCAGAGCGCCTCGGGCAACCTGCTCGACGAGGCGATCATCGAAAACGTGCGACGTCAGGTGGCGCGGCTCAAGAATTCGCCGCCCGTCATCCAGAAGTTTTACGCCGACCGGAAAATCGACATCGTCGGTGGCGTGTACGACCTCGCCACCGGCAAGATCGCGCTGGTCTAGGCGCAGGCGGCCTGCCGGACGCCGGTTCGCTTTGGCGCGAGCAAGTCACGAACCGGAGGCCCGTGGCGCCGCGCGTCAGAGCAGCCGCGTGAAACTCCAGTAGAGCCCGCCGGAGAGCATGATCGCCGCGGGCATGGTCAGCACCCAGGCCATGACGAGATTGCGGATCGTCGCCATTTGCAATCCCGAACGGTTCGCCGCCATCGTTCCGGCCACGCCCGATGAGAGCACGTGGGTAGTGGAGACCGGCAAGCCGAAACCGTCGGCGGCGCCGATCGTCATCATCGCCACCAGTTCGGCCGACGCGCCCTGGGCGTAGGTCAGATGGGTTTTGCCGATCTTCTCGCCGACGGTGACCACGATCCGCTTCCACCCGACCATCGTGCCCAGCCCGAGCGCGATCGAGACCGCGATCTTGACCCAGACCGGGATGAACTTGGTCGCGTCGTCGATCTGCTTGCGGAAGGCCTTGAGGTTGTCTTTCGTATCGACGTCCAAGGTCACCTTGTCGCTCTGGTCGATGTTGCGTATTGCCTCCGACGCCAGGTACATGTCGTTGCGCACGTTGGCGACGGCGGCCGCCGGTACCTTGGAGAGTGCGCCGGAATCCTTGACCTCGGCCCCGATGGTGCCGGCCATCGCGGCCAGGGCGCTGAGCACCTCGGGCCGATATTCCTTGGTGCGAATGTAGTCCGAGAGCACCGCGCGGACATCTTCGGGTGCCGGGCCCGGGGCCAGCTGCTCCAGCGACTGCTGGGTCACTTTGGCCACGGCGACGAACTGCGTCGTCTGGTTGGCGGGCATGGCACGGTTGAGGGCGTACGCCAGCGGTACCGTACCGACGAGGATCAGCATGATCAGGCCCATGCCCTTTTGCCCGTCGTTGGAGCCGTGGGCGAAGGAAACCCCGGTACAGGTCAAGATCAGCAGCCCGCGGATCCACCAGGGCGGCGGCGTCTGGCCCTTGGGCTCTTCATATAGTGCCTTGTTCTTGACCAGCGCACGCAGCGCCAGCAGCAGCAGCGCCGCGCAGGCAAAGCCGACCAGCGGCGATATCAGCAGCGAGTAGCCGACCTTGGTCGCCTGAGCCCAATCGACACCGCTGGTGCCATCGCGCCCGTGCATCAGCGCGTTGGCGATGCCCACGCCGATCACCGAACCGATCATGGTGTGCGACGAGGACGCCGGCAATCCCAGCCACCAAGTGCCCAGATTCCAGAGGATCGCCGCGAGCAGCAGCGCAAAGACCATCGCAAAGCCGGCGCTGGAGCCGACCTACAGGATCAGCTCCACCGGCAGCAACGAGATGATCCCGAACGCCACCGCGCCACTCGATAGCAGCACCCCCAGGAAGTTGAAGCAGCCGGACCAAAGCACGGCAAAGTTCGGCGGCAGCGAGTGCGTATAGATGACCGTGGCAACGGCGTTGGCCGTGTCGTGAAAGCCGTTGACGAATTCAAAGCCCAATGCGATCAGCAGCGCGATGATCAGCAGAATGTACGGCACGTAGGTCGTGCCGACCGTTTCGACCTTGGCCTCGTCCATGTCGGCGAGCAAGCTATGGCCGGTGAACACCACGCCGACCACGAGTACCGCCAGGAACACGAGAGCCGTGAGCAGGCTGGGCTTGTTGTCCAGATGCGGGCGCACCGATTCGCCGGCTGTTGGAAGGCTCCCTACCGCACCAGCGGTCACATTCATAGACGAACCTCTCGCATTGGGAAATCGAAGCGCTCGTGCCAGACAGATTGCGCGGAACCGGCCAGCTTAGGATCGCCAAATGACACACAAATGTCATACGAGGCGGCGATGGTCGCGGCGATGCCGCAGCGGCGGCGGACGGCGCAGGTCGCGTCGCGGCTAGACGGGCAACCGGGCATCGATCCGCGGGCAACCCGGGCCAGTTGCACTGCAGCACCCAAGCCGTCGACAAGACGCGGACAGGATTGGGAGCCAATCCCGTTGGTCAGGGACTGCAGCGGCTCGCGGTTCGCTGCCCTCTTGGGAAAGCGAGCGCCCCCTGCGGCCCGCTGAACCCCGTCAGCAGCAGCGGCCGGCGAGGGGCCGCGAGGGAGTGTGGGCGATGCCGCGCGCCGGAGTCCGGCCCGTGCACGCGGTCGTCGGCTCCTGAGGCAGCAAGCACGGCCGATGGCTTCTCATTGGCTCCTGCTCGTTCACCGATGAGCGGGGCCGAAGGATTGCTTGCGGGCGCCCGTGCGCCTCTTGCGGTACCTCCCGCTCGATGGGACTTAGGCGCTTCCGGCCTGATCCCCGGCATGCCCGGCTTGCGGGCGATCTGGCCCGCCGCCGCTTTCCCCCACGCATCGCCCTGACTGCTGGCTCGCCGGCNNCAGTTGCGCAGACGTGCCTGTTTGGGGTGAGATACATGTCTTGCGGTGGCGGTCGATTCGGCACGGGGAAACGGTAGATGCAAAGCGATGCAGAAGACGAAGCGGAATCGCTCGATCCGCAAGATTGGCCGGCCATGCGCGCCTTGGCGCATCGCATGGTCGATGAGGCGCTGACCTATCTGGAGACGGTCCGTGAGCGACCGGTCTGGCAGAGCGTGCCGCCGCAAGTTGCCCGGCGCTTCGATGGACCGGCACCCCGGGCTCCGGAAGGCGCCGAGGCCGCCTATCAGGCGTTTTTCACCGACGTCCTGCCCTACCCGATGGGCAACATCCATCCGCGCTTCTGGGCCTGGTACATGGGCAATGGCACGGTACTGGGCGCGCTCGCGGAATTCCTGGCGGCGGTGATGAATCCCAACATGGGCGGCGGCAGTCACGCGGCCAACCTGGTCGAGGCGCAGGTGATCAACTGGCTCAAGGAAATGCTCGCTTTCCCTGCCACGGCGAGCGGCTTGCTGGTAAGTGGCGCATCGATGGCGAACCTGGTCGGCTTGACGGTGGCCAGAAATACTCGCGCCGGCGTGGACGTGCGCAAGCAAGGCGTCGCGGCCGCGCCCAGGCCGCTGACCGTGTATGCGTCCGGGGAAGTCCACAGCTCGGTGCAAAAGGCGCTGGAATCGCTCGGCCTCGGCAGCCAGGCCCTGCGCCGCGTGCCGGTGCAAGACGACTACACCATCGATCTGGCCACGCTGCAGCGCATGCTCGATGCGGACCGCGAGGCGGGTCTGCGGCCCATTTGCGCGGTCGGCAACGCCGGCACGATCAACACGGGGGCAATTGACGACCTCGATGCGCTGGCCGACCTGTGCGCACGCGAGGGCCTATGGCTGCATGTCGACGGGGCGATCGGCGCGGTGGCAGTGCTCGCCGCCAGCGTCCGGCACCGGTTGCGCGGCATCGAGCGTGCCGACTCGGTAGCACTGGACCTGCACAAATGGATGCACATGCCGTTTGAGGCCGGCTGCGTGCTGGTGCGTGACGAGGCTGCCCACCGCAACAGCTTCTCGCTGACGCCGGCGTATCTGGAGCACGGCACCCGCGGCCTGGCCGCCGGGAGCCCGTGGTTCAGCGACTACGGCCTGCAGCTGTCGCGCCAGTTTCGCGCGCTCAAGGTCTGGATGTCGATCAAGGAGCACGGGCTGGACCGCTTTGGCCGAATGATCGCGCGCAACGTCGAACAGGCCCATTACCTGGGCGCCCTGATCGCCGCGCAGGCCAAGCTCGAGCTGCTCGCACCGATCGGCCTGGACATCGTCTGTTTTCGCTACAACCCCGGCGGCCTGGACGGCGCAGCGCTCGATGCCATCAATCGCGAGGTCCTGCTTCGATTGCAGGAGCAGGGTATCGCAGCGCCCTCCTACACCACCATCAAGAACCAGTATTGCCTGCGCGTGGCCATTGCCAATCATCGCAGCAGGAGAAGCGACTTCGATGCGCTGGTCGAGGCCGTGCTTGACATCGGTGCCCAGCTGCGCCCATGAACGAGGATATGCGCGGTCTGGTTCAGGCACCCGTACCCGACGAGCCTCGCGAGAACGGTCGCAGCCCGCTGAACTG
>OKRD01000144.1 GCA_900290335.1 Burkholderiales bacterium | reverse complement strand
CTCACCCGTTCGCCACTCGCCACCAGGGTTGCCCCCGTGCTGCCGTTCGACTTGCATGTGTAAAGCATGCCGCCAGCGTTCAATCTGAGCCAGGATCAAACTCTTCAGTTTTATCCTTAGCAAACTTACTTAGGTCTGCTTACTGCTCTCGCGGAATTGATTTGATTCAATTTCGTGAGCAACTCTTTGAGTCGAGATACGCCGTCGGACGAGCTGGTATGCAGGACTTGCGCCCTGAAAGCGATGCCCGGCCAAACGGTTGCGCCTACTCATCAAGCGCCCACACTTATCGGCTGTTTCGTTTGTTAAAGAACACCGCTACCCGCCCGACAAAGACCCGGGGTCTGTTGCTTCGAGAAATGCGAGGAGCAGAGAAGGGAGATTATCGGGCGCCAAAAAAAACCTGTCAAGTCAATGACATCTTGCGCTTGACGCCCGCCCGATCGGGCCGCCCAATCGCTTGAATTACAAGAGAAAATCCACGCTGGCCCAAACGCGCTCAGCGATGACGAAATTCGGCAGGACGCTTCTCGAGAAAGGCCGCCATTCCTTCCTTCTGGTCTTCGGTGGCAAAAAGCGCGTGAAACAGGCGCCGCTCGAAGAGTATGCCCTCCGAAAGGGGCATTTCATAGGCGCGCACCAGCGCTTCCTTGGCCATCATGACGCTCGCCAGGGAGTACGAAGCGATCGTGCTCGCCGCGGCCAGGGCCTCTTCGACCACCTTGTCCGCGGCAACGACCCGCGCAACGAGTCCCGCCCGCTCGGCCTCATGCGCATCCATCGTCCGCCCCGTCAGCACCAGGTCCATCGCCTTCGCCTTGCCGATGGCGCGCGGCAGTCGCTGCGTGCCCCCCGCGCCCGGAATAATTCCCAGCTTGATCTCGGGTTGACCGAACCGGGCATTGTCCCCGGCAATGATGAAGTCGCACGCCATAGCCAGTTCGTTGCCCCCGCCCAGGGCGTAGCCGGCAACCGCGGCGATCACCGGTTTGCGCACGCGCCGGATCGTCTCCCAGTTGCGCGTTATGTAGTCGCCACGAACCGCATCGAGAAAGGTCAAATCCTTCATCGCCGCGATGTCGGCGCCGGCGGCAAACGCCTTGGTCGATCCCGTCACGACGATCGCACCGATGCCATCGTTGGCATCAAAGGCCAGCAGTGCCTCGCCGAGCTCGTCCATCAGGGCGTCGTTGAGTGCATTGAGTGCCTGCGGCCGATGCAAAGTGATCAGCCCCACGCGGCCGCGCGTCTCGACTTGGATGAATTGCGTTGCCATGTCCTTGGTCCCAGCAGATTCAGGTCTTCGCGGTCTTGTCGACCGCAAGGTGCTCGACGATGATCGAGGGTGCCAGCGCGCGCGAGTAAAAATGTCCCTGCGCGTACTCGCAACCGAGCGAACTCAGGTAGCTGGCCTGGGCGGAGTGCTCCACGCCCTCGGCGACCACGGCCAGCTTGAAATGATGTGCCACCGTCAGCATCGCTGTCACGATGGCGCAGTTGTCCGGATCCTGCGGAATGCCGTTGATGAAGGTGCGGTCGATCTTAATGGCACGAATCGGCATGCGCCGCAGATAGCCGAGCGTCGAGTAACCAGTGCCAAAGTCGTCGAGCACCAAGCCCACACCCAGCGACGAGAGCTCGTTGACCACGTCGTTGTTGATTTCGCCGTCCTTGACCAGCGTGCGCTCCGTGATTTCGAGGGTGATCATCTTGGGCTCGATATGAAAACGGCTAAGCGCCGCGCGCACCAGGATGGGCAGAACGTTGGAGCCGAGCTCGCGCCCCGCGACATTGATCGAGATCGGGATGTCGAAGCCGGGGCGGACCTGGCGCCAGCGAAGGATCTGCGCACAGACCTCCTGCATCACCCAGCGCGTGATGCGCTCGGACAGCCCGCTGACCTCGGCGACGTCGATGAAGCGATCCGGGGTCAGCACACCATGTACCGGGTGACGCCAGCGAATCAAGGCTTCGAGCCCCATCACCCGTCCGCTAGCGATCTCCACCTGCGGCTGGTATTCGATGAAGAACTGGGCAGTCTCGCTTTGGACGGCCTTCATCAGTTCGATGCCCAGCCGCACCTCGCGCGCCGCGCGCTCGTAGCGGATCGGATTGAAAAAGCTCACCTGGTTGCGACCGTCGCGCTTGGCCTGGTACATGGCAGCGTCGGCGTTCTTGAGCAAGGTGCCGATCTCGCGGCCATGCTCCGGGAACAACGCCACGCCAATCGAGGCCGAGACCTGGGTCACGACGTTGGGCACGAAATCGCTGCGATGCAGGGCCTGCGCCATGCGTGCCGCAAGTTCGGCGATTTCCTGGCGATGCGTGAATTCCTCTACCAGGACGATGAACTCGTCGCCGCCCAGGCGCGCGACCGTGCCCATGGTCCCGACCACTTCGCGCAAGACCTCGGCGGCCGACTTGATCAGCGAATCGCCAACCAGGTGCCCGAGCGTGTCATTGACGTCCTTGAAGCGGTCCAGGTCGATCAAGAGCACGGCCAGCCGGCGCTTGCGTCCGATCGCCGACAGCAAGGCGTCGCGCAGGTTCTCGCGCAGCAGGTTGCGGTTGGGCAAGCCGGTGAGCGGGTCATACCAGGCCAGTTGTTCGATCCGCCCTTCGGCCTCCACGCGCTGCGCCGCCTCTACCGCCAGCGCTACCATCAAGGACGCCGTGGCAATAAAGCCGATCTCGTCGTCTTCCCAGCGCCGAGACACGGAATCGGCAACGCAGATCACGCCGATAGCTTCTCCTTCGAGCAGCACCGGCGCGCTCAGGAAGGCGCGCACCCCGCTCCAGCGCGGATCGCGCTCGACCCCGGCCACCAGCGTATCGGTCAGAGCGAGCGGTGTGCGCTCGCGCAGGCGGCTGGCCGATTCGACGACGCCGGTCCGCGGGAAGTCGACGCCGATCCAGTCGCGCAAGAAGCGCTGTTCGCTGCGCGAGTACACCGATTCGCAAACAAGAGTCTCGGTCGTGCGGTCGAAGCGCCAGAAGCCCGCCATACTCACCCGCAAGGCGTCGGCACTCGAGCGCAACACGCCCGAGAGCGACTGTACGAAGTCCGCGCGCGACTGGATCGCCAAGTGCAACAAACGATCGCGCAGTTCCAGCTGCCGTGCCTGGCGCGCATCGGGGCCCGCCTCCGCGATCAGTGTCGAGACATCGGCAGCGGTCACGACCATTCCACCGAGCTGTGGATCGTCCAGGCAATTGCGGATGCTGACCCACATCGTGTGCAGGACACCGTCGGCGCCGCGCGCGCGCGCCAGGTAATTGCGCCGCCGATCTCCTTCGTTGGCATCGACTGCTGCGCGCAGGGCGCGGGAGAACCCCGGTCGGTCCTCCTCGATGAACAAGGCCGCGGCCGACTTGCCGATGGTGTCCTTGGGTGCACGCCCGAGCAGTGCGTGCGCGGCGGGCGACTGGTAGGCAACCATACCGATCGCGTCGGTGAGCATCGTGAGGTCCGACACGTGCTCGGCATAACCGCTCAGGCGCTCTTGCAGATGATCGGCGCGATCGCGCAGGCTGATGCGCTCGTCGAACTCGCGCACCCTCACGAGGACGCCATTGACGCGCGGATAGCCGAGGAAATTCACCAGTGTCAGCGACAGCCGGCGCGGTGGCGTATGTCCCGAGAAGGCCCGCGCCGCACCGGCAAGCTTCACGCTGGCGCGCGTCGGCTCCCCGCCCAGGCGCTCGAAGGCCTGCAGGAAATCGCGCGCCGTCGGCTCGTCGACCAGGTACTCGAAGGGCACGCCCGCAGCGCCAGCGGCATTGACGCCGAGCAGGTTGCGCATGCGCCCACCCGTGACCAGAACGCGCCGGTCGCTCGCCAGCAGCATGGTGCCCTCGGCAACTCCGTCGCCCAAGGCGGCCGCGCGTGCCGCCGAGAGGCGCGCGCTGATATCGGCGTCGATTTCGCGCAGACTGATCACCGCTATCGGATCGTCCTCCGAGCGCAGCAGCGAGGCCGAGATATCGAGTGTTACGCGGCGCCCGCCGACGATGGCGATTCGCGTTCGCTGCTGGCAGGATCGGCGCTCCAGCAGGCGCCCCCAAAAGCGGCTCCAGCGGCGCTGGAACACCGCATTGCGGGGAACCGCGATGAGCTCCGATATGTTTCGGCCGACCAGATCGGACAGGTCTATCGAGACGAAGCGCGCGAACGCCCGATTGGTCGCCAGGACCTGGGCGGAGGCATTGAGGCACAGACTCGGGGACGGTAGGTGATCGAACGCTTCATTCTTGAGCGCCGATTCGATCGCCGATTGACGCAGCGGGATGACGGCCGTTCCCAACTTGTCCTCTGAAAATCCGCACCCCTCGAGGTTCATCCCGGTGGACGACCCCGAAGCATCGGATCATTAGCCATTGTGCCACGGGTGTCATCCATCTGTGTCGGTCGGTGCCGACAAAATTGCAAATCTCTGCGTCCGGCGACGGGCGTGGGCGCACAAGATTGCGCGTTGGGCGATGGCGCTTAAGCTTGCGGATCGGCGATGCGTCGGCGTTCGCACTCCGGCGCCGCACATCGAAGGAGCATGGCGGAACCATGGACGTGGTCGGCATCCTGCTGGCGGCAGGCCAGGGAGCGCGCTTCGATCCCAGCGCGCGGCGCAACAAGCTGCTCGAGACCTACCCCTCGGGCGCCGGGAGTGCGGAGCCGATCGCGGTCGTTGCCGCGCGCACCCTGCGCGCAGCCGTTGGCCCCGTCATCGCGGTCGTGCGCGCCGACGCCAGCCCCAACCAGGAGCGCTTGCGCGCGCTGCTTGGCGAGCAAGGATGCACGGTGCTCGTCTGCGACCGGGCCGAGGAGGGTATGGGCACGTCGATCGCCTGCGCCATCCGTGCCAGCGCCGGCGCGCACGGCTGGATCATCGCCCTGGCGGACATGCCGCAGGTGCAGCAAACAACGATCGCCGCCGTGCGTAGTGCGATCGAGCACGGCGCGGCGAGTGCCGCACCGTTTCACGGGGGCCAACGCGGGCACCCGGTGGGTTTTGGCGCGGTCTGCGGCCCAGAGCTAGCAGTCCTGGCGGGGGATTCGGGTGCGCGCGCAGTGCTCGCCCGCCACCGGCCGGTTCGCATTGACGTCGATGACCCAGGCGTGCTCTGCGATATCGACGACACCTCGGACTTGGCGCGGGTCCGCGCACAGTCGAGGGACGGCATTTCGTAAGATGCGCCCATGACAGTCCGCTACGGCTTGCTTGCGGCCGACCCCGGCGCGCATCTTTTTCAGGTCACCGTCGAAGTCGACCAGCCGGATCCGTCGGGTCAGCGCTTCCTGCTGCCTGCCTGGATTCCCGGCAGCTACATGATCCGCGACTTCGCCCGCAATATCGTGCGGCTGCGTGCGCTGAACGGCGCGGGCCGGCGCGTGCGCATCGAAAAGACCGACAAGCATTCCTGGCGCTGTGCGCCGCTTGGGCCGGGCGAGACCCTGACCCTGGCCTACGAGGTCTATGCCTATGATCTGTCCGTGCGCTCGGCGCATCTGGATACGACACACGGCTTTTTCAATGGCTCGAGCGTGTTTTTGCTGGCGGTTGGGCGAGAGCACGACGCCTGTCGCGTGGACATCTTCGCGCCGCGCGAGCGGCGCTATCGGGACTGGCAAGTGGCAACGGCGCTGGTTCCGGCGGGCGGCACGCAACGCGGCCAGTTCGGCAGCTATCTGGCACGCGACTACGACGAGCTCATCGATTGCCCGGTGGAACTCGGGCGCTTCGTCACGGGACACTTTACCGTCGGGGGGGTCGCGCACGAGATCGCCATCACGGGGCGCGTTGCCAGGCTGGATCTACCGCGCCTGAGCCAGGATCTTGCCCAGGTGTGCGCCACTCACGCACGCCTGTTCGAGCCGCGCACGCGCCGGCCGCCATTCGAGCGCTACTGCTTTCTGACGATGGCCGTCGACGACGGCTACGGCGGCCTGGAACACCGCCACTGCAGCGCGCTGCTGTGCCGGCGCGACGATCTGCCGCACGCGGACATGAAGACCAGCACCGAGGCCTACCGGCGCTTCCTGGGGCTGGCCAGTCATGAGTATTTCCACGCCTGGAACGTGAAGCGCATCAAGCCGGCCGCATTTGCGCCCTACGATCTGGAACGCGAAAACTACACCCCGCTGCTTTGGCTGTTCGAAGGTTTTACCTCGTACTACGATGACTTGGCTTTGCGCCGCGCCGGCCTGCTGACGCCCGGCCAGTATCTGGACACGCTTGCTACGACCGTCACGACCGTCCTGCAACGCAGCGGTCGCCTCAAGCAAAGTCTGGCGGAGAGCTCCTTTGACGCCTGGATCAAGTACTACAAGCAGGATGAAAACGCGCCCAACAGCGTGGTGAGCTACTACCAGAAGGGTGCGCTAGTGGCAGCGGGCCTGGACCTGCTGATTCGCGGCAAGACCGCGGGGCGCCGCTCGCTCGACGATGTCATGCGGCTCTTCTGGCGCCGCTGCAAGAGCGCGGGCGCTACCTACGGTGGGGTCACCGAGCAGGAAATCGCACCGGCGATACGCGAAGCCACCGGCGTGGACCTGGCGCGCACGCTGCGTGCCTGGACCCGCGATACAAGCGAACCCGACTTTGCCGAGCTGCTGCCCCCGTTCGGAATCCAGGTTGAGCGCAGTGCCGCCGTCGATTCGCCCCACTATGCGATGCTCGGCTGTCGGCTGGCCGTGGGGGCCGAGGGCCGGATCAGCCAAGTGTTCGACGGCAGTCCCGCCCAGCTGGCGGGCCTGTCGGCCGGCGACCAGCTGGTCGCACTCGACGGTTTGCGCGCGGGCAGCGGACGAATCGATTCCCTGCTGGCGCGCTACCGTCCGGGAGACCGCGTCGAAGTGCTCGCATTCCGGCGCGAGGAACTGCTGCGCTTCGAGCTGCAACTGGCAACCCGTCCACCGGAAAAATGGAAGCTCACCGTGAATGCCAAGGCCCCGGCCCGTGCCCGGCGCCTGCGCGCGGGCTGGCTAGGCCCGCACCGCTAGCGGCACCAATCAATCGGCGCAAGTCCCTGGGCCAGCAAGTAGCGATTGGCCTGCGAAAAGTGCCCGCAGCCCAGAAAGGGAAGCGGCGGCCGTCGCGCGGACAGTGGCGAAGGATGGTTGGCGCGCAGCACCAGGTGTGCCGCCGCCACGGCTTCGATCGGGTCGCCCTTGGCCTGCGCCTGCGCCCCCCAAAGCAGGAAGACCTTCGGCGTTGGCAGTCGAGCCACGATATCGACGATTGCGTCCGTCAAGGTCTCCCACCCGTGCCCCGCGTGGCTGCCAGGCCGGCCCTGCTCGACCGTGAGCACGCTGTTGAGCAGCAGCACTCCCTGGCGACTCCACTCGAGCAGGCTTCCCGTTCGCCGCGGCGGGCAAGCGCAGTCTCGCGCCAGTTCGAGGAAGATGTTACGCAGGCTGGGAGGCGGCCGCACGCCATCGGCAACGGAGAAAGCAAAGCCGTGTGCCTGTCCCGGTCCATGGTACGGATCCTGGCCCAGGATGACGATCCGAACATCGTGCGGCGCACAGGACTGCAGGGCCGCCAGCGGCCGGGGCGGGAAGACAACGCAGCCGGCGGCAAGCCTGGCATCGACAAAGTCCGCCAGGGCGCGCGTGCTGTCGGCCGCAAGGAGCGCGGCGAGGGGCTCCTGCCAGCTCCGGGGCAGGCCGGCGAAGTGAGACCGCAAGGAGCCCACCAGACTTGTGCCGCAGCCCTCGCTCATCCGAACAAGCGCGCCAGTTCCAGGCCCGGATCGGGGGCACGCATGAACGCCTCGCCAACAAGAAACGCCGCGACTCCCGCGGCGCGCAACCGCGCGACATCGGCCGGCGCGAGAATGCCGCTCTCGGCAACGATCCGGCGGCCGGGCCCGGCGCGGGGCAACAGGTCGATCGTTGTCTGCAGCGATACCGAGAAGTCGCGCAGGTTGCGGTTGTTCACGCCGATCAGCGGCGTCGCCAGAGCCAGTGCGCGATCGAGCTCCCGGCCATCATGCACCTCGACCAGCACCGCCATTCCCAGCGTGGCGGCACATTGCGCGAGCGCTTGCAGCTGCGCATCGGCGAGCGCCGCGACGATCAGCAGGACGCAGTCGGCGCCGGCGGCGCGCGCTTCGAAGACCTGGTACTCATCGATGAGAAAGTCCTTGCGCAGCACGGGTAGATCGGCGACCGCGCGCACCTGGTCCAGGTACGCCAAGTCCCCCTGGAAGAACCGCGCGTCCGTGAGCACCGAAAGGCAGGCGGCGCCGTGCCGTGCATAGCTCGCGGCGATGGCGGGGGCATCAAACGACGCCCGCAGAACGCCGCGCGAAGGCGAGGCCTTCTTGATTTCGGCGATGACACCGGCCCTGCCGGCGGCAATCGGGCGTTCCAGGGCCCCGGCGAAGTCGCGCACATCGCGCCGGGCCTCGGCGCGGGACCGCACCGCCGCCAGCGATTCGCGCGCCCGCGCCTGGGCGACCTCCTCGGCCTTGACCGCCAGAATCTGCTGGAGAATATCGGACAAGATGCGATCCAGGCAGCGGCGCTCAAGCCGCCCCGGCGAGCCGGTTAGTCGCGGCGACAAACTGGTCCAACTTGTCCCGGGCCGCACCGCTGGCGATGGCGGCGCGCGCCATGGCAATACCCTCCGGTATCGATCCGGCGCGGTCCGACGCATACAGTGCAACGCCCGCGTTCAGGGTCACGATTTCGCCGGCGGGGCCGGCCTTGCCGCCGATGGCGTCCAGGACCATGGCGCGCGACTCGAGCGCGTTGGCCACCCGCAAACCGCGGTGGGAAACCATCGCTAGGCCAAAATCCTCCGGATGAATCTCGTATTCCCGCACTTCCCCGTTCTTGAGCTCCCCGACCATCGTCGCCGCCCCCAGCGACACCTCGTCCATGCCGTCCTTGCCGTGCACCACCAGCACATGTCGGCTGCCGAGCCGCTGCAAGACGCGCACCTGGATGCCGACCAGGTCCGGATGGAACACGCCCATGAGCTGGTTCGGTGCCGCTGCCGGGTTGGTAAGTGGGCCCAAGATGTTAAAGATCGTGCGCACACCCAGCTCCTTGCGCACCGCTGCCGCGTGCCGCATGGCGGCGTGATGACTGGGCGCAAACATGAAGCCGATGCCCGTCTGCGCCAGACAGGCGGACACTTGCGCCGGCGACAAGGTGATCTTGGCCCCGAGCGCTTCGAGCACGTCGGCGCTGCCCGAACTCGACGAGACGCTGCGATTGCCGTGCTTGGCAACGCGCGCCCCGGCGGCAGCGGCGACGAACATCGCCGCCGTCGAGATGTTGAAGGTGTGCACCGCGTCGCCCCCGGTTCCCACGATATCGACCAGGTGGGTCTGGTCCCCCACCTCCACCTTGGTGGAGAACTCGCGCATGATCTGGGCCGCGGCGGCAATCTCGCCGATCGTTTCCTTCTTCACCCGTAGGCCGACCAGCAGGCCAGCGATCTGCACCGGCGTGAGCTCGCCGCTCATCAGGCGGCGCCAGAGCGAGAGCATCTCGTCGTGAAAGATCTCGCGATGATCAATGCAGCGGGCCAGCGCCTCGGTCGGCGTGATGCTCATGGGGCAGGTTCCTCCATGCCAGGGGAATGCACCCGGCAACGCGCTCAATGGCGGGTGAGAAAGTTACGCAGCATCTCGTGCCCGTACTCGGTGGCGATCGATTCGGGGTGAAACTGAACGCCCTCCACCGGTAGCGTCCGGTGCCGCAGACCCATGATTTCACCGTCGGGCGTCCAGGCACTCACCTCAAGGCAAGCTGGCAAGCCGGGGCGCTGCACCGCCAGCGAGTGATAACGCGTCGCTACCAGGGCGCGCGGCAGCCCGGTGAATACGCCCTGGCCGTCATGCTCGATGCGCGAGGTCTTGCCATGCATCAGTTCCTTGGCGCGGATCACCTTGCCGCCGTATGCCTGGCCGATCGCCTGGTGGCCGAGGCAAACGCCCAGGATCGGGATCTGGTCGCCGAAACGGGCAATCAGGCCGAGCGTGACTCCCGCCTCGTTGGGCGTGCACGGCCCGGGCGAGATGCAGATGTGCCGGGGCGCCAGGGCCGCGATGTCCTCGAGCGCGATCTCGTCGTTGCGATAGACGTGGACATCCTCCCCCAACTCGCCAAAGTACTGGACCAGGTTGTAGGTGAAGCTGTCGTAGTTGTCGATCATCAGCAGCATGCGCTGCATTTTACAGCGGCTGCACCCGGACGCCCTTAGGTCATGTACTTTCCGCCGTTGATCGACAGCGTGGCGCCGGTAATGAAGCCGGCATCGTCGCTGGCGAGGAAGACGACGCAGCGGGCAATCTCGTCTGGTTTGCAAAGGCGGCCAACCGGCACCGATGCCACGATCTGCTTGAGCACGTCCGGGCTGACCGCGGCCACCATGTCCGTGTCGGTGTAGCCCGGGGCGATCACGTTCGCGGTGACGTTGCGTGCCGCGCCCTCCAGCGCCAGCGCCTTGGAGAAACCAATGATCCCGGCCTTGGCTGCCGCGTAGTTCGTCTGGCCGAACTGGCCCGCCATGCCATTTATCGAGCTTATGCTGATGATCCGGCCGAAGCGCCGCTCGCGCATTCCCTCGATGAGCGCACGGCACATGTTGAAGCAGCCCGTGAGATCCACGTCGATGACCGCGCGCCACTGTTCCTTGGTCATCTTGTGGAGCGTGGCGTCGCGGGTGATACCGGCATTGTTGACGAGGACGTCCACCGGGCCGAGATCGGACGTTACTTTCGCGACGCCGCGCTGGCAGGCGTCGAAGTCGGCGACGTCCCACTGATAGGTAGCTATGCCGGTTTCGCTGCGAAAGCGCTCCGCCGCCGCGGCGTTTGCCGAATAGTTAGCAGCTACGGTGTAACCGGCGCCCTTGAGCGCCTTGCATGTTGCGGCGCCAATGCCGCGAACACCACCCGTGACAAGCGCGATGCGTGCCATGATTTTCCTCCACTGATGAATTACCAAGCCATCTGGCGAGGCATTCTCGTCCGAACCCACCATGCAGCGCAGGACAGGAGCGGCACGTTCGGTTGACGTTTGCGCCAAATCAAAGATACCCTAGCGTAATCGCGAGGATCATCATCCGTGCGCCGTGTCCGGAAGCCGCCGAGTTGCGCCATTGGGGTTTCCAATAAAAATCAGGCCGCGATGTGCCGGCCAAGCTCAAGGAGGGGTGTCATGAAGCTGCGTTGGATCGTATTGGCGGCGATGGTTGCGGGCACGCTGGCCACGATAGCATTCGGGGACGAAAAGCCGGTCAAGATCGCCTTGGTAGTCGATAAGACCGGGCCGCTCGAAGCCTACGCCAAGCAGACCCTGGCGGGCTTTGCCATGGGGCTCGAATACGCGACCGGCGGCACGAATACGGTTGCGGGCCGCAAGCTGGTGGTAATCGAAAAGGACAGTCAGACCAAGCCCGATGTCGGCCGCAACCTGCTGGGCGAGGCCTACAACGACGATGGCGCCGACATCGCGGTCGGCGGCACCAGCTCGGCGGTGGCATTGGCCATGCTGCCCGTCGCGCAGGACAACAAGAAGGTCTTCATTGTCGAACCCGCGGTGGCCGATTCGATCACCGGCGAGAAGTGGAACCGATACATCTTCCGCACCGGCCGCAACTCCAGCCAGGACGCGATCTCCAATGCACTGGCGATCGGCAAGTCGGGCACCGTGATCGCTACCATAGCGCAGGACTACGCCTTCGGCCGCGACTTCGTGACCGCCTTTCGGACGGCGCTTGCCCCTACCGGCGCCAAGCTGGTCTTCGAGGAATATGCGCCCCCCGTGACGACCGATTTCACCGCGTCCTACCAGCGCATCTTCGATGCGCTCGCCAAGGAGCAGGGGCGCAAGATCATCTTCATGAACTGGGCCGGGGCCGGCAATCCGATGTCGGCGCTAAAGGCGCTGAATCCCGATCGGCTGGGAATCACGATGTCCACGGGCAGCAACATCCTGCCGGCGCTGGTGGCCTACAAGGACTTCCCTGGGTTGGAGGGGGCCGGCTATTACTACTACGAAAATCCAAAGAACAAGGTCAACGACTGGCTGGTGACGGAGCACAAGAAGCGCTTTAGCGGTGCACCGCCAGATTTCTTCACCTGCGGCGGCTTCATCGCCGGTCAGGCCGTGGTCGCTGCGCTGAAAAAGACCGGCGGTTCGACGGACACGGAGAAGCTCATCGCCGCAATGGAGGGCATGGCCTTCGACTCGCCCAAGGGCAACGTTCGTTTCCGCAAGGAGGACCATCAACTCCTGCAGCCGATGTATGCGTTCAAGATCAAGGTCGATCCCAACGTGGCCTGGGGCATACCGCAGCTCGTGCGCGAGATCTCCATCGACGAGATCAACCTCCCCATCCGCAACAGCGCCAAGTAAGCCCGGGACGGCTGCACTCCCTGGATAAGCGCACAGGGACGCCACGATGACCGAGGGCGTCCCGGTTCTGGCCACGCGCGACCTGACGATCCGCTTCGGCGGGCACGTAGCGGTCAATGCGGTGTCCTGCGCCTTTGCGCAGGGGACGTTGACGGCGATTGTCGGCCCCAACGGCGCCGGCAAGACCACGTATTTCAACCTCATCTCGGGACAGCTGCGGCCAAGCAGCGGCAGCGTGACGCTGCTCGGCAAGGACATAACAAGGCTCGGCGCGCCCCGGCGCACGCGCCTGGGATTGGGGCGCGCGTTCCAGCTCACCAATCTCTACCCCAACCTGACGGTGCTCGAGAACGTTCGCCTTGCCGTGCAGTCGGTGGCCGGAATCCGGTTCGACTTCCTCAGCATTGCGGGGCACGACGCCAAGCTCGCCGAGGACGCCCACCGCTGCTTGGGCCGCGTCAAGCTCGACACGCACGCGAACCAGCCCGCGGCGGCGCTGGCGCACGGCGACCAGCGCAAGCTCGAGGTGGCCATTCTCCTGGCGCTCAAACCTCGCGTGTTCATGTTCGACGAGCCCACGGCCGGCATGAGCATTGACGAAATACCGGTGATCCTGGAACTTATCGAGGAAATCAAGTCGGAGCGCGACAAGACCGTGCTTCTGGTCGAGCACAAGATGGACGTGGTCACGCGCCTCGCCGATCGCATCATCGTGCTGCAAGAAGGAACGATGATCGCCGACGGCTCGCCGGCGCAAGTCGTGGCATCGCCGGCCGTGCAGTTGGCCTATTTAGGCCAGCACGGCGCTACCGAACTCAAGCACGAGGCAGCGCGGTCTGGGGGCGGCCATGGCTGACGCCGATGACGTGCTGCTGCGTCTTGACCAGGTCTACACAGACATCGGCCGTTATCAGATCCTGCATGGTGTCGACCTAAAGGTGCGGCGCGGACACGTCACCATGCTGCTGGGACGCAACGGTGTGGGCAAGACGACAACGCTGCGCACCATCATGGGCCTTTGGAAGGCACGTCAGGGGCAAATGGTTTTCGATGGGCAGGCGATCGCCGGGATGGCCACCCCCGATATTGCGCAGCTGGGCATCGCCTACGTGCCGGAGGGTATGGGGATCTTCGCCAAGCTGACGGTGCGCGAGAACCTGCTGCTCGCCACCGCGCCCCGTGGGTTCGTGCAGGAGCGCCTGGACCGCGTATTCGAATGCTTCCCGGCGCTCAAGCTCAAATGGGATTCGGCCGCCGGGCTGCTGTCGGGCGGACAAAAGCAGATGCTGGCCATCGGGCGTGCCATCGTCGAAAAGCGCCGTCTGCTGTTGGTTGACGAACCCACCAAGGGTCTGTCGCCCGTCGTGGTGGATCAATTCGTCGCCGCCTTCTTGGCACTCAAGGCCGAGCAGACTACCGTGTTGCTGGTCGAGCAGAATTTCCACATCGCGCGCGCCATGGGGGACGAGGTCGCGGTCATGGACCAGGGCAAAATCGTCCACAGCGGCGCCATGGCGGCACTCAGCGCCGACGAGGCGCTGCAGCAGCGATTGCTGGGGCTCAGCCTGGGAGCCGGCGAATGAACGGGAAATGGATCGATCGCGCGCAGCAGTGGGCGCCCTACGCGGTAACGCCCGCGCTGGTCCTGGCGGCACTGCCGTTCATGGGGATCGGCCCGTGGGTAACCCTGACGGTGGCCGGGCTGACCATGGGCATGATGTTGTTCCTGATGGCCTCGGGCCTGACCCTCATCTTCGGACTCATGGACGTGCTCAACTTCGCGCACGCCGCCTTCATCACGACGGGCGCGTACGTCGCCGTCTCGGTGCTGGGGCGGCTCACCGGATGGACGGGCGAACTTTCGCTGGCGCTCAATCTCGCCGCACTGCTGCTGGCACTGGCGGCGGCGGCCGTGGCCAGCGGCGCGCTGGGCTTCGTCTTCGAGCAGATCATCATTCGTCGCGTGTATGGGGCGCCGCTGCGCCAGATCCTGATCACGGTAGGCGCGCTGATCGTGATCGAACAACTGATCATCGTGGTGTGGGGACCGGACGCGATCCCGCTGCCCAAGCCGGCCAGCTTACGCGGCAGCGTGTTCATCGGTTCCTCGCCTATCGAGACATACCGCCTGGTCGCGCTGTGCGTCGGACTGGTGATCGCGGTGGCGATGCAGATCGTGCTGACCCGCACCCGCATCGGTCTGTTGGTGCGCGCCGGCGTCGAGGATCGCGAGATGGTGGAGGCGCTTGGCTACCACATTCGGCGCCTGTTCATCGGCGTGTTCATCGCCGGCACCGCGCTGGCGGGCGTGGGCGGCATGATGTGGGCTCAGTACCAGACCCTGGTCAGCAGCCAGATTGGCGACAGCATGACCGTCCTGGTGTTCATTATCCTGATCATCGGCGGTCTGGGCTCCGTGAGCGGTTGCTTCATCGGCGCGATTCTGGTGGGACTGACCAGCAATTACGTCCAGTTCCTCACCCCCAAGCTCGCGCTCGGTTCCGACATCCTGCTCATGGTGCTGATCCTAATGTGGCGGCCGCGGGGCCTACTGCCCGTCTCGGAACAGTGACTGGCACCGATGAATCACCGTCCCGGGGGACCCGAAAAATGACCCGCTCCTTGCGCCTTGGAGCCAGCGTGAAGTGGCTGCTGTCCGAGGACCCGCCGGGCCGGGGCCTGCTCAACGCAATGCTGTTGCTGGTGCTGTTGGCACTATTTCTGGCTCCCTTTCTGTTCCCCAGCACCAAGGCGCTGGGCGTCGCGTCCCGCGTCTGCATCTTCGTGATCTTGGTTGCCAGCTACGACCTCATGCTGGGCTACACGGGAATCGTCTCGTTCGCGCACATGATGGTCTTCGGCTTCGGCGCCTACGGCGTTGGCATCCTGCTGGCCAAGGGCTGGGTCGGCTGGGGAGCGGTGCTTCTGGGCACGGCCGCCGGGGTCACCGTGGCCGCGGCCGTGGCCGTGGTGATCGGGGCGCTGAGCCTGCGGGTGCGCGCCATCTTCTTCTCGATGATCACGCTTGCGGTGGCGAGCTTTGCCGAGATCGTGGCGGAGCAATGGCGTGGACTCACGGGCGGAGAAGACGGGTTGACGTTCTCGATACCAACGATTCTGATGCCCGGTTTTCGGCTGTTCGACGATCCCCTGCTGGGCGTGAACATCAACGGCACAGTGCTTACGTACTACCTGACCCTTCTCGTGTCACTGCTGCTGTTTCTGGTGATGCTGAGGATCGTCAACTCGCCGTTCGGCCGGGTGCTGCAGGCGATCCGGGAAAACGAGTTCCGCGTCGAGGCGATGGGCTACCAGGTCGTCGCCTACCGCACGATCGCCTGCGTAATGTCCGCCGTGATGGCGGCAATAGCAGGCGCCTTGATGGCGCTGGTACTTCGCTACGTCGGGCCCGACGCCACGATGTCGTTCTCGCTGATGGTTGACGTCCTGTTGATGGTCGTGATCGGCGGAATGGGGACGCTCTACGGCGCGGTGATCGGATCGATCGTGGTCGTGTTGGCCGAGTATTACCTGCAAAACGTGCTGGGCGCGATCAGCAGCGCGGTCTCCGGCGTGCCATTGATCGCGGCGCTGTTTCAACCCGACCGCTGGCTGCTCTGGCTGGGACTGCTGTTCGTACTGATCGTCACCTTCTTCCCCCAGGGGATTGTCGGTCGACTCCGTCAGCGCTCCTAGCGGCAGCGCTCGCGGGCGCGGCGGCCGCGGCGAGGTACATCCTCCTTGATCTGTCGCATTGCCGGTGTCATCTGCCAGGTATATAAAACTGGGGCACCAGCGCAAACGCCGAAGTCAGAGCACGTTCCGGGAGCCCGAAATTGGCGCGCATCGCTCAGATCGTTTCGACCGCCCGCTATCTACCCGAGCGCATGGTTACCAATGCCGAACTAACCGCACGCTTTACGGCCCTCGGCATTCCGACCGTGATCGACAAGTTCGCGGCCAGTACGGGTATCAACCAGCGCTATTACGCCCCTGACGATTGGGTAACCTCGGATCTTGCGTTGCCGGCGGCGCGCGAGGCGATCAAGCGTGCGGGACGCAAGCCCGAGGACGTCGACCTGATCATCGTCGGCACCGATTCGCCCGATTACATCACCCCGGATACCTCGGTAGTCCTGCAGCACAAGCTTGGCGCAAAGAATGCCGGCACCTTCGACGTGGGCTGTGCCTGCGCATCGTTTCCGGCGTGCATTGCGATTGCCTCCGGGTTGATCGCCGCCAACCCGGGACTCAAGACCGTGCTCGTGGTAGGCGTCTACATGATGCACCGCCTCAGCGACCCGAACGACCCGATCTGCTTCTTGTATGGTGACGGGGCCGGCGCCGCGGTTCTCGAAGGCGGCACGATGCAAGGCTTCGTCGGTGCCGCATTCAAGGCCGACGGTTCGTACGCCTCCTATTGGGGCATCTTTGCCGGGGGCACCTTCGAGCCCGCGAGCGTCGAGGCGGTGAAGGCCGGACGCACGCAAGTGCGGCTGGTTACGCCGTACCCGGCGGAAGTCAATCATGACGGTTGGCCGGAGCTGTTCAAGCGCCTTGCTGCAGAAAACGGCTTTACGGCGGACGACGTGGACCAGCTGATATTGACCCAGGTGCGCAAGCCCTCCATTGCCATCGTGGCCGAGCGCTGCGGCGTGCCGCTGGAGAAGTGCCACACCATCATGGAGAAGTACGGGTACACCGGATCGGCCTGCATCGCGATGGCGCTGGACGACGCGATCGAACTTGGCAAGATCAAACGCGGCGATCTCGTAGTAATGATCGGCTCCGGCGTTGGATACAACATGGCGGCGTCCGCGATCCGCATGACGCTTTGATCCTGCCCAGTTGAGTCGACGCAATCCACCAGGGGCAACCTAGCCATGCCGGACGGACGCGATTTCCTGCAGGGCAAGCTGATCTCGGTCGAGCAGGCGCTCGCCAAGGTTAAATCCAACGACAGCATCGTGTCGGCCCTCGCGGCCGCCGAGCCGGCGGGCTTGCTCGCGCAGCTGCACACCATCGCGCCACGCGTGCAGAACGTCACGGTAGCCACCTGCCTGCCGATGGCGCCCTATCCCTTCTTCATGGACCCCGCCATGCGCGGGCACTTCCTGCACGATGCGTGGTTCTTCACGCCGCCGGTGCGCAAGGCCCACGAGGAAGCCGGGACGACGTCCTACGTACCCAACCATCTGCACCGCGCCGGCCTGGACCGGCTCGTCTACCAGAGGCCGACGATTTTCGCCGGCACGTGCTCGCCGCCCGATCACCTCGGCTACGTGTCGCTGTCGCTGTCGGTGACTTACGAGCGCGAGCTGCTGGAGGCCGCGGACCTGGTGATCCTGGAGATCAACGAGAACCTGCCGCGCACCTATGGGGATGCGATTATTCATCTGGAAGAGGTCGACTTCGTCATCGAGAATCACCGCGCGGTTCCCGAGTTGCCGCCCGCACCCTCGAACGACAAGGACCTGCAGATCGGCGGGCACATTGCCGAGTTGATCGAGGACGGATCCACATTGCAGGTGGGCATCGGCGGCATCCCCAACGCGGTGACCTCAATGCTGCTGAAAAAGCGCGGCCTGGCCATCCATACCGAGATGTTCACCGACGGCTTGATCGATCTGTACGAGGCCGGCTGCATCGGCAAGGCGCCGCACAGTTTTGGCAACGAGACGCTGACCGGCAAGATGGTGGGCGCTTTTGCGCTCGGCACAAAAAGGTTATACGACTTCCTGCACCGCAACCCGGCAGTGGCCCTGATGCGCGGCTCCTGGGTCAATAACCCTTACAACATTGCCCGCAACAAGAAGCAGGT
>OKRD01000065.1:341-1328 GCA_900290335.1 Burkholderiales bacterium | reverse complement strand
GATCCAGCGCCCGCGCCCGAGATCGAACGGCCGCGGCCGGTAGCCCTTGCCGGTGATGGAATGGAATCGTTCGGCATGGCGCGACAGGCGGCCGTAGAAATACAGCAGCACCGCGACGATTGCCACCATCACCACCGAGAAGGAAGCGGCATAACCAAGATCGGGCGGAACGACGATTGTCGCCTCGTAGACATCGGTGGTGAGCACGAAAATGCGGCCGGGCATGCCGACCAGTGCCGGCACCTCGAACGCGCCGATCGCGCGGATGAACACGAACAACGCCAGCGCCAGGATCGCCGGCATCGCCAGCCTGAGCGAGATGCGCCACAGCGTGTCGAACACGGAGGCGCCGCTCACGCGTGCCGCCTCCTCCATGTCGGCATTGGCGGCACGGAAGGTGGCGCCGAGCAGCAGAAACACCAAGGGCGACCACAGGAATCCTTCGATCAGGATCATGCCCGCCATCGAGTTCACTTCGAACAGATTGTTCGGTGAACCGGACAGTTGGCGATAGGCCTCGTTCAGCGGTCCGACCTTGCCGAGCAGGAACAGCCAGGCAATGACGTGCAGGATGTACGGCGTGCCCATCGAGATGATGGTGGCGAGATAGGCCAGGAACTTGCAGGGCGCGTTGGTGCGCTCGACCAGCCACGCGAGCACGCCGCCGGATATCAGCGACAGCACGGTGCTGCCGAATGCAAAGACGAGCGTATTCCACGTGCTCTGCAGCGCATCGCGGTCGGTGACAAGTTTGCGAAAGTGCTCGAAGGTCCAGCCGACGACGTTGCCGATCGCATCGGTCGTGGTCAGGCTGTCCTGCACCAGGATCCACAGCGGCGGCAGCATAAGCACCGCCAGCATCAGCCCGATCACTGCGGCGATGACGCGCCGCGTGTCCTGCCGCAGGAAATCGAGCCAGGATGTGCGGCCGGGTTCGGCGGCGCCGACGAGGCGGGAGAGGCTCATCGGAACAGCTCGTGGTAGAGT
>OKRD01000065.1:0-331 GCA_900290335.1 Burkholderiales bacterium | reverse complement strand
GGGATCGGCCGGCAGGTAGTCGTTGGCGGCCAGAATCTCCTGCCCTTCGCGCGACAGGACAAACTCAACAAGCAGGCGCGCGGCGTTGGGATGCGGCGCATCCCTCACGATACTCACCACGCTGGTGACCTCCAGCAGCGGCTGCATCCTGATCCACTCGACCGGCGCGCCTTGCGCCCTGCTGATCGGCACGTGATGATTGAGGATCATGACGCAGAGCGGGTACTCGCCGGAGATCACCTTGTCCAACACAACGCGCTGCGCGGCAGGTATCGTCACCGGCTGCTGCGCGGCAAATTTTTTCAGATACTCCATCCCCTTTTCCTGACCC
>OKRD01000061.1 GCA_900290335.1 Burkholderiales bacterium | reverse complement strand
TCAGCGGTTCCGGCACCAAGCTTGCGCCGAGTTCCTCGGCCAAGCCGCAGAATTCCCGCGCGCCGAGGCCGGAGCCGCCGGAATCCTCCGGGATGCGCAGGCCGAGCCAGCCCAGGTTGCACATCTCGCGCCAGGTGGCGCGGTCGAAGCCAGGCTCGGTGAAACGCAGGGCGCGGATCCGCTTGAGATCGCCCTTGCGCGGCGCGATGCCCGCCGCGCTGTCCTTGATCATCTGCAGATGTTCAAGCGGATCCATTCGCTTACTCCGTTTGCGAAGTGATCATTGATCGCTGCGATGCAGCTTCGCCTCGGTCCTTGCCTGCAGCGCTTCGAACGTCAGTCCGGGCGCCATGTCGATCACCACGAAGCCGCGCTCGGTCACGTCGATGACGGCGAGGTTGGTGTAGACGCGCTTCACCGCGCCGACCGCGGTCAGCGGATAGGAGCAGCGGCGCACCAGCTTTGGCGTGCCGTCCTTCGTCGTGTGGTCCATCAGCACCCACAACCGCTTGGCGCCGGCGGCAAGGTCCATGGCGCCGCCGACCGCGGGCGCGGTGTCGTTCTCGCTGGTCGCCCAGTTGGCGATGTCGCCATTCTCCGCCACCTGGAACGCGCCGAGCACGCACAGATCCAGATGCCCGCCGCGGATCATCGCGAAGCTGTCGGCGTGGTGGCAGTAGCTGCCGCCGTCGCGCAGCGTGACATACTGCTTGCCGGCGTTGACCAGCCACGGATCGATCTGGTCCTTCGGCGGCGCGGGACCCATGCCCAGCACGCCGTTCTCCGAGTGGAAGATCACCTCGCGGTCCAGCCGCACATGGTCGGCCACCGCGGTGGGGATGCCAATGCCAAGGTTGACATACCAGCCCTCCGGGATGTCGCGCGCCACGCGGGCGGCCATCTCGGTGCGGTTCAGCGGCTTGAATTCGCTTGCGGCGGTATCGGCCATCGCCTTCTCCTCGATCAGAAACCGGTCGGGTCACCGTAGGGCACATGCAGCACCCGGTCCACGAAGATGCCGGGCGTGACGACGTGGTCGGGATTGATCTCGCCCAGTTCGCGGATGTGCTGGGTCTGCACGATGGTCAGCTTTGCCGCCATCGCCATCACTGGATTGAAGTTGCGGCCTGACTCCTTGAAGGTCAGATTGCCCCAGCGATCGGCTTCCCACGCCTCCACCAGCGCGACGTCGCCGGGCAGCCAGCTTTCCAGGATGTAGGTGCGGCCGTCGATGTCGCGATGCTCCTTGCCGACCGCCATCTTGGTGCCGACGCCGGTGGCGGTGAAGAAGGCGGGCACGCCGGCGCCGGCGGCGCGCATGCGTTCGGCGAGCGTGCCCTGCGGCACGATCTCCAGCTCGATCTTGCCGGCGCGGTAGAGCGACTCGAACACCACCGGGTCGGACGAACGCGGGAACGAGCAGACGATCTTGCGCACCCGGCCGAGTTCCATCAGGCGG
>OKRD01000066.1 GCA_900290335.1 Burkholderiales bacterium | reverse complement strand
CCGGGCCGCTCAGGGGACATACCGTTGGGTAGTCGGAAAACCGAGTCCGACAGGCTGCTAGGCGCCAAAAAAACTCTAACGGAAGCTGAATTCTGTATTATTTTTTAGAAATTATGACTAGGACTGAAACGCAATTTCATGCACAGAGACGCCGCCGCTCCTGTTGCTACACCTTCGGCAGGCGTACGACGAACCGCGCACCCAACAGCCTGCCGGTGGCATCGCGGCGGTTTTCCGCCGAGATGCGCCCACGCAACGCCTCGACGATTTGCCGGCTGATCGACAACCCAAGACCCGAATGCTGGCCGAACTTCTCGCCCTTCGGCCGCTCGGAATAGAACCTCTCGAAGATGTGCTCCAGGCTCGCCTCCGGGATTCCCGGTCCCTCGTCGTCGACGCTGATCTCCGCCATCCCGCCGCTCTCGCGCGCCCGCAGCGTGATCTTTCCGCGCGGCGGGCTGAACGACTGCGCGTTGCCCACCAGATTGCGCAGTACCTGCACCAGCCGGTCCTCCACCGCCCAGACCAGCAGGCTGGCCGGCGCATCCACCTCGATGCGCGGATCGTTCTCCGGGTCGCGCGTCGCTTCGTCCAGCTCCTGCAGGGCGCGCAGGATCGGCACCACATCGAGCGGCTCGGCGGCGATGCGCGACAGCTCGGCGTCCAGCCGCGACGCGTCGCTCACGTCGCTGATCAGCCGATCCAGCCGCGTCACGTCCTGCGCAATAATCGTCAGCAACAGCTTCTGACGCACCGGATCATCGATGCGGCGGAGCGTCTCGATCGCGCTGCGGATCGACGACAGCGGGTTCTTGATCTCGTGCGCCACGTCGGCCGCGAATTTCTCGATCGCATCCATGCGCGTCCACAGCGCCTCGGCCGAATCGGCCAGCGCGGTCGCCAGAGTACCCACTTCGTCGTGCCGCCTGAGCAGCGGCGCCGGAACGCTCCCGGCGCGGCCGTGGCCTTCGCGCATCTCTGCGGCAGCCCCTGCCAGCCGCAGGATCGGCCGCGCAATGGTCAGCGAGAGGTACCACGACAGCAGCACCGTCAACGCCAGCGCCAGGCCGAACAGCGCCAGAATCGACATGCGCACGATGAACAGACTGGTATCGACCTCGCGCGCCTCGCGCGTCAGCAGCACGATACCAACCGTGTGCCGATCCCGCTCGACCGGCTCGGCCACCGTCACCAGCAGCCGGTTGTCCTTGGTGCGCCTTATATAGGGAGGCATCTCGCGGCTCTGGCCGGAGCTGCTGAGGCGCAGTTCCTCCTTCACGTCCGGCTGCCACTCCAGGCCGGCCGCGCCCGGCGTCAGATCGACCACCAGCGGCGTCGGCGTCTCGTGCGGCAGCAGCGCCAGCACCTTGTCGTACATCCAGCCCACGGCGCCGACGAAAAGCCCTTGCTCCACCGCCGGCGGCAGCGGTTCGGTGCTTACCGCGCCGCTGGGACCCTCGCGCACCCGCGAATCCGCGATCACCGTCCCATCCGGCGCATACAGCTTCGCCTGCGCGTCCGGCGTCGGATCGGTCAGCCGGCGCAGCAGCGGGCGCGCGATGTCGGGCACGATCTTCGGATTGTCCGGCTCGGTGGCACGCACCGCACTCTCGCCCAGCGCCCCGGCGTAGATGCGCGCCTGCTCGCGCAGCGCCGACACCTCGGCTTCCAGCAGCCCGTTCTGGTACTGGTCGAGATACAGCAGCGCCGCCAGCAGCAGCACCAGCGGCAGCGCGTTCACCAGCAGGATGCGGCGCAGCAGCGGCGAAACCCAGCGCGTGCGGAACCGCTTCGGCTGCGGCAGGGCCGGCGGTGCGAGCGCGGTGAGGGCGGTGCCGTCGGGCATGGCGGCCGCTCAGTGCTCCTTGTAGCGGTAGCCGATGCCGTACAGCGTTTCGATGCGATCGAACTCGTCGTCCACCGTACGGAACTTCTTGCGGATCCGCTTCACGTGGCTGTCGATCGTGCGGTCATCGACATAGATGTTCTCGCCGTATGCCGCGTCGATCAACTGGTCGCGGCTCTTTACCATGCCCGGCCGTGCCGCCAGGGCCTTCACCAGCAGGAATTCGGTGACCGTGAGCTGGATGTCTCCGCCGCGCCAGATGCACTGGTGCTTGGTCTCGTCCAGCGTCAGCTCGCCCCGCACCATGACCCCGCCGGGCGCCGCCCCCGAGCCTTCCGCCCGGCTCGCTTCGTTGCGCCGCAGCAGAGCGCGGATCCGCTCGATCAGCAGCCGCTGGCTGAACGGCTTGGTGATATAGTCGTCTGCTCCGAGCCGAAGCCCCATCAGCTCGTCCACCTCCTCGTCCTTCGAGGTGAGGAAGATCACCGGCATGCTGCTGCGCTGGCGCAGTTTCTGCAGCAGCTCCATGCCGTCCATCCGCGGCATCTTGATGTCCAGCACCGCCAGGTCCACC
>OKRD01000059.1 GCA_900290335.1 Burkholderiales bacterium | reverse complement strand
CGATCGACGGCGCGGACAGGAGAATGTCGTTGATGAAACGCACCGTCATGGCGAGCCGGCTCGAGCGGCTGAATTCGGCGAGGAAGGTGCCGCACAAGATGCCGACCGGCGTGCCGACGGCCGTCGCCACCGCGGTCATGACCACGCTGCCGTAAATGGCGTTCAACAGCCCGCCGGTTTTGCCCGGCGGCGGCGTGTTCTGGGTGAAAAGATCGGATCCCAGCGCGGGCACGCCGTTCTTCAACAGCGATCCCATGATGAGGAACAGCACCAGCAATCCGGCCGCGGTCGCGGCGAAGGACAGCGACAGGATGAGATAATTGGTGGCGGCGCGGCGCCGGTACAGCATCGCATCCATGCTCAAGCCCCCTCCTGCGAACCCATGCGCCACAGCATGTAATTCGCCAAGGCCAGCACGATCAGGGTGATGACGAACAGGATCAGCCCGAGTGCGACCAGCGAGGACGTATAGAGCGTGCTCACCGCCTCGGTGAACTCGTTGGCCAAGGTGGCCGAGATGGTGGTGCCGGGCGCCAGGAGCGAGGTCTGGATACGGTGCGCGTTGCCGATGACGAAAGTCACCGCCATGGTCTCGCCCAGCGCGCGGCCCAGCCCGAGCATGACGCCGCCGACGATGCCGACCCGCGAATGGGGGATGATGATGTCGCGAATGACCTCGGCGGTCGTGGCGCCCATGGCATAGGCGCTTTCGCGCAACAGCGCCGGCACGGTCAGGAACACGTCGCGGCTGACCGAGGCGATGAAAGGCAGCACCATCACCGCCAGGATGATGCTCGCGGTCAATATGCCCAGGCCCAAGGGCGGTCCGGCGAAGAGCGCGCCCACGAACGGGATCTCCCCGAGGCTGCCGATGAGCGCGGGCTGCAACGTCGATTGCAGCACCGGCGCCAGCACGAACAGGCCCCAGATGCCGTAGATGATGCTGGGTATGGCGGCCAGGAGTTCGATCAAGGTGCCGATCGGCCGGCGCAACAAAGGCGGGCACAGCTCGGTCAGGAATATCGCCACGCCGAAGGCGAGCGGCACCGCCAGCATCATGGCGAGAAGGGATGTGATCAGCGTGCCGTAGATCGCCGGCAACGCGCCGAAATTTTCCTTAACCGGGTTCCAGGAATCGCTGACCAGGAATCCGAAGCCGAAGGCGCGGAAGGCCGGGATCGACCCCTCCGCCAGGGACGCAATGATCGCGGCCAACAGCAACAGCACGCCCAAGGCGAAGCCCCGGGTCACGCCGCGGAACAGCGTGTCGCCCAAACGCTGGCGCCGCATTGTGCGCGCCAGTCCGGCAACGGCAATAACCCCAGCCGGGCCTTGGTGGCGCGCCTCCAAGCCTTGTCCCCTTGTCAGTCGAACCTGCGGGATTCGATCAAATCGCCGCCCAAGCAGGACTACGCGAGTTTCGTTGCCGTTTTATGACAGCGCTCGACTCGTGGTTAAAGGCCGGTTTTTGCCTGGATCGGGACGGGGGAAATAGAGACGGGGGCAGGCGTCACGGCGGCCGGCAGATGCACGGTGAATACCGAGCCCTGGCCCGGCTCGCTCTCGATCTCGAAGGCTCCCCGGTGGCGGCTGATGATGTGCTTGACGATGGCCAGGCCCAGCCCGGTGCCGCCCAGCGCGCGCGAACGCGCCGCGTCGACGCGGTAGAAGCGCTCGGTCAGCCGCGGCAGATGCTCGCGCGCGATGCCCTGGCCGTGGTCCCGGACCGCCACCGCCACCGCCGGCTGCCTTTCGCCCGGCCGCGCCCCGGTCAGGATGCGGTT
>OKRD01000093.1 GCA_900290335.1 Burkholderiales bacterium | reverse complement strand
CTCACGCCAAGTGCCTGTGATGCAAAGGAAAACTCGCTCAGCAAACAGTGGAACTTCGGACTAAAGCCCGAATGCATCTCGCCGCAGATCGCCCGGCAATGCGCTCGCGCTGCCCGATCGGCCGGCAGCAGGCCGGCCTCGGGCCTGATCTCGTTTAGGTACTCGCCGATTGCGAGCGTGTCCCACACGCGCACGCCCTCGTGCTCGAGCGCCGGCACCCGAATCGAGGCCGACAGCAGCAGCATCTCGGCCTTCATCTGCGGGTCATCGGGCGGGATCACGTGCTCGGTGAATTCGAGTCCGGCAAGGCGCGCCATCAACCAGCCGCGCAAGGCCCAGGCACCGTAGTTCTTGCTGCTGATCGTCAGAATCGCATTGGCCATGTCGGACGCCCCTCCCGAGACCAAAGAAGGAGCAAGGCCTGTGCCAAGCCGGCCCCTGCGGCGCAGGCGCCAGGGAACGGAATCGGCACGACGCTGGCACGCACCTTGCGTCCCTCCAAGGACATCGCCACGGGAAAGTTCCTGATGCTCTATTCGACCTACCAGTTGCAGTCCGATCTGATTTCGCCGCTGCACCTGCTGGTCCGGCAATTGGGCCGCAAGCAGCGGACGCGGCCGGCCGGGCATGGCGCGGCGCGCCGGATCTCGGCCGCCTTGGACGTGCTCTCGCGCCTGCAGTTGACGCACGAGCGGCCAGCATACGGCATCGACCACGTGCTGCTGGGTGGCGAACCCGTGTCCGTCAGCGAGGAGAGGGTCCTCACCCTACCCTTCGGCACGCTGCTGCATTTTCGCAAGGACCCCGCCGCGGCGCTGCCCCAGCAGCCTCGCGTGCTGTTGGCGGCGCCCATGTCGGGCTACTTCGCGACGCTGCTACGCGAGACCGTGCGCACGCTGCTGCTCGATCACGACGTCTATATCACCGACTGGCACAATGCCCGCGACGTCGCGCTGCGCCACGGCGAGTTCGGGCTCGATGATTACATTGGCTACTTGATGCGCTTCATCGCGACGGTGGGCCCCGGCTGCCACGTCGTTGCCGTGTGCCAGCCCTGCGTGGCCGCGCTCGCCGCCACCGCGCTGCTCGCCGAGGACGATCACCCGGCGCAGCCCCGCAGCCTGACGCTGATGGCCGGCCCGGTCGACTGCCGTGTCAACCCGACCGAGGTCAATCGCCTGGCCAACAGCAAGCCGCTGAACTGGTTCGAGCGCAATCTGATCAGCCGCGTGCCGCCAGGCCACGCGGGCTTCTTGCGGCGCGTCTACCCGGGCTTCTTGCAGCTCACCGCGTTTATGAGCATGAACCTGGCCCGCCATGAGCAGTCGTTGCGGCAGATGTACGAGCACCTCGTCGAGGGCCGCGCCGAGGAGGCACGCGCGATCGGGCAGTTCTACGACGAATACCTCGCCGTCAACGACTTGCCGGCCGAGTTCTATCTGGAGACGGTGGACAAGGTGTTCCAGACCTTTGCCCTGGCGCAGGGCAAGCTGAGTTGGGGCTATCGGACCGTGCGGCCGGCGGCGATACGCCGCACGGCGTTGCTGACGGTCGAGGGCGAGCGAGACGATATCTGTGCCGTGGGCCAGACGGTCGCGGCGCAGGACTTGTGCCCGAACGTGCGCCCCTACCTCAAGGCGCATCACGTCCAGACCGGGGTCGGTCACTACGGCGTGTTCAGCGGGCGCAAATGGAACCAGCAGATCTACCCGCGCGTGCGCGACCTGATTCACGCCAGCATGGGTTGAGGTGTGCCTGCCGGTCAAGCGGTGTGCCGTCTCGAGCGCTCGCCCGCCGCAGAGCGCCTTGCCACGGCTCAGAACTTGGCTGTTGCCACGGCTCAGAACTTGGCTGCCGGCAGCGGCACGGATCCTTTTGTGCATTGGTACGGACCGCTGGCCTCGCTGCCGCCACCGGTGTCATGGTAGGTCTCGTAGAAAGTTCCGGTCCTGCGGTCTATGGAGGCGCTGGATGTCCCGCCGCTGTTGCTCCACTTCCATTTGATCGTGGTTTGCGTGATGCGCGCGACATACGTGCGCAGCGGCAGGTTGGGGCGCTTTGCCCCCTGCACGGTGACGAAGGACTTGTCGAGGTCCACCCAAACGTTGAGCATGAGCTCACCGTTGCTCGTGCAGTCGAGCGAGAGAATCTGCGCGCCTGCCGCGCTCGCCAGCAAGGCGAGCAAGATCCCCAGTAGCCAGGAGAGCGTGCGCGCGGGCCGGCGCGAAAGGCTTTTTCGGCGCGCAGCGCCGACCGCTGCGCTCATGAAAGCTCCTGCGGGATTGTTCCTCACAGGCATAGTGCATGCGCCCCGGATCCCTGCGGCATCGGAAGCCAGGTGCCGGCCTCTAGTATCGTATGCGCGAGGCGCCGTCGAACCGCCCCCGGCGGTGGCGCTGGGATGCGTCGGGGAACCGGAAAAAGGAGGCGTTGCGTGCTGTGCCGTCGTGCGCTGGGCGATAGACCGGGTGCGAAGCCTCGCGCCGGGTGGTGTTGGCTCGGTGCCGTGCTGGGCTGCGCGCCGCTGCTGCTCTTGCCGGGGGGCGAGCAGGCTTGCGCGGCGGAGGCCGCGCGCGCGCCGCGCCACCTGCTGATCCGGGTTCGGGACACCCCGCCCCGCGGAGCTCCTGCCTACCATTGGGAGCGCGACGGCTCCTACACGGTGTCCACGGGTGGCGGTGGTGACCGCGATGATCGAGCCAGTGCTGGCGGCGCCGATAATTCGGCCGTCGTGTCGACGACGACCAGCGTTCGCGTCGTGCGCGTGCTGGAGGGGGAGAGCGTGCGCGTGGACTTGCCGTCCGTCCAATCGCTGCAATTTCACGCGCCGGTCAGTGCGGGCACCGCGACGACGCCGGCTGCGGCCGGCCGTGCCGGCAGTGCACCGGCTGCCTCCGGCGCGGCGCCAGGGACGAGTGCACCGGCCAGCAGCAAAGGCGTGGCACCGACGGTCTCGGGCGTGGTCTTCTTCGAGGCCGTGTCCGCCTTCGCCGCGCGTTTCGCGTTGGTGGGCAACAGCGTTCGCATCCAACTCGTGCCCTTGCGCACCGGTGGCGTCGCCGCGCCCTTCGCTGTTGCCGGGGGCGGCGAGGGTTACGGCAGCGTTACCCTGGTTGGCCGCGTGGGAGAGTGGATCGCCCTGGGTGATACCGAGTTACTGTCCAGTGGCAAGAGCCTGAGCGTTACGGCCGAGCCGCCGTCGCAGCCCTCCATCTGGGTGCGCGTGGAGCCCGATCCAGCGGATCAGCCCTAGTCGCGCGGCCCCGGCGCCGCGTAGGTCCAGCGCCGCCATAGCGCTTCCAGCGGTCCCTGGCGATAGTTCGCCAGGACCCAGCCGCTGAGTGCGACCTGCACCGCGAAGATGGCCAGCGCGAGCGCCGCGAGCTGTGCGCGGCTTGCGTTCTCGCCCAGGCCCAGACCCCAGCCGGAGAGCAGCGCGCCCATGGCCAGAGACTGGCCCACGTAGTTCGTCAGGGATAGGCGCCCGGCGCTGGCAAGCCGGTGGCAAAGGCCTTGGCCCCAGGGACGGTCAAAGACGTGTACCGCGCCGGCGACGTAGGCGCTGGCCAGCAGGCTGCTCGCGCCCAGCACGACTTCGTCCCACCCACCCTCGGCGCCCGGCAGGTTGCGCGCGCGCTCAAGGCTCATCGCCGCCCCGAGCAAAGCGCACGGCAGGCCGATTCCCAGGCCGATCCACCATGCACGCTGCCATACGGTGGGGTGACGCCCGGGGTGCTGCAGCCACCCCAACCTTCCGGCAATCGCCCCGAGCGCGAACAAGGCGAACACCTGCGGCCAGAAGATCGGGATGCTGCCGATCTGCTGCCAGAGCTCGTCGGTCCAGCGCTGTCCCAGCTGGGCGAGAAAGCCTCCTTGGCAGTAGATCACGTGGGCCTGCGCAACGCCTGCCGGGATCTGGTCGGCGGCCTCGCCGGTGTCGAACGCAGCGCCGAAGACCAGCGGCAGAAAAATGCTGAGCAGCGCCGCCGCCCAGGACCACGCGGCGAACACCACGAACCGCCGCGGCCGCGTGGGTGCCAGGGCGACAAAGGCGAGGCCGCAGATCGCATAGGCGCTGAGCACGTCGCCGCAATACAGGAGAAAGCCGTGCGCGATCCCGAGCGCCAGCAGGATCCACAGCCGGCGCCGGTACGCCGCCGCGGCCGCCGCCGCGCCGCCGCGGCTACGGCGCCGCAGCTTGCGCGTTTGCAGCGCGATGCCGACGCCGAACAGGAACGCGAAGATCGGATAGAACTTTCCTTCCAGGAAGGCCGCCTGCAGCAAGTACAGCGCCGACTCTCCAATGCCCGGCGGCCGGGACAGATACCCCAGGGGCTCTCCGGCGCCCCAAGTAAAGGACTGGATGTTGACCTGGGCAATGCCCAACAGGGCCAAGCCGCGCAGCGCATCGATGCGCTCGATGCGCCGCTCAAGTCCCAGGGTCTGCTGTTCCACGGGTCAACGCCTCCGCGACGGGCAGGCTGCCCCTGTCAGCCGTCGCTGCGCGCGGCAGTGGCCTGCAATCGTTCGAACTTGGCCAGCAGCTCCTGCCGGCTTTCGCGCCGAGCCGGATCGTGCGGGAGGCAGGCGACCGGACAAACCACCTGACATTGCGGCTCTGCAAAGTGGCCCACGCATTCGGTGCAGCGGCTCGGATCGATCACGTAGATGGTGGGGCCGGCTCGAATGGCGCGGTTGGGACACACCGGTTCGCAGACATCACAATTGATGCATTCGTCGGTGATGATCAGGGCCACGGCGCGGCCTCAGGGTCACGGTCCAAGCGCACCGTCAGTTGGTCGCGTTGGACGCTTTGAGCTGCGATATCTTCGCCTTCAACCAGTTTTCCACGGAGGGGAATACGAACTTGCTGACGTCGCCGCCGAGCAGTGCGATCTCGCGCACGATGCTGCCGGAAATGAACTGATACTGGTCCGACGGCGTGAGGAACATGGTCTCGACCTCCGGCAGCAGGTAGCGGTTCATGCCGGCCATCTGGAACTCGTATTCAAAGTCGGAGACGGCGCGCAAGCCGCGAACGATGACGCGGGCCTCCTGTTCGCGCGCAAAATCCTTGAGCAGCCCGTGGAAGCCGGCGACCTCGACGTTGGAGTAATGCCCGAGCACCTCGCGCGCGATCTGCAGGCGCTCGTCCAGCGAAAAAATGGGCTTCTTGGCGCTACTGTCGGCGATACCGACGACGAGCTTCGAAAAGAGCCCCGCTGCCCGGCGCACGATGTCTTCGTGCCCTCGGGTCAGCGGATCGAAGGTACCCGGATAAACGGCTATCACCATGGTCATTTCCTTGAACGGTCGAACATAGCGAAACCCATCGGCTGTCGCACTGGCGGCCAGGACCCTTGCCAGCCTGCTGGTTGCGGCGGCACCCGNNATTATTCAACACGAGCGCGCCCGCAGCAAATGGAAATAAACCACACCTGCCTGGCCGGTCCGTGCTAGTTCCAGGCCCTGCTGCGCCAACCGCGCCGCGTCCGGCGGTGCGGGGCTCTCGACGTAGATCAGCCCGCCCGGGGCCAGCAAGGGGCGTACCGCGTCCAGCGCGTGTGCCAGGACGTCGGAACCGAAGGGCGGATCGAGAAAAATCACGTCAAACGATGCCGGCGCCCAGCGGCCGACGACCGACTGCCAGTCGGCGTGTAGCACCTCGACGGCGCTGGCCGCGAGGCGCCGTTGCAGCCCGCGCAAGGCCTCGGCCGCGCGCGCGTTGCTCTCGACCAGCACCACCCGGGCCGCGCCGCGGGAGGCCATCTCCAAACCCAGGGCGCCGCTGCCGGCAAAGAGGTCGAGCGCGCGGCCGCCCATCAGCCCGCCCAGCAGGTGCTCGAGCCAGTTAAACACGGTTTCGCGGACCCGATCTGGCGTGGGCCGCAGGCCCGGCGCCAGGATTACAGCGATCGGCGTACGTCGATATTGGCCGCCGATGATGCGAACGCGGCCGGCTGGGCCGCCGGCGCGTGCGGGCCGGGCGCCTGGCGTAGCGGGGCGGGCGGTCTTTTTCATCGGGCCTCGGGTGGGCGCGGACGCGCGCCGATCCACTACACTGCGCGCCCGCAGACCGTTGCATCATTACAGAAATGGCAGCTTCCGAGAAAACGGGTTGGTTGGGCCGGCTTCGATCGGGTCTGGCGCGCACGCGCGCCCAGCTGCTCGGGGCGTTTTCGGGCGCGACGGTCGACGAGGGCCTGTTCGAGGAGCTCGAAGCCGCCCTGATATCGGCCGATGTTGGCATGCCCGCCACGCAAAATCTTCTGGGGCGCCTGCGCGAGCGCATCCGGCGCACGAACGTACGCGACCCGGCCGGTGTCCGGGCGGCCCTGCAAGACGAGATCGCGCAGCTGCTGGCACCCAACGAGAAGCACTGGGATGTCGCGGCTGCCAAGCCCTTCGTAGTGATGGTTGCCGGGGTCAACGGCTGCGGCAAGACGACGTCCATCGGCAAGCTGACGCACTGGCTCAGCGCCCAGGGCAAGACGATCCTGCTGGCTGCCGGCGATACCTTCCGGGCCGCGGCGCGCGAGCAGCTTGCCATATGGGGGCAACGCAACGGCGTGGAGGTGATCGCGCAGTCCGGCAATGACCCGGCAGCGGTGGTCTTCGATGCGGTGAGCGCAGCGCGGGCGCGCGGCCGCGACGTGCTGATCGCCGACACGGCCGGACGGCTGCCGACACAGACGCACCTGATGGAGGAGCTCAAGCGCATCAAGCGTGCCATCGGCAAGAATCTTGCGGGCGCGCCGCACGAGGTCGTGCTGGTGCTTGACGGCACCAACGGCCAAAATGCGCTGGCGCAGCTGCGGGCCTTCGATGCCGCGATCGGGGTCACCGGGGTGATCGTGACCAAGCTCGACGGCACCGCCAAAGGCGGCATCATCGTCGCCCTGGCCTGCGAGCGCACGGCGCCGCCGATCCCGATCCTGTTCGTCGGGGTCGGCGAGTCCCTGCAGGACCTGCAACCGTTCGTCGCGGCCGATTTTGCCCGGGCGCTTGTTGCGGAGGAGTGAAATATCGCGACGGACCGGGTCGTGTTCCCATAGAATCCGCCCTGCCGGTCATCATCGACACAGCTCGCGAGGCGACTCTTGCGGGTCGCTACGGAGCGTTTACCGGACGTGATGCTGCTTGCCGCAATCGATCTGGGTTCCAATAGCTTCCGGCTGGAAATTGGCCAGGCGATCGGCTCGCACATCGCCCGTAACGGCTACTGGAAGGAGACGGTTCGGCTGGCCGCCGGGATCGGTGCGGACAACCGCCTGAGCCGCAGGGCGATCGAGAACTCCTGCATCTGCCTGGCGCGAATGAACGAGCGCCTGCGTGGCATGGACCCGGCGCTGGTGCGCGCCGTGGGCACGCAAACGCTGCGCCAGGCGCTCAACGCCGAGCAGTTCCTGACCGAGGCGCAGCGGGTGCTCGGGTATCCGATCGAGATCATTTCCGGACGCGAAGAGGCGCGCCTGATCTTCGAGGGCTGCACCCACACCTTGCCGCCGAGCCGGCGTCGACGCCTGGTGGTCGACATCGGCGGCGCTTCCACCGAGGTCATCGTTGGCCGCGGGTTCACGCCGGCTCGTGCCGAGTCGTTCAAGATTGGCTGCGTCGGTACCACCCTGCGGTATTTTCCCGATGGCCGCATCGACCGTGCCTCGTTCCGGCGTGCGCAGGTGGCATGTGCGGCCGAACTCGAAGAGGCCCGGACCGCATTCCACAGCTACGGCTGGGACGAGGCCTACGGATCGAGCGGCACGATCGGCGCGGCGGCGTTGATCTTGCGCAGCCACGGCTGGGCCGACGGCACGGTGACGGCGTCCGGACTGGCCCGCTTGCGGCAGGCGCTGCTCGACTTCGGCGAGATTCGGCGGGTTGAGTTCGACTCGATCAAGTCCGAGCGTGCCGAGGTGCTGGTGGGCGGTATCGCAGCCTTGTCGGCGATCTTCGAGACCTTCGGCATCGACGAGCTGCGGCCGGCCAAGGGGGCGTTGCGCGCCGGCGTGCTCTACGACCTGCTCGGCCGGCGCGNNGATGCGACGGTGCTGCGCTGGCAGCAGCGCTACGGTGCCGACCGTTCGCTGGCCAACATGGTGGCCGCCACGGCGCACAAGTTCTACCACGCCCTGTTCCCCGACGCCCCCGAGGAAGCCGTGCGGACGCTGCGCTTCGCGAGCCAGCTGCATGAAATCGGCTACGCCGTCTCCCACAGCGATTACCACAAGCATTCGGCCTATCTCGTGCGCAACGGCGACCTGCCCGGGTTTTCCACCTCCGACCAGGAGCGCATCGCCGAGCTGGTTTTGGGCCAGCGCGGGAATCTGCGCAAGGTCCTCGACGTGCTTTGGGACCCGCTGCGCGCCGGCCGCCTGCTCGCGCTGCGCCTGGCGATCATCCTGCACCATGCCCGCCGCACGGTGCGCTTGCCGCACTGGACCTTGCGCGTGAATCGCTCGATTGAATTCGGGATCGAGCGCGCCTGGATCGCGCGCCGGCCCTTGACTCGACACCTGCTCGAGGAGGAGGCGCAGCAATGGGCGCGGGTCGGCATTTCCTTTTCGATACGCGATATCTAGCCCTTCGGCATTGCCGGGGCGCGCGGCGGGCAGTGCGCGGCTTACAGCAGGCCGGGATGGACCATCGCGACCAAGGTGGCCGCCGAGTCCCCGTCCTCCGTGCGCGAGCTCAGCCACCAGAGCGCGCCCTTCTTGATCGACCAGGGCTGCTCGATTCCCGACAGCAGCTTGCTGGCGATCAGTCCCAACGTGGGCTGATGACCGACCGCAACGATCGTGCTGCGCGCGTCTGGCCAGTCGACGGTGCGCAGAAATTCCTCGACGCTGGTTCCCGGCGCCAGCTGCGGCGCGATCTTGAACTTGCGTTCGTAGAGATCGATCAGCGCGCGGGCCGTCTGCTGCGTGCGCATCGCCGGACTGGCGACGATGCGTGCCGACCCTGGCAGGCGGTCGTTGAGCCACAGGGCCACGCGGCGCGCCTGCTTCTCTCCCTTGGCCGTGAGCTTGCGTCCCATGTCCGGCACGCCGTCCTCGGCCTCGGCATGACGCCAAAGCAGCAACTCCATTATGCAGCCTCCGATTGTTGCGCCAGCGAGCTCAGCAGGCTGCGCTGTGCGCTAAAGCCAGTCCCCGTGCTGCGTGGCCCCGCATAGCGGCCGCTCGGTCCAAGGATCCAAGCATCGGCCGTGTCGTGCAGGTAGGGCTTGAGGCCCTCGTCGATCACGCGGGCCCGTAGCACCGGGTCGAGCACCGGCCAGGCGATCTCGATGCGCCGCAGCAGGTTGCGCCCCATCCAGTCGGCGCTCGCCAGATATACCTGCGCGGTCCCGCCGGCGCCGAAATAATAGATACGGTGATGCTCGAGGAACCGACCGATCACCGAGCGCACGCGGATATTCTCGGAAAGGCCCGGCACGCCCGGGCGCAGCGAACAGGCGCCGCGCACGATGAGGTCGATGCTCACGCCGGCCTTGGAGGCCTCGTACAGGGCGTTGATCGTGGCCTCGTCGGAGAGCGCATTGACCTTGGCGATGATGCGGCCGGCGTTGCCGGCGCGCGCCAGGCGTCCCTCGTATGCGATGGCGGCGATGATGCGCTTTTGCAGGGTGAAGGGCGCCAACCACAGGTGCCGAAGCCGCTGCACCCGGGTCAGACTGGTCAGATGCATGAAGATCTTTTCCACGTCGGCGCAAATCGCGCGCTCGGCCGTGAGCATGCCAAAGTCCGTGTAGAGCTTGGTGGTCGTCGGGTGGTAGTTGCCCGTGCCCAGGTGCACGTAGGGTATGAGTCGAATGCGGCCGCGACGCTCTTCCCGGCGCACGATCTGCATCAGCTTGGCGTGGGTTTTCATGCCGACGAGGCCGTAGACCACCTGCGCGCCGACGGCTTCGAGCCGTTCGGCCAGGTTGATGTTCGCCTCCTCGTCGAAGCGGGCCTGCAATTCGACCACGACGGTCACCTCCTTGCCGCGACGGGCAGCATCTTCGAGCAGGTCGACCAGGACCGAACCGGTGCCGGTCCGGTACAAGGTCATGCGGATGGCAACGACCTGGGGATCGACGGTCGCCTGGCGCAGCATCTCGATCACGGGCTCAAAGCTTTCGAAAGGATGGTGCAGCAAGATGTCGCCGCGCCGGATCGCCTCAAAGATGTCCGCGCCCTGGGTAAGGCGCGCGGGCCAGGCCGGCAGCAGCGGCGGGAAGCGGTGTTCGGGCCGTAGCAGATGATCCACCAGCTGGTTCATCCGCACCAGGTTCACCGGTCCTTCCACGCGGTACACGGCCTCGTGCGGCAGGTGGAACTGGTCGCGCAGCAGCTCTTCGAGGTGCGGCGGGCAGGTCCGCAGCACCTCGAGCCGGACCGCGTTGCCAAAATGGCGCTGGGTCAATTCAAACTGCAAGGCCTCGCGCAGGTTCGAAACCTCGCGCTCATCGACCCACAGGTCCGAATCGCGGGTGACCCGGAACTGCGAGAAGCCGGCCAGGGTACGGCGCGGGAACAAGTCGGTAAGGTGCGCCCGGATCACCGACGAGAGCAAGACAAACGCCTGGCGCCCCGGGGCCAGCGCCTGGGGCAGGGCGATCACGCGCGGCAGCGCGCGCGGCACCTTGACGATGGCAATGGCCGAAGGCCGGCCGAAGGCGTCCTTGCCCTGCAGCTGGACGATGAAGTTCAGGGCCTTGTTCATCACCTGCGGGAAGGGGTGCGAGGGGTCCAGGCCGATGGGCGAGAGCAGCGGCAGGACCTCGCGGCGGTAGTAGTCGCGGACCCAGGCGCGCTGCTGCGGCGAGCGCTGCTTGTGATTGAGGATGACGACGTGCGAATGCGCCAGGGCGGGCATGACCTTCTGGTTGTAGAGCGCGTACTGCTGATCGACCAGCACGTGCGCGCGCTCCGAGATCTGGACGAAGGTCTCCCACTGCGGCGACGCCGCGCCCAGCTCGCTCGACTCGCGCAGCTTGTCCATTAGATCCGATACCCGGATCTCGAAGAACTCGTCCAGGTTGGCCGAGACGATGCACAAGAACCGCAGGCGCTCGCCCAGCGGAACGCCAGTGCGCTGCGCCAGGGTGAGAACTCGCTCATTGAAGGCAAGCTGCGAGAGCTCCCGGTTGAGGAAGCGCTGCGAATTGAGCCGAACTACGTTCGTGATCTTGACTCCTTGTCGCGAGGGACGTTCGGTCGCGAGCATCAGCGGATCATATTAACTGTCCATGACGGCTCACGCGGGGCCGTACAATCGCTGCCGCGGTGATTGACCCGGGCCCGCGCAATCCCTCGCGTGGCCGCTGATTTTACGGGCAGCCTTGATGCCTATCCTACTGCCCGCCTTGCGTTGCCAACCGTGAGAACAGAGCCGCATTTGTCCGATCCCAGCCAGCCTGCGCCTGTGCTCACCGTCGAGCGGGTCGAGAAGCGCTATGGCGAATTTCGCCCCGCCCTGGTGGGGGTGGATCTGGCCATCGGCCGCGGAGAGTTCCTGCTGATCCAAGGCCCGGCCGGCTCGGGCAAGAGCGTGCTGTTGCGGCTGCTGGCGGGGCTGGAGGCGCCGTCCAAAGGGACCATACGCATTGCCGGCGAGGACCTGGCGCGCATGCGGCCCCGCGCCTTGGCCCACCTGCGCCGGTCCCTGGGGATCTTGCCGCCGGGCGATTCCTTGCTCCATCGACGCAGCGTCGTCGAAAATGTCGCCCTTGCCGCCTGGGTTGCGGGTGCCGCCGTCGAAGAGGGCGTTCGGCGCGCGCGGGCGGCGCTCGATCTGGTGGGGCTCGATGTCGAACGCTATGGCAGCGCGCCCTGCGCTCAGCTCGCCAGCGGCCAGCGTCAGTGCGTGGCACTGGCCCGCGCACTGGTCAACCGGCCAGTCTTGCTGCTGCTCGACGACCTCGTTGCGCCGCTCGACGAGGCCAGCGCGGCGCGCGTGCTCCAGGTGCTCGACCACTTCTCGGAGGCAGGGGTGAGCGTGATCGCGGCCGTGCGCACGGACGCTACCGGCGTACCGACCGGGGCACCCTGGCCGGCACGGTCGCGCACCCTGCGGCTCCTGGACGGAAGGGTCGCCGGATGAACTACACCACCAGCCGCATCTCGGCCTTGCGCGAGGCCCTGCGCAAAACGCTGGGTCAGCCGGTCGCCTTTGTCCTCGTGGTCGGATCGACCGCTGGCGTGCTCGCGACGCTGGCGCTCGGCTCCCTGGCGCTGTGGCGCGCGCAGCCGATCGAGGCGCCCCAGTGGATGCGGCCGCAGGCGCTGGTCCTTGCGGCCGGGGCGGCGGGAGAGGTCGACCTGGCAGCGACGCAGGCGGCGCTGCGCAAGGTCGCGACGGTTGCCTCGGCGGACTTCGTCGGGCGCGACGCCGCGCTCGCGGAGCTTGCGCAACGCAAGACTCTGTCGGCCTTGGGCCTGGCCGATCTGCGGCCCAATCCCCTGCCCGACGCCTTCCTGGTTGGTTTTGCCGCCGGCGCCGCGCCCGCGGCGGTCGAGGTTGCGGTAGCCGAACTGCGAAAGGTCAAGAACGTGGACAGCGTCGAGTACCAACCGGACCTGTACCGAAGGATGTCGCTGTTATCGCAGCTGACGGAGCGGCTTGCCCTGCTGCTCGGGGCCTCGCTGGTGGCCTGCCTCGTGATCGGGGTCGCCCTGGCGGCGGCTTACTGGGTCCGCGTCGATCGGGACGAGGCACGGGTGCTGCACCTGCTGGGCGCCGAGCCCGCGGTGATGCGGCGCCCCTACGTCTATGCCGGTGCCTTGAGCCTGCTGACGGCTGCGGCACTGGCGTGGTGGGTGGTCGCGGCGGCAAGCGCATGGCTGGAGCCGGCGATCGCCGAACTGGCCCGCCAGTACTCGCTGCATTGGGCGCCTGACCCGCTGCCGCCGTGGGCCGGTGCCCTGTGCTGCCTGGGCTCGGCTCTGGTCGGCGCGGCGCTCGCGTCGGCCGCCGCGCGGCTCGCCGCTCGCTTCAGCTAGCGTTCACCAGCCCCAGCTCCTCGCGGAAGACCTCGATCGGCACGGGGCGTCCGAACAAATAGCCCTGGAACTTCGTGCAGCCGAGCTGGCCGAGCAGATCCCGCTGCTGTTCGGTCTCCACGCCCTCGGCCAGCACATCGAGCCGCAGGCTCTGGCCCATCTGGATGACCGTGCGGGCGATCGCCTCGCTTCGTTCATCGAAGCCCAGGTCGCGGACGAAGCTCTGGTCGATCTTCAGGATATTGATCGGCAAGCGTTGCAGGTAGGCAAGCGAGGAGTATCCGGTCCCGAAGTCATCCAATGCAAACGACACTCCCAGCTTGCGCAATTGCGACATCTTGGAGATGGCGTCCTCGACATTTCGCAGCAGCATGCCCTCGGTGATCTCGAGTTGCAGCCGGGCCGGATCGGCGCCAGTCCGGTCGATGATGTCGGCAACCTCGGAGACGAACCACTCGCGGCCAAATTGCTTGGGACTGATGTTGACTGCGAGATTGAGGTGTCGGGTCGCGTCGGCGCGCGACCAGGCACGAAGCTGGCGGCAGGCGGTTTCCAGAACCCAGTGGCCGATGGCGATGATCAGGTCGCTTTCCTCCGCCAGCGGTATGAAGTCGGCGGGGGGTACCATGCCGCGCTCGGGATCGTGCCAGCGCAGCAGCGCCTCGGCCCCCAGCACGTCGCCGTGTTGGTTGACCTGTTGCTGAAAGTGCAGCTGGAACTGGCCCAGCTCCAGGCCCTGCTGCAAGCGACCTTCGAGCCGGGCCCGGTTCTCGATCGTGGTTTGCATGATCGGATCGAAGAAGCGCACGGAGTTGCGGCCGGCTTTCTTCGCTTCGTACATGGCCATGTCAGATCGCTTGAGCAGCTCGTGCACATCGGCCGCCGGGCCGCCGCGCCAGAGCACCACGCCGATGCTGACCGAGCACGTATATTCCTTGCGGCGCAAGCGGTACGGCTGCGCGAGCGCCTCCAGCAGCTTGTCCCCGATCCCCTTGGCCAGCACGGCGGCTCGCTCCCGCGGTTCTTCGAGGTTCTCCAGCAGCACGACGAATTCGTCGCCGCCGAAGCGCGAGACCGTATCCTCGTCGCGCACGCTCGTGCGCAGGCGCCGGGCTGCTTCCTGCAGCAGCTTGTCGCCCTCGACGTGGCCCAGGGTGTCGTTGATCGTCTTGAAGCGGTCCAGGTCCAGGAACAGGACCGCGCCGTATGCGCCCGAGCGGGCGCTCGAGAGCAGCGCCTGCTTGAGGCGATCCATCATGAGCTGGCGATTGGGCAGCTCGGTCAGCGAATCGTAGTAGGCCAGGCGCGAGATCGCCGCTGCCGCCTCCTTGCGCTCGGAAATGTCGGTGAAGCTCCCCACGTAGTGGCTGACCTCGCCGTCCGAGCCGTACACGGTGGAAATGCCCAGCCACTTGGGATAGATCTCGCCGCTCTTGCGCTTGTCCCACACCTCGCCCTGCCAGCGGCCGGTCGCGATGATCTGCCCCCACATGTGCGCGTAGAAGGGCGCCGCGTGCCGGCCGGACTTGAAGATCCGCGGGTTCTTGCCCAGCACCTCCTCCTGCGCGTAGCCGGTCGTCTTGGTGAAGGCCTCGTTGACCCGCAGGATGTTGGCCTGCGCATCGGTCACGATCATCGCTTCCCGGGATTCAAAGGCGATAGCGGCGATGCGCAGTTCCGCGTCCGCCTCGCGCTTGTGCGCTTCCAGCTCCAGGCGGACCAGCGCGTACTCGATGTCCAGCGCCATCTCGCGCAGCAGGTCGACCGTCTTTCCGGTGAAGGTATGCGCGACGGCGTCGTAGAAACTCAGTAGGGCATACGGCTTGCCGTTATGGCGGATCGGCACGGCAGCGCTGGACCCCCAGGTCCACAGGGGGTTGGTTTTGCGCCAGTGGGCCAGGCTAGCGTTGGTTCCCCAGTCATTGACATATTTGGGTTCGCCCTCCCGATACGCCGTTCCGGCGGGCCCTTTGCCCTCCGGCACGTCGGCGTGGGTGGAAACGACGACGTCCCCCAGGAGCTCCTTGCGCTCGCCATAGCTGGCGACCGGCTGGATCCGTCCTGTCGATGCCTCCTCCTTGCCGATCCAGGCCAGCTTCATGCCGCCGAACTCGACCGCAATCCGGCAGATGTTGTCAAAGAGCGTGGCCTCGTCCTGGCTGCGAACGATCAGCTGATTGGTCTCCGACAAGGTCGAATAGATGCGGTTGAGAAACCGGATCTCCTGTTCGCGCTCCTCGCGCTCGGTGATATCCCGCGCGGCGGCAAAAAAGACCCCTTCCTTGGGCCGGATCACCCACTCGATCGACCGGTACGAGCCGTCCTTGTGCTGGACGCGGTTGGTGAAGCCCGTTACCGCCTGCTGGTCCGAAAGACAGGCGAGGATCGCGCGGGTTTCGTCTTGGTCCTCCCGGTGAACGAATTCCAGGATGGACTTGCCCTCGAGCTCGGCCTCGTCGTACCCGAACACGTCGTGCCAGCGCGGATTCACCCGGCGCAGGCGCCCCGCGATGTCGCCGATGCAGAAGAGGTCCAGCGCACTATTAAAGTAGCTGTCGAGCTGCTCGGTCGCGTGGCGCAGGCGCTTGAGTGCCTCCTGGCGCTCCAGGTTCAGGTGCACGAGGAACGCCGCTGCCAGCGCGGCGAGCAGGTACAGGCCGACCAGACCCGCCCCGAAGCGCCGCTCGCCCGCCAGGGTCGGGCCCAGGTCAAAGCGCAGGTGCAGGACGGCCTTTCCGGTGTAGGAGTACTCCAGCGGCGCCGACAGCTGCAGGCTGTCCGTTGCGGGCGTTGCCCGGCGGAACTCGGCGATGGTCTCCCCGCTTTGCGCAACCAGGCTCAGCTCCACGACCTGGGCGCCCGATTCTCCCCACGCCGAAACCAGATCCCCGGCGGCGCGGTATTGCGACCGCTCCAGGTCGCCCAGGACCGCCAGGCGCAGCAGGTGCAACTCCTGCTCGGCGGTGGTTCGCGCGACCGCCTCGGCCGCGGCATTTTGCTGGCGTACGAACGCGACGATCAGCACGCCGAAGGCCAGCGTCGCCACCACGTACGCGACCCAGATCCGGGCCGGGGAGGAGAAAAGACGCCGCTGCACGACTTACCTCTTTTCCCTTGCCAGCGTCCAAAGTATCTTGCGAATGCCGTCATAGTCGGCGTCGCTCGCCGGGACCAGGCCGGTCATCTCGGTGCTGATGGCGTGCATGACGCGTTGCCCCTCGGGCGTCGAGCGCAGCTGCAACAAGGCCCGCCGTAAACGCCGCACGTCTTGCGACGGAAGATCGGAGCGGGCTACGAACAGGTGTTCGCTCACGCGCGGCAGCTCCGCGATCTTGCGCAAGCCGCGGCCGGCCATTTCATCGTAGATGTCGGCCCGCACCACGCCGGCGTCGAAGTCGCCGCTGAGCACGCCGAGCACGACGTTATCGTGCGACTGCACGTGCGATACGCGGGCGAGGTCTTGGAGCCGGATGCCGGCTTCGAACAGCGCGAACCGCGGCATGATCGAGCCCATGGTCGACTCCGGGTCGCCGAAGGCGAAGCGCTTGCCTTTGAGGTCGGCCAGGCTTTGCATGCTGCTGTCCTGGCGCACGAACACGACCCCGTTCAGGTAGGGCGTGCCCTTGGTCTCGACGCGCGCGAGTATCGGTTTGGGACCATAGCGCTCGACCACGGTCACATAGGGGGCCGGCCCGATGTAGGCGAAGTCCACGGCATCCTGGCCGACGAAACTGATATGTTCCTCGTAGTTGCTCCCGACCCGGACCTGGACCGGCCGACGCAGCTGCCGGCCGAGGTACTCGGCAAGGGGAGCAAAGCGCTTGCGGACCTCCTGGGCCGAGAGGTAGGGATGGACCGCCAGGACATAGGGCGCGGGCTGGACCGCCGTGGCGCGCGGTCCGGGCACCAGCAAGGCCGCGGCGAGCGCCACGGTGAGCCAGCGGGCGATCGCCGGCCATGCGCCGATCGTCGTGGCTGACCAGCCGATGGCGCCGACTAGGGCGAGCGGGTATTTTGCCGATCGCCGCGACCATTCACGGTCGCGTGCTGTGCCTTGCGGGACAGTGCAATTTTTCAACGGGTTACGCGTCTTATAGGTATAGGGCTGGCCGCTGGCCAGGCTCACGTTGGCAAGCAGTGCCCTGGATCGTATTTCGCCGGCTGCAGGGGTGATTGTCTTTGGGAACTTTGATTTCCGGTGCAGTTCAAAGTAGCACTCGGAGTGCGCGAGTGCTAAAATTCAAAAGGTAGGTTTCCGTGCGGACTTTGAGAATCTGGGTTCGGAGGTGAGTGCGTATGGGTGCAAGCGATCTGACGCTGTTACCGGCGGCCGGCGCCAAGTCCGCCTTGGCGCTGTTGCCCGGCAGCCTGGGCAACTTCGACGCGTACGTGGCGGCGGTAAATCGAATTCCGATGTTGCTTCCCGAGGAGGAAGACCGCCTGGCTCGGCAGTATCGCGACCGCGGCGACCTCGAGTCGGCGGGAAAGCTCGTGCTCTCGCACCTGCGGCTGGTCGTGTCGGTAGCGCGCAAGTATCTGGGCTACGGCCTGCCGCACGCCGATCTGGTCCAGGAAGGAAATATCGGTCTGATGAAGGCCGTGAAGCGTTTTGACCCGGACCGGGGCGTGCGCCTCGTGTCCTTTGCGCTGCACTGGATCAAGGCCGAGATCCACGAATACGTGCTGCGAAACTGGCGGCTGGTCAAGGTGGCCACGACGAAGTCGCAGCGCAAGCTGTTCTTCAACCTGCGTAGCCTGAAGAAGAACCACGGCACGATGAGCCGCGACGAGATCGAGGGCGTCGCCCGCGAACTCAACGTCAAGCCGGAAGACGTCTCCGAGATGGAGACACGGCTGGCCNNATGCGCCGATCGCCTTCCTGGAGGACCCGGGCGCCGAACCGACCGAGATCCTGGAGCGCCGCGGCGCCGAGGCGATGCAGGGCGAAGGCATGCGCCGGGCCCTCGAGGCCCTGGACGCCCGCAGCCGCCGCATCGTGCAGGCTCGTTGGCTCGACGAGAACGCCGACGGCAGTGTCGGCAGCGCAACCCTGCACGACCTGGCAAAAGAATTTGGGGTTTCTGCGGAACGAATTCGGCAGATCGAAGCCAAAGCCTTACGAAAGATGCGCGACGAATTGCAGGAGTCTGTCTGATAGGTTTTTGCGGCTTTGTGCGTTGCTGCTTATCGATTTTCCGTAGTTTCCGCCTCTCCTCCTCCCCCTCTCCTCCGAGGAGGCGGAATTTTCCGCCCCGCCGAACTGCGCGGGGCGTTTCTTTTTCCACGGCATTTTGGGCGCACTGGGGGCGCGGCACGCGCATGGAGGACCGGAAAAGTCCTTTTCCCCTACAATGTTTTTGCCGAAATACTGACACTGCAAATTGCAAATGCTCTTTAGCAAATGTCAATATCGCGAAAGGCAGTGCTTTTTGACAGATACGAGCAACGCTAAAATTCAATTACTTTGCTTGCGCTTATGCGGCAATGGTCCTGCTCCTCAAAGCCTAATGTTGCTTCCGTCAGCGTATCGTTCGTGAATCTGCCCACGGTCGCGGCAACGATCAAGGATGGCGCTGCAGTGCGCCCGGTTGGTCAACCGGGCCACGGAACAGCACGTTGTTTGGAATATCGGCCCGCGGGCCGCGCGCGCAGGAGGTAGCCATGAACGCGCCAAATGATCTGGTCTCCGCATTCAAGTCAGACTTCGTCCGAGCCCTGGACGAGGAAATGGGGCTGGAGGAGTTCCTCCAGTACTGCAAGACTGACAAGATGGCGTACGCCTCGGCGCACGAGTGCGTCCTCGAAGCGATCGGCAAGCCCACGCTGATCAACACCACGGATGACCCGCGGGCCTCGCGCATCTTCCAGAATCGGGCAATCCAGACATGGGAGACGTTCTCCGAATTCCATGGCATGGAAGAAACCCTCATGCAGCTGTACGCGTACTTCTTGCACGCGGCGCAGGGGCTCGAGGAGCGCAAACAGGTGCTGTATCTGCTCGGTCCCGTCGGTGGCGGCAAGTCCTCCCTGGCCGAGAAGATCAAGAAGCTCGCCGAGGTGTACCCCATCTACGCCCTGAAGGATCCCAAGAGCGGGCGAGTCTCGCCGCTGCTCGAGCACCCGTTGTGCCTGTTCGAGCGCGAAAAGTTCGGCACGATGATGGAGGACCGGTACGGCATCCCGCGGCGCGCGCTGACGGGGATCGCCAGTCCCTGGGCGCTCAAGCGCCTGCGCGAGTTCTCCGGCGACATCTCGCAGTTCCACGTCGTGCGCGTCATCCCCTCGGTGCTCAACCAGGTGGGGATCGTCAAGACGGAGCCGGGCGACGAGAACACCCAGGACATCTCCACCCTGGTGGGCAAGATCGACCTGCGCATGCTCGAGCGCTTTGCGCAGGATGACCCTGACGCCTACAGCTATTCCGGCGCCCTGTGCCTGGGTTCGGCCCGCGGGGTGGAATTCGTCGAGATGTTCAAGGCGCCGCTCAAGGTGCTCAATCCGATCCTGACGGCGACGCAGGAAGGCAACTTCAAGGGTACCGAGGCGCTGCCCGCCATGCCATTTAATGGCTTCATCATGGCGCACAGCAATGAGGCCGAATGGCTGAAGTTCCGCAACAACAAGGACAACGAGGCGTTCATCGACCGCGTCTACCTCGTCAAGGTGCCGTATTGCCTGCGCACCGACGAGGAGATCCGCATCTACGACAAGATGCTCAAGGCCTCGACGCTGGCAAACGCGCCGTGCGCGCCGCAGACCCTGCGCACGCTTGCCGAATTCACGGTGCTCTCGCGCCTGGTCGTGCCGGAGAACTCCTCGGTGTTCTCCAAGCTGCGCGCCTACAACGGCGAGAATCTCAAGGATCTGGATCCGCGCGCCAAGAGCGTCAAGGAGTACCGCGACGACGCCGGCGCCGGCGAGGGTTTCTCCGGCCTTTCGACCCGCTGGGCCTTCAAGACCATCTCGGCCGCGTTCAACCGGGATCCGAGCGAAATCGCGGCAGACCCGGTGAATCTGCTGGTGGTGCTCGAAGAGCGCCTGAACAAGGACGATCTGCCCGAGGAATACAAGCGCCGCCTGCGCTCGCACATCAAGGAGTGGGTGGTGCCGCGCTTTGCCGAGTTCCTGGAAAAGGAACTCCAGATGAGCTACTTGGACGCCTATTCGGAATACGGTCAGAACCTCTTTGACCGCTACGTCACCTACGCCGACAAGTGGCTGCTCGACGAGGACTGGCGCGACCAGGACACGGGCATGCAGTACTCGCGCGATGCGCTCAATTCCGAACTCGAAAAGATCGAGAAGCCGGCCGGCATTTCCAATCCGAAGGATTTCCGCAACGAGGTCGTCAACTTCGTCTTGCGGGCCCGCGCCAATAACCGCAATCCGGCCTGGACCAGCTATGAAAAGCTGCGCGTGGTGATCGAAAAGCGCATGTTCAGCAAGACCGAAGACATCCTGCCGGTGATTTCCTTCGAGGCGAAGGGGTCCGCCGAACTCGATGACCGCCATCGCTCCTTCGTCAACCGCCTGGCGGCACGTGGCTATACCGAGAAGCAAGTGCGGCGTCTGGTCGATTGGTACCTGCATTACAAGAAGAGCGCGCAGTCGTAGCTGCCATGTCCCGGGTGCCGCCAGCGTGCCGATCGGGGAATAGGGATGCCAACCACGAATAACGAGGGTGGCGTACCGGGCCCGGTGACCGCTAGGCTGCTGCGCATCGTCGATCGGCGCGGCGATCCGCCCGGTCGCGGAGCGGTCAACCGGGAACGCTTCATTCGCCGGTTCAAGGACGATATCAAGCGCGCGGCCGACGAGGAGTTCGGCAAGCGCTCGATCACCGATGTCGGCCGCGGCGGACGCATTTCGATTCCTGGACGCGGCCTGGCCGAGCCCCGCTTGACGCACGACGACGACACCGGCAATCGCGACTTCGTCCTGCCCGGCAACCGCGAATACCTGCCGGGCGACAGCGTTTCGCGTCCGCGCCGCAGTGGCGGCGATGGTGCCGACGGGGACGAGCCGGGCTCGGGCGAAGGCACCGACTCGTTCGCCTTCGCGCTATCGCGCGAGGAGTTTCTATCGCTGTTCTTCGATGACCTGGAATTGCCCAACCTCGAACGCACGCGCTTTGGCGAGATGTCGATGCAGCGCATGCGCCGCGGTGGCTATAGCCGCGAGGGGCTGCCGACCAACCTGCTGCCGGGCATGACGGTACGCATGGGAATTGCCCGGCGCATCGCCCTGCGCGGCGCGATGGCCGAGCGCATCAAGGAGCTGGAGCGGGAACGCGAGGCGGCCGAGGGCGAGGCGCGCAGCGCGCTGCTCGTGGAGATCGAGCGCCTGCGCAAGCGCCGCGAGGCCCTGCCCTTCATCGAGGACGTGGACCGGCGCTACCGCTCGCGCGTGCCGACCGCGGCGCCGGCGACCCGGGCGGTGATGCTGTGCCTGATGGACGTCTCGGGTTCGATGGACGAGCGCAAGAAGGACCTAGCAAAGCGCTTTTTTGCGCTGCTGTACCTGTTCCTCGAGCGCAAGTACGGCCACGTCGACGTCATCTTCGTGCGCCATACCGAGACGGCCGAGGAGGTCGACGAGGAGCGTTTCTTCAATGATCCGCAGACCGGTGGCACGCTGGTGTACCCGGCTCTGGAACTGGCCCTGCGCATCATCCAGACCCGCTTTGCCGGCCCCGACTGGAACGTCTACATCGCGCAGGCCTCGGACGGGGACTGCACCGGGGAGGACGGGCACAAGAGCGCGGCGTTCATCGGCCAGGAGCTGCTGCCGCTGGTGCGCTACTTCGCCTACATCGACATTCCCAGTTCGAGCGGCTGGTTCAACCGCGCCTCCGACCTCTGGCAGAGCTACGACGCGATCGAGAGCCCGGCCTTTGCGCGCCGGGCGGTGCACGACCGTAGCGATATCTGGCCCGTGTTTCGCGAATTGTTCGCACGCAAGCAGGCAGCCTGATGGCAAACACCGAAGCAGATTCCGGCAAGCAGCGGCCCTGGCCCAAGCTGTTGACCAAGCCCACGGTGCCGATGCCGCGCCCCGGGGGCGTGCGCCGGGCCGAGCCCATCGCCACGGGCAGCGAGTGGACGCTCGGGACCCTGGAGAAGTTTGACCGCGCGATCGCCGCGCATGCGGGGCGGCTAGGCCTGGACACCTACCCGATTCAGTACGAGCTCATCACCGCCAGCCAGATGCTCGACCTGTGTTCCACCATCGGCATGCCGATCCATTACGCGCACTGGAGCTTTGGCAAGCAGCTGCTGTCGCAGGAGCACGGCTACCGCAAGGGCATGACGGGCCTGGCCTACGAAATCGTCATCAACACCAATCCCTCCATTGCCTACCTGATGGAGACCAACACGCTGGCGCTGCAAGTTCTCGTGATGGCGCACGCCGGCTACGGCCACAACGCGTTCTTCAAGACCAACTATCTGTTTCGCCAGTTCACCCAGGCCGACGCGATACTCGACTACCTGCAGTTTGCGCGCTCCTTCGTGCAGGAGTGTGAGCAGCAGTACGGCTGGCGCGAGGTCGAGACCGTGCTCGACTGCTGCCATGCGCTGGCGTCCTACGGGGTCGATCGCTACCGGCGGCCGGCGCGGCTCTCGGTCAAGCGCGAGCGGGCGCGCCTCAACGAACGGCTCAAGTTCGCCGAGAGGCACTACAACCCGAATTTTGCCCACCTGCACCTGAACGAGGTCGCCGGGGCCGCTGCCGATGCCCCGGCGCCGTTTGATCCGCAGGAAAACCTCCTGTATTTCATCGAGAAGCACGCGCCCAAGTTGCAGCCCTGGCAGCGGGAACTCGTGCGCATCGTGCGCAAGGTCTCGCAGTACTTCTATCCGCAGCGCCTGACCAAGGTCGCCAACGAGGGGGCGGCGACGTTCTGGCACTACACGCTGCTCAACGAACTCTACGATGCCGGGGAGGTCGACGACGGCTTCATGCTCGAGTGGCTGGGCAATCACGGCGACGTGGTGGCGCAGCCGCCGTTTGATTCGCGCGCCTATCACGGACTCAATCCCTACGCGCTGGGATTTTCCATATTCCGCGACATCCGGCGCGTCTGCGAGGAACCGACCGACGAAGACCGCCAGTGGTTCCCGAGTCTGGCCGGATCCCCCTGGCAGGAGGCGATCCAGTTCGCGATGACCAACTTCAAGGACGACAGCCTCATCGAGCAGTACCTCTCGCCCAAGGTGATGCGCGATATGCGCCTGTTCCTGATGCACGACGGCGAAGACGATCGCGAGCACTACCATGTCCGGGCCATCCACAACGAGGCCGGCTATACGCAGGTGCGTCAGACGCTGGCCAGCCAATACCGCAGCGAGACGTATATCCCGACCATCTTGGTGGCCCGCGCCAGCGATGACGCAGAGCGCGCGCTTTTGCTGCAACACCGGGTCGAGAACGGCCGCATGCTCGAGACGCAGAGCGCGGAGACCATGCTCGGGTATGTCAAGCAACTCTGGAAATTCGACGTCGTGCTCGAAGAGGTCGACAGCGACGGCCGGCGCCTGAAGATCCATCGCACCTGATCGCGCGATCGGCCCGCGGTTCAGCGCTGGTACGGCCGCGGCATCGCGATGGTACTCACGCCCGCCGGGCGCGGCGCGGCCTTCCAGCCGTGGCCGATCACGATTTCAAAGCGCAAGCCAATGCGGCCCTGTGCGTCACCGGTCGCCTGCAAGCGTTGCAGCAAGGATCGCGCCCGTGCGCCCGAGACCAATCCGCGCGCCCGGTCGGCGCGCGGATTGCCGCCCAGTGCGCGCGCTTCGGCGAGCAGGGCGCGGGCATCGCCAAAGGTCAGCTGCAAGACGTCGGCTTCCATCACTGGCGCCTCGAAGCCCGCTGCGACGAGCATGTCGCCGAAGTCGTGCATGTCGACGAAGGGCATGGGCCGCACGTCGGGCAGGGTCGCCTGACACGCGGCCCGCAGCTCCTTCCAGGTATCGGGGCCGAAGCTGCTGAACATCACCAACCCGCCGGTGCGCAGCACCCGTGCGATCTCGGCGATGACCTGGTGCGGTGCCGGGTGCCAGTGCAGCATCAGGTTGGAGAACACCAGGTCGACCGAGGCCTCGGCCAGCGGCAGGCGCTCGGCGCTGGCGCAGATGCGCAGCGCCTTGCGGTCGCGCGCCAGCCCGGCTCCCCAGCGCTGCCACCAGGCGCTCGTGCCGACCGCCCCGCGCAGCATGGCCGGCGACAGGTCAACGCCCAGCCACTGGGCATCGGGGAACTGCCGCTGCAGCGGCGCGCGGCAGGCGCCGCGTCCGCAGCCCAGGTCCACCAGGCGGGTGACGCGATGGCGCACGCAGGAGAGCCGCCCGAGCATGCGTGCCGAGACCTCGCGCACGATGGCATCGTGGACCGCAAAGCGCGCAGCCCGCATCTCGAACTGGCGCCGGACGGTTGCAATGCTGGCGTCGACGCGCGTCGGAATCAAGGCAGCCGTTGCTGGTAGCGCCGGGACGAAGAGGCGCAGTATAGGCTGGGGCGGATCCACGGCCGCCGCCGGGCGCGATGCGCAGCCGGTCGGTAGCAACCGCACGCTGCCGGTCAGGCGCCATAATCGCAGCGCCATGTTCCATGTCGTCCTGGTCGAACCGCAGATACCGCCCAACACGGGCAACGTCATCCGCCTGTGCGCCAACACCGGGGCGCAGCTCCATCTGGTCGGGCCGCTGGGCTTTGCGCTCGACCACGCCAAGATGCGCCGGGCCGGCCTGGACTATCACGAGTTCGCCGCGGTGCGCGTGCACGCGAGCATCGACGACTGGCGTCGCGCCGAGGCCCCCGATCCGGAGCGCGTGTTCGCCTTCACTACACGCGCCAGCCGTTCCTACGCGGATCTGGCCTATCGCGGTGGCGACTGGTTCGTCTTCGGGTCGGAGACCGGCGGGCTGCCGGAGCAGCTGCGCGCGGCCGTTGCGCCCGTTCGCCACCTGGTGCTGCCGATGCGCCCCGGTAACCGCAGTTTGAACCTGTCCAATGCGGTGGCCGTGGTCGTGTACGAGGCCTGGCGCCAAGCGGGATTTGCCGGCGCGCGCTAAGGGTCGATTGCCGGCGCGCGCGGCGACGGGAGGCTGGCCGCCGTCGCTACTGCGTTGCCGCGGCGCGCAATTGCTCGAAGTTCAAGATCTCGATCTCGCCGCGCGTGAGGTGGGCAATGCCGCGCTCCTCCAGGTCGCGCAGGATCTGGTTGGTGGTCTGCCGGGACAGCGACAGCATCATCGCCAGCTGCTCCTGTCGAACGGCGATCAGCCTGCGCTCGCCCGGCGGGCGCTCGCCATAGCCGGCCGCGATCAGCAGCAGCCGGCGCGCGAGGCGCACGGCGGCCGGCAGCAGTGCGGTCTCCTCCATCGCCACGAACGCCAGCCGCAGCTTGTGCGCCAGGAGCATGCCGAAGTCGTGCCAGCGCTGGGGCTGGTCGGCGAGCAAGCGATGCAGTGCCGCTTGCGGCACCTGCAGCACCAGCGAGCAAGTGTCGGCGAGCGCATCGTGGGTCCTGGGCAGACCATCGAAGAGCGCGATTTCTCCGAACCAATGGGGCGGCTCCATCAGGGTGAGCAGTGCCTCCTTGCCCTCGGCGGACACGCCGGTAACGCGCACCGCGCCCTGCACGACTGCGTACAGACCGCAAGGCGGGTCGCCCCGCGAGAAGAGGCGCTCGTCGGCCTGCAGGGGACGAGCCACGGCGTTTTGCAGCAGCCAGTGGCGAAGCTCGGCCGGAAGCGCGCGGTACCACGTGCCCGTCTCCAGCACCGCCCGGGCGATCGCGTACGCGGCGTCCGGCGAGGGTTTGGCGGCTGGGGAGGAGGCAGGCAATGTCGGCTCGCTGACAGAGGGGGGAAGCGAATGAGGACATTATTCCAGTTTCGGCGGCCTGGTAACCAGAAGCCGCCGGCCGGCTGGTTGTTCGCAAGCGGGCGCGATCGCACGGGCCCGTCTGCGCAGCCTTGACTTCCTGGCACGGGGAAACCGCATGCGCGCGCGCCTGCCTGACTCGACCATCGTTGTTGGCGGAGGAATTGCCGGCATCGTTGCGGCGCTCGAGCTGCTGCAGCGCGGGCGCAGCGTGGTGCTGCTCGACCGCGATGTGCGGGCCAATTTCGGCGGCCAGGCCCGGGAGAGCTTCGGTGGCATTTTCGTGGTCGATACGCCGATCCAGCGGCGCAACGGGATCCGCGACAGCACCGCGCTGGCACTGGCCGACTGGCTGCGCTTTGGCGAATTGACGCCGCAGGATGGGTGGCCGTACCGCTGGGCCGAAGCCTACGTGCACGAGTGCCGGCAGGAAGTATTCGACTGGCTGTGCGCGCTCGGCCTGCGCTTTCTGCCGGTGCCGCAGTGGCCGGAGCGTCGTGGCAACAGCGTTGCGCGCTGGCACATCGTCTGGGGCACCGGACAGACGCTGGTGCAGCGCCTGATCGAGCGCTTGCGGGGGCACGCGGACCGCCTCGAGCTGCACTTTGCGCATCGCGTGGAACGCCTGCTGGTCGACGGGGCGAGGGTAGTGGGCGTGGCCGGCGTGCGCGAGGCCGACGGCCAGGGCTTCGAGCTGCACGGCCCGGCCGTGCTGGTGGCCGCGGGCGGCATCGCGGGTGATCCGGCACTGGTGCGCTCGTTTTGGCCGCCGGAGCTGGGCCCGGCACCGCGCGACCTGCTCATCGGCTCGCATCGATTCGGCGACGGCCGCCTGCATGGCGCGTGCATCGCGGTTGGCGCGCAGGTGAGCAACCTGCAACGGATGTGGAACTACGCGGCCGGCGTGCGCCACTGGCAGCCGCGCCAGGCCGATCATGGCCTGTCGCTCGTGCCGCCGCGCAGCGCCCTGTGGTTGGACGCGCAGGGGCGCCGATTCGAGCCGCCGCTGCTTGCGGGCTGGGACACGAGCGAGCAGGTGGCGCGCATCGCCGGCAGCGGCGGCTTTTCCTGGCAGATCATGAATCGGCGCATCGCGCTGCGCGAGCTGGCGGTTTCCGGCGCCGAGCTCAACCCGGCGATCCGGGAGCGCCGGCCCCTGGCGTTTTTGCGCGATATGCTATTTGGCAATCGCTGGTTGGTTGACACGATGACGACGCGTTGCCCGGATTTCGTGGTTGCCGATACGCTGGGCTTGCTCGTGCAGCGCATGAACGCGCTGCTGGAGCCGCTGGCCGACGCCAAGGCCGAGCCGGTGCGGTTGGAGTCGGTCGAGCAGGCGCTGCGGGCATTCGAGGCCGCGCGGCGCCGGGGGCCGGCCGGGGGCGACACGCAATGGGAAAACATCCGCCTGGCGCGGCGCTGGAGGGGCGATCGATGGCGCACGGCAAGACCGCGGCCGATGCTCGACCCGGCCGCCGGTCCGCTGATTGCCGTGCGCGAGCGCATCCTCAGCCGCAAGTCCCTCGGCGGGATCGGCACGGATCTCGACGGGCGGGTAATCGATCCGGCCGGACAGCCGATTGCCGGCCTGTACGCCGCCGGCGAGGCGGCGGGATTTGGCGGCGGCGGGATGAACGGCAAGCGTGCCCTGGAGGGGACGTTCCTGGGTGGCTGCATCTATTCGGCCCGCAGGGCGGCACGGGGCATCGCGCTCGATGCGGCGCACGATGTTGCGGGTTGACGGGACAATGAAAAAGACCGGCGCTTGGCTGGCAAGGTACGCCCTCGAACAGGTCGGCGTTCGCTGGACCTTCGGCATTCCGGGCGTCCACACTACCGAGCTCTACGACGAGCTCGACGAATCGGCGACGATCACGCCCATTCTGGTGACGCACGAGGCGTGCGGCGCATTCGCCGCCGATGCCGTCAGTCGCGTTGCCGATGGCGCCACGATCGGTGCGCTGGCCCTGGTCCCGGCGGCGGGGCTGACCCATGCCGCGTCGGGAATCGGCGAGGCCATGCTGGCGGGCGTCCCGATGTTGGTCCTGACCGGCGGGATCCGGCGCGATACCGGGCACCGCTACCAGCTCCATGACATCGATCAGCTCGAAATTGCCAAGGCCCTTACCAAGGCGGCCTTCCGGGTCTTGCGCACGCAGGACGTCGTACCGACGATCTTCGAGGCCGTGCGCATTGCGCTCGCGGGCGAACCCGGTCCGGTCTTGGTCGAACTGCCCTTGGATGTGCTGCTGTTCCCCGGCGAAGCCGGGGGCTTGCCGACCTGGGTACGGCCGCAACCGCCGGCCTTCGAGGACGCCGCCGCGATACAGCAGGCGGCGCAACTGCTGTGCGCAGCGCGCCGGCCGGGCATCTTTGTTGGCTGGGGCGGGCGCGGCGCCGCGCAGGTGCTGGCCACGATTGCCGAGCGCATCGAGGCGCCGGTCGCCACGACGCTGCAGGGCCTATCGAGCTTCGCCCACGACCATCCCTTGCATGCCGGTTTTGGTTTCGGCCGCTCGGCCGTGCCGGCGGCGCGCAACGCGTTCGCCGATTGCGACTGCCTGCTCGCGGTTGGCACGCGCTTTGCCGAGATCGCCACGGGCAGCTACGGGGTTCGCGTGCCGCCGCAGCTGATCCATGCCGACATCAATCCGGCCGTGTTCCACGCCAACTATCCGGCTGCGGTCACGCTCGCCGGCGACGCGACGCTGGTCATGGAGAGCCTGCTGCGGGAACTCGAGCGCCGGCCGGCGCCGCGCGGCGGGCGCGGCGTGGCGGGGCAACTCGCCGCCGACAAGGCGGCCTACCACCGGGCATGGATCGCGCACGATAGCCGTGGCCGCGTCAATCCGGCGCGGTTCTTCGCCGAGTTGCGCCGGCAAACGGCGCCCGATGCGATCGTCGCCGTCGACGATGGCAACCACACCTATCTGACCGCGGAGCTGTTCTCCATTGCCGCCGGCGGCAAGCTGATCGTGCCGACCGACTTCAACGCCATGGGCTATGCAGTACCCGCGGCGATGGGGGCGCAGCTGGCGCAACCCGGGCGGGAGACGATCGCGATCGTCGGCGACGGGGCGTTCCTGATGACGTGCATGGAGATCGTCACCGCGGCGACCTTGCAGCTGGGCATCGTCTACTACGTATTCTGCGACGGGGAACTCGCGCAGATCGCGCAGGCGCAGCGCCTGCCCTACCGCCGCGCACCCTGCACCAAGATCGGGGAGATCGACCTCCAGGCCCTGGCGGCAGCCACCGGTGCGGCGTGGGTGCCGATCGCCGCCGACGCGGCCCTGGCGGAGGGGATTTCCCAGGCGCGCAAGCTCGCGGCCGGGCACCGGCCGGTGATCGTCGAGGTCGCCATCGACTACTCCAAGGCCACCGCATTCACCCGGGGGGCGATCCGCACTAACTTCGCGCGCTTTCCACTGGCGCAGAAGGCGCGGACCTTGGCAAGAATGGTCAAGCGCACGCTGGCCGGCGGTGGCGCCTGAGGCGGGCGCCGGTGCCGGCGAGCTGCGCACCGGCCGAAGACGCGCTAGGGCAGGGGCATGCGCATCAGCTTGAGGGTGTCTTCCAGCACGGACTCCGCGTCGTCGGCCGGCGCAAAGGTGGCTAGCCAGCGGCCGTCAGGAGTGACGAGGAAGAAGTTGGTCGTGTGGTCGATCGTGTAATTGGTCTTGTCGGTCTGGTCCTTGCGCTCGAACGTGACGCCGAAGAAGGTAACGAGCCCGCGCAGTGCCGCATCGCTGCCGGTCGCTCCGATTGCCTCCGGCCCGAACTCCGCGAGGTATCGATGCAATAGTTCGGGCGTGTCGCGCCGGGGATCGAGCGAGACGAAAACGATACGCGGCGGCGCGAGCCCCTGCGACTGCAGCCCCTCCTGTACGTGGCTCAGCATGCCAAGGGTCGCCGGGCAGGCATCGGGACAGTTGGTGTAGCCAAAGTAGACAAACGACCAGCGCCCGCGCAGGTCGGCCGCCGTGAGCGGCGGTCCCTTGCGCTCGAGCGAGAACTCCGGCAGCGGCGTGAGTTCCTCGAGCTGCGCAACGTCGAGCGACTGACCATCAGGCAGCGACAGGGTGGGGGGCGCTGACGGCCAAAGGAGCCAGCACCCCAGCGCCACCAGCAGCGCAAGAACGGCCCCACCGATGACGATGCGGCGCGGCTTCACGCTCGATGCTCCGCTCGGCTCGACGCGATCGCCGCGGCTGCGTTCACGGGGGCCTCAGCTTCGCTCGGCGCGCGGGTCGCGCGACAGCAGCCGTTCGACCGCGTCGCGCGCGCTGGCCGTACCCTCGAGTACCGCGCACACCGCTTCGCTGATCGGCATCTCGATGTGCAGCGCGTGGGCGCGCGCCACGATGGCCGGCGCCGACCAAACGCCCTCGGCGACATGTCCCAGTTCGGCGATCGCCTTCGCCAGGGCAATCCCACTGCCCAGGGCCAGACCGATGCGCCGATTGCGCGACGGATCGCCGGTCGCGGTCAGTATCAAGTCGCCCAAGCCCGTCAGGCCCATGAAGGTCTCGGCGCGCGCGCCCAGCGCCTCGCCGAAGCGGCGAGTCTCGGTCAGGCCCCGGGTGATCAGCGCCGCCCGGGCATTGTGTCCCAGGTGCAGCGCGTCGGCGATGCCGGTGGCGATGGCCATGACATTCTTGACGGCGCCCCCGACCTCGACGCCGACGACGTCGTCGGTCGAGTAAACGCGCAGGTTGCCCCCGTGCACGCCGGCGGTAACCCGTTCGCACAGCTCCTTTGCGCCGGCAACCACCAGTGCGGTCGGCAGTCCTTGCGCAACCTCCTCGGCAAAGCTGGGCCCAGACAGCGGGCCGGCCGCGCTGCGCGGCAATTCGCTGGCCATGATCTGGTGCGCCAGCATCCCGGTATCGCGCTCCAGGCCCTTGCAGAGCCAGGCGCAAGGGCCGGCAAAGGACCGCTGCTGCAGTTGCCGCACCAGGGGTCGCAGCGAGGCGATGGGTATGGCCAGCAGCAGCAGGCCGTCGGCCGCGTGCGCCAGCGCCAGCTCCAGGTCCGGGGTGACGCGCAGGTCGGCGGGCAGCGCCCGTCCCGGCAGGTAGCGATCGTTGCAGCGCGTCTGGTCCATCCGCGCGGCCTGTTCTTCGCTGCGCGACCAGAGCACGGTGGCATGGCGCGCCGTGAGCGCGATGGCGAGCGCGGTTCCCCACGCACCGGCGCCGAGGATGGTAATGCGCACGATAATGGTGGCCGATCCGCCGCGGGCGCCTCGCTCGTGGCTACTGTCGGGTCTGCGAGGACGGAGGAATGATCAGGCCGGAGGCCCCGGAGGCGTTCTGGCTGGCCTTTTGCTGGTACAGGGCCTCGAAGTTGATCTCGGCAAGGTGAATCGGCGGCAAGCCCGTGCGGGTCAGCAGGTCGGCGACGTTGGCGCGCAGGTACGGATAGATGATGCCGGGGCAAACGATGCCCAGCACGGGCGCAAGCTGCTGCTCCGGGATCCCGCGCAGCTCGAAAATCCCGGCCTGCTTGGCCTCCACCAGGAACAGCACCTTCTCGCCCATGCGCGCTGTCACCGTGACGCGAACCACCACCTCGACGACGCCCTCCACGACGCTGTCGTGGTTGACGTCGAGTTGCACCTCAATTTGCGGCGATCCTTGCTCGAGAAAGATCTGCGGCGCATGGGGCATCTCCAGCGAGGCATCCTTCAGATAGACGCGCTGCAACTGAAAGACCGGCGACTGCGTGGCGGTCGGATTGGGGTTGGCGCTGTTCGTTTCGCTCGTCATGAATTGCCTCGGTGCAGTGATGGTTCCCGACGCAGGGCGCGGGACAGATCGGAAAAATCCGCTTCGGCGGTGCCTCGGCCCGGCCGCGACCTAGTTCGCCAGCAGCGCGGCCAGGGAGCCATCGCGATCGAGCGCCGCCAGATCCTCGTAGCCGCCAACATGGCGCTCGTCGATAAAGATCTGCGGCACCGTGCGTCGCCCCGTCGCCCGCACCATTTCGGCACGCAGTTGCGGATCCCGGTCCACTCGCAAGGTCTCGATGTGCTTGACTCCGCGTGCCGCGAGCAAGGCTTCCGCCCGCCGGCAAAACGCGCAATACCCGCTGCTGTACATGCGAACCCGTGCGCTCATGCTCTTCGTTGCTAGCGCGCTAACGGCAGGCCGGCCGCGCGCCAAGCATTGAGCCCGCCGGCAAGAATATAGACCTCGCTGATGCCCGCCGACCGCAGCTTGACCGCGGCCAGCGACGCGCGGCGCCCGAATTCGCACACCACGATTACCGGCCGGTCCTTGCGCAGTTCCGCAGCCCGCTGCGCGACCTCGGGCAGCGGCAGGTTCTTCGCGTTCGGGAGCGAGCCGGCACCGAATTCGGCAGCCGCCCGCACGTCCACGATCTGCACGTCGCGCGAATTCATCAATTGCGTTGCCGCCAGGGTGCCAAGGCTCGGGCCGCCCGCGCGCGCGCGCAGCAGCGGCCAGACCAGCAGGCCGCCGCTTACCAGGGCTATGGCGATCAGTGCGATATTCTCGACTACGAATTTCATGTTGCTCGTCTGTGCGCGGCGTGGTGCCGCAATACCGGCCGCGCATCGATGCCCGCCGGCGCGCCTCTGCGCTTGGCCGGCGGAGGTGCAGGGAAGAGGATTATAGAATGGCGGGGATTAACCTTCGCGCGGGTCGGGCCACGGGCATCCCACCGGGTCGCCGCGCGGTCGGGAAGTGACGATGAGCATCCAAAAACTCGTGCTGTTGCGCCATGGAGAAAGCCTATGGAACCGGGAAAACCGGTTCACCGGCTGGACCGACGTCGATTTGACGGAGACCGGTTGCGCCGAGGCGCGTGCCGCCGGTGAACTGCTGCTGCGCTCGGGCTACACCTTTGACCTGGCCTACACCTCGGTGCTGCGCCGGGCGATCCGCACCCTGTGGCTGGCGCTCGATGCGCTCGACCAGATGTGGATTCCCGTGGTCCATAGCTGGCGCCTGAACGAGCGCCATTACGGGGCCCTGCAGGGGCTCGACAAGGCGCAGACCGCGGCCCGCTTCGGCGAGCAGCAGGTGCTGTTGTGGCGCCGCGCCTTCGCGATCGCTCCCGACCCGCTGCAACAGGACGATCCGCGATGGCCCGGCAACGACCCGCGCTACCACAACCTCAAGCCCGAACAGATTCCCCTGACGGAATGCCTAAAAGACACGGTGGTGCGCGTGATTCCGTTCTGGAGCGACTCGATCGCCCCGGCGCTGCGGCGCGGGCGCCGCGTCATCGTGGTTGCGCACGGCAACTCGCTGCGCGCCCTGATCAAGCACCTGGACGGCATCTCCGATGAGCAGATCGTGGAGTTGAACATTCCCACGGGCCGGCCCCTGGTGTACGAGCTCGACGAGGCCTTGCGGCCGCTGCGCCACTACTACCTGGGCGACCCGGAAGAAATCGCCCGCGCCACGGCGGCGGTGGCCGCGCAAGGGCGGGCAGCGGCTCGTTGAAGCCACGCCTGGCGCCGGTTCCCGGCGGCGCGTGCACCCCTGCGGTGGCGCTGCGCGGGGCCATCGCCGGTGCGGTCTTGGCAGCGGTACTGGGCAACGCGGCCGCCCTGGCCCAGGAGTCCGACGCGGCTGGCGTGCGCAACCCGGCGTCCAAGCCCTCGCGCAGCGAGAGCAAGCCGGCGGCGGGGACCCGGCGACCGGATCCGGGTGCGAGCAAGAGCGCCAGCGCGGCAGCGGCCTCGCCGCGGCGCCAGCGCGAGCTGCAGGCCGAGCAGCGCGAGCTAAAGGCCAAGCTCGCCCAGCTCAAGAAGTCCCTGGCCTCGGCCGAGGCGGCGCACTCCGAAGCCGCCGATGCGCTGGCCGTGTCGGAATCGGCGATCTCGGCGGCAAACCGCCATCTGCAGCAGTTGGCCGCCGCGCGACGCCAGGTCGAGCAACGCATCGCAGAGTTGCAGGCGCGTCAGCGCGACGCCGCGGCGGCGCAAAGCACGCACGCGTCACGCCTTGGTCTGGCCTTGCGCTCGCAGTTCGTGCTGCTGCGCCGACCGCAGCTCGAGGAGCTGGTCGATCCGGGACAGGCGCAGCGCGACCGGGACGACAGCGCGTACCTGGACGTGGTGGTGCGCGAACGCCTGCATCGCATCGGCGAGCTGCTCGATCGTCGCACCGAGCTCGCGGCGCTCGAGTCCGAATCGGTGCAGCGCAGCGCGGAGCTGGAGAAGATCGTTGCCGACGAGCGCACCAGCCGCGCCCAGCTGCTGCAGCAGGAGGCGTCGCGTCGGGCGACGCTCGCGCGACTGGCGCACGAGATTGCCAACCAGCGGCAGTCCGTGGCCAACCTCGAGCGCGACGATACTCGCTTGGCGACGTTGATAGACCAGATTGGCAAGGTCCTGGCGGACCAGGCGCGCCGCCATGCGGCTGCTCGCGCGAAGTCGCCGGCCGAGAGCCGGGCGGGCGCCGGGGACGAGAGAGTTCTTGCCAAGCGCGAACCGGACCGCTTTGAACCGCCGGCGAGCACGCGGTTTGCGCACTTGCGCGGTAAGCTCGTGCTGCCGGTGCAGGGACAGATCGGCTCCCGCTACGGTGCCGCGCGCCTGACCGAGGACGGCCAGCCGCAGGCCGGAGCGCCGCCCTGGAAGGGGTTGTTCATCCGCGCCGATGCCGGCAGCCCGGTGCATGCCGTGGCCGCCGGCAGGGTGGTCTTTGCCGACTGGCTGCGAGGGTTCGGCAACCTGATGATTGTCGACCACGGCGAGGGTTTCCTGTCGGTTTATGCTGACAATGAAACCCTGCTGCGCGGGGTGGGCGATGAGGTCGAAGCCGACGAGGTCATTGCCGCGGTCGGCAGCACCGGAGGCAACGCGCAATCGGGCCTATACTTCGAAATGAGGTTCCAAGGTCGCCCATTCGACCCACTTGCGTGGGCCGTGGCGCGGTAAGGTGGCGCTTGCAATTGCCCGGGTCGGGCAAGGCGGCGGGACGATGCGGTTGGAGGTTCGATGAGCGGGCGTTTGCGCAGTTGGGGATTGATCGGAATTGGTTTGATCGCCGGGGTGTCGATCAGCTACGGGGTGACGGCGTACGCGTTTCGCGATAACCGCTTTCCGATCCCGGTCGACGAAATTCGGGAATTCACCGACGTGTTCGGCGCCATCAAGGCCAACTACGTCGAGCCGGTCGAAGACAAGAAGCTCATGCAGGAGGCGATCTCCGGGATGCTGGCGGGTCTGGACCCGCATTCGGCGTTCCTCGATGGCGATGCCTATCGCGATCTGCAGATCGGCACGCAGGGCGAATTCGGCGGCCTGGGAATCGAGGTCGGGTCCGAAGACGGAGCCATCAAGGTTATCGCCCCGATCGACGATACGCCGGCGGCTCGCGCGGGGATACGCGCCGGCGACCTCATCATCAAGATCGACGACAAATTCACGCGCGGCATGAGCCTGGCCGATGCCATTAAGCTCATGCGTGGTAAGCCCCAGACCCCCATCGCGTTGACGCTCGCGCGCAAGGGGGAGGCGCTGCCTATCGAGGTGAAGATCATCCGTGACATCATCCGCGTGCAGTCGGTTAAGGCGCACTTGATCGAACCGGGCTACGGGTTCGTCCGCATCACCCAGTTCCAGGACCGCACGACCGAGGACCTGGTAAAGCAGATCACCGAGTTGTACAAGTCGGGACCGTTGAAGGGCCTGGTGCTGGACCTGCGCAACGACCCGGGTGGCGTGCTCAATGGCGCGGTAGGGGTTTCCGCGGTATTCCTGCCGCGCGACGCGACGGTCGTTTCCACCGAGGGGCGCACCGAGGACGCGCACCGGCGCTTTGTGGCGGCGCCGTCGGACTACTTGCGCGGCGGCAGCGATGACCCGCTCGCGCACTTGCCGTCCGAGGTCAAGACCGTACCGCTGGTAGTGCTGGTCAACGGTGCCAGCGCGTCGGCTTCGGAGATCGTTGCCGGGGCCTTGCAGGACCACAAGCGCGCGGAGCTGATAGGCACCCAGACCTTTGGCAAGGGCTCGGTGCAAAGCGTGATTCAGATCCGCAACGACCGGGACAACCCGGCGGCGATCAAGCTGACTACGGCCCGCTACTTCACGCCCAACGGGCGCTCGATACAGGCGCAGGGCATCGTTCCCGACCTGCTGGTCGACGACACCGCCGAGGGGAATTTCGCGGGACTGAGCGTGCGCGAAGCCGATCTGGCCCACCACCTGGTCAACAACACCGCCAACGCTGCCGGCGGCGACAAGGGGGCCGAAAAGGCTCCCGCGGACAAGGCCGCGCCGGAGCCGGAAGCGCATGCCCCGCTGACGGTTCATCGCTACGAGTTCGGCAGCGCCGAGGACTTTCAGCTGCAGCAGGCGATGCACTTCTTCAAGGGCATCCCGGTGGAGACGGCCAAGCCGCACGACAAGGTCGCCGCCTCCGAGAGCCACGACTAAGCCGCGAGCGCGCCACGGCCGGCCCACCGAGCGTGGCCGGTCGCGCGCTGCGCCAGCCGTCTTGGCCGGGGCCGGCGAGCCTTAGTCGCCGAAGAGTTTTTGCTTGATTTCCCGGCGCTGCTGGGCTTCCAGGCTCAGCGTCGCGGTGGGACGCGCGAGCAACCGCGGGATGCCGATCGGATCGCCGGTCTCCTCGCAAAACCCGTACTCCCCAGCCTCGATCTGCTGCAGCGAGGCTTGCACCTTCTTAAGGAGCTTGCGCTCGCGATCGCGGGTGCGCAATTCCAGCGCGTGCTCCTCCTCGATCGTGGCGCGGTCGGCCGGATCGGGAACGATGACGGTCTCGCGCAGGTGCTCGGTCGTCTCATCGGCGTTGCTCAGCAGCTCGCGCTCCATCTGCTGCAGGCGATAACGGAAGAACGCCAGCTGATCGGCGTTCATGTACTGGGACTCGGCCATCGCCAGCAGCTGCTCCTCGGTCAGCAGCGGCTTGCCGTCGACCAGCACCGGAGCCTCGCTGCGGCTGGCAGAGCGACTGAGCAGGTATTCGTGCGCCGAGGCCAAATCCTTGGGGCTGACAACCTGGGCCGGCCGCGCCGCGGGCTTGGGCAGCGGCAGGGACGCCATCGTTGCCGCGCCCGCCATGCCGTTGGCCCCCTGCGCCGGCACCGCCGCAAGCCCAGGGCTCCCCTTCGCCCCCGACCTGCCCGCTGCCGCCGACTTGCCGGCCGCGGCGCGGCTCGCGCCGCTCGCGGCCGCCGATGACTTGGCGGCGGCCNNTTGCCGGCCGGCTTGCTTGCCTTGGCGGCCTTGGGAGCCGGAGCGCGCGCGCCCGAGATCTTTTTTGCGGCCGCCGGCGCTGCCGGCTTGGCGGCCTTCTTGTGCACGGCGCTCTTGACCGGCTTGCCGGCTGGCTTGCTTGCCGCCTTGGGCTTGGTCTTGCTTGCGCCCTTGGGCGCGCCCGAAGTCTTGGCCGGGGCCTTGGGTTTCGTTGCCATGGATCAACCTTTCCTACCGCAAACCGATAGAGCCTCGCAAGAGCCGACGGCTGCTCCGCTCAGACCATTTTCCTTCATTGTTCAACGTATCAGGCACGACTCGAGCCCCTGCAGGAAAATCTCCTGGGGCAGATTGCGCCCGATGAAGACCATTTTGTTCGAGGGCGTGTCGCGGCGCTCCCAGCTGCGCCCGGGCTCGACGCCCATCAACATGTGCACCCCCTGTAGGATCATGCGCCGCCCGGAGCCGCGCACGAAAAGCACGCCTTTATACCGAAGCAGGTCGGGTCCGTAAACCTGGACCAACGCGCTCATCGTTTCCTCCAGGCGCCGCGCATCGAACGGGCGCCCGGACTGGAAAACGAACGCCTTGATGGCGTCATCATGAACATGGTGATGATGGCCATTGCCGTGTTCGTGCTCCGCGCCGTGCTCGCAGCTCGGGCAGGAGTGCTCGCCGTCATGGTCGTGCTCGTGATCATGGTCGGCAACTTCCCCGGTCGGCGGCTGCCTTGCGCGAGCCCGGGCCGCATCCGGATGCTCGGCCGCCAGGAAATCGGGATCGATCTCGAGCACCGAGTCAAGGTTGAAGCCGCCGATGTCGAGGACTTCGCCCACCGCGACCTGTCCCATGTGCACGCTGCGGATCGGCGCCCGCGGATTCATGCGGACCAGCCGCTCGCGCAGCGAACGCACTTCCGCAGCGTCGACCAGGTCGCTCTTGGACAGCAGTATCCGGTCGGCGAACCCGACCTGGTTCTGTGCTTCCGGTTGGCGGTCGAGCGTCGCGTGCCCGTGCTTGGCATCGACCACCGTGATGACGCCGTCGATCCGGTAACTGCGGCCGACGTCCTCGTCGACGAAGAACGTCTGCGTCACCGGGCCGGGGTTGGCCATCCCGGTGGTCTCGATGATGACGCGCTCAAAGTCGATGCGCCCGGCATCACGCTTTTGCCGCAAGTCGGTGAGAATTCGGGCCAGGTCGCCACGCACGGTGCAGCAGACGCAGCCGTTGTTCATTTCGACGATCTGCTCTTGCGCATCGTGGACCAGCAAATCGTTGTCCACGCCCGCCGGTCCGAACTCGTTTTCGATGACCGCGATGCGGTGCCCGTGCTCTTCGGCCAGGATGCGATTGAGCAGCGTCGTCTTCCCGGCGCCCAGGAACCCCGTCAATACGGTGACGGGTATCTGTTCGTCCTTGCTTGGCGTATTCACCGCTTGTCCACCTCTGCACCCCTGTCTGCCTGCCCCTAGGGCCCGGCAATCCCGCCGTCCGGGCCTGGCCGTGCTTCCCGTACCCGGGCCGCGCCGGTGCCCTGTGCCGCCGCTGCCCACACCCACCACCGAAAAATTGCGGGGCGCGAAGTGTAGACCAAATTCCCCGGCGGCGAATGGCGTCGGCCGGCCCCTGCCGCGCTCGCCCCGACCGGGACATGGAGCCCGGTGCCGATACAATCGCCGCCTCTAGTCCGGACGGGACGCGCGCCTCGGGCGCGTCCCGCGGCTTTGCTTGGGAAGGCGGCATGTTCAAGCTCCTGGCCCGGTGGTTTGCCAGCGCCAAGTTCGCCGAACTCGCGGCCACCGGCGCCACCATGCTGCTGTCCGTCCTGGTCTTTGCGCTGGTCTTCGGCGCTTGGAACGCGCTCGGATTCGTGCTGATGCTCCTGTGCCACGAGCTCGGGCACTACCTCGCGGCGCGCCGCCGCGGGCTCGATGTCGGCCTGCCGATGTTCATCCCCTTTGTCGGCGCCTGGGTGCAGCTCAAGGGCCGGCCGCACGACGCCGAGACGGAGGCTTACGTCGGGCTTGGCGGGCCGCTGCTCGGGACCGTGGCCGCCGTGCTCGTCTTCTATCTTGGTCTGCATCGGGACTCGGCGCTGCTGGTGTCGATCGCCTACTACGGTTTTTACCTGAACCTGTTCAACCTGATCCCGATCCCGCCCTTTGATGGCGGCCACATTACGGCCGTGCTCGGCCCGAGGATCTGGCTGCTCGGAGTGCCGGTACTGCTGGCGCTGTTGCTCTACCGCCCGAGTTATCTGCTGCTGGCGATGCTGCTGGTCGTGGCTTGGGTCGCCGCGCCGCAGCTGCTGGCCGCCTGGCGCCGCGAACCGAGCGCGCTCGAGGCACAGGGCTACTACGAGGTGGGCAGCGCGGTACGCTGGCGCTACGGCATGGCGTATCTCGGCCTGGCCGGGTTCCTCGCGCTCGCCGCCCACGACGCGCACGCGGTCCTGTTTTGAACGGGCCGCCGCTGGCCTCTCACGCGCGCTCGAGCAACAGGCCCTTGAGATACTCGCCTTCGGGGTGGGTCATCAGCGTGGGGTGATCCGCGCCGGCTGCCAGTCGAGCGCGCAGGTAGCAGTCGGCCTGCGCGTCGACCACCGCGCCGGCGACGATCTTCTGGAACAGCGCGACGTCGATCGCCCCAGAACAGGAAAAACTCATCAGTGCGCCGCCGGGCTCGAGCAGGCGCAGGGCGCCGAGGTTGATGTCCTTGTAGGCGCGGGCCGCGCGTTCGACCTGGTGCTGGTTGGTGGCAAACTTCGGCGGATCGAGCACGATCAGGTCAAAACGCTGGCCCTCGGCACGCAATGTCCGCAGCTGCTCGAAAACGTCGGCGCAGCGCCAGTCCAGCCGCACCGGGGCCACGGCACCGGCCTGTGTCACCAGGCCATTGAGCGCCGCATTGCCTCGGGCCAGCTCGAGCGCCTCGGCCGAGGAGTCGATCGAGACGACTGCCTCGGCCCCAGCGCAGGCAGCCGCGATACCGAAGCCCCCGGTGTAGCAAAAGCAGTTCAGTACTCGCGGCGCGCGGCCCAGGCTGCGGCGCAAGCGCGGTACCAGTTCGCCGGCGAGCCGGCGATTGTCCCGCTGATCGATGTAGAACCCGGTCTTGTGCCCGCGGCGCAGGTCCACCCGGTACCGGAGCGCGAGCTCCCGGATCGGGACATGTTCGGCCGGCGCCGCGCCGCGCAACACCCCGCCGCGCTCGTCGAGCCCTTCGCGCGCGCGCAGCGCGGGGTCGGAACGATCAAAGACGTTCGGACAGGCCGTGGCGCGACACAGGGTATCGAGCAGCAGCTCGCGGTGCGCATCGACCCCGGCGGCCTGCAGCTGCACTACCAGGTAATCGCCGTAGCGATCGACGACCAGTCCGGGCAGGCCGTCGGCCTCGCCGAACACCAGGCGCAGGGCATCGGTGCTCTCGTGCAGTTCCCGGCGTCGGGCAACCGCCGCGTCGACCCGCGCCGCGAGCCAGTCGGCATTGATCCGATCGGCCTCGGCGAAACTCCAGCAGCGCGCGCGGATGGTCGACCCCGGCGAGTAGGCTGCCCAGGCGAGGAAGCGCTGGTCGCTGGCGCGCACGGCCACCAGCGCACCGTTGCCCGGCGCGCCGGTGACGCTGGCAACGGCGCCGGCGTAGACCCAGGGGTGGCGGCGGGCAAGGGAGCGCTCCTTGCCGGGCTTGAGCAGCAAGGTCGCAATCGCGGACATGGATGCGGCAGGGATTAGCGCAGGGTCATCGGTGCGCTCTCTTGTGTGCCGCTGTGCAGCGGCGCCAGAGCCGCGCTGGCAAGCTCGCCGATGCGCGCGAGCACGGCGGTGCCCAGCGTGGCCTCGAAGCGGGCCGGATCCGACGAGCCGAGCGCAAGCAGCCCGAAAGCCTCGCGCTGCCCGGCGCGACGCAGCGGCACGAGCGCCACGCTGCGCACCTCGCTCCAGACCTCGGCCAGCCCGCGGAAGGGCGTCAGGTCGATGTCGCAACCACAGACCGGAGCGTGGAGCGAGGAAACCAGCCGCGCCGCTTGGGCATCGTGTTCGCCCGGCGCTTCGCTCCAGGTTCGGATCTCGGCCAACGGTATGGCGAAGATCCGCTGGAGTTCCGCGACGGCTAGCGGCGCCCGCCGGCCGCGGTCGGGCTCTTCCAGCAGGGCCCGGGTCCAGTCGACCAGGTTGCGCGCCAGAGCGTCGTTGTCGCGGCCGATGCGGATAAGCTCCGCAAGGCGCGCCTCCAGCACCTTGACCCGCTCGCGCAGCAGCAGCGCTTGGCGCTCGATCAGCGAGACCGCATTGCCCTGGTGCGGGTCCGGCAGCAGCAGGTCCGTCAACAGGCCCGGGTGTTGCTGGAAGAAGGCGGGGTTGTCCTGCAGGAAGCGCGCGACCTCTTCATCCGTCATGGCAACTCGATCTCACCGTCAAAGACCTTTTCCGCGGGGCCGGTCATGCGCACGCTCGCGCCTTGCCCCCGGCCTGGCGGCCCCGGACCCCCAGGGCCGCCATTGTCGTGACCATTTTCCTTGGCATTTTGACCGCCTTGCCATTCGATGCGCAACATTCCGCCTCGCGTGTGTACTTGTACGGGGGACTCGAGCAAGCCCAGGCGGATCCCGCTGACCGCCGCTGCGCAGGCTCCGGTGCCACAGGCGAGCGTCTCGCCCGCCCCGCGCTCCCAGACGCGCAGCCGCATGCTCGAGCGGTCGATCAGCTGCAAGAAGCCGGCATTTACGCCCCGCGCGAATCGCCGGTCGTGCTCGAGCAGCGGGCCCAGGGCTGCAACCGGCGCGGCCTGCACGTCCTCGACGATCTGCACCGCGTGGGGGTTGCCCATCGAGACCACGCACAGCGCGACCTCGCGCCCATCGACCGGGAGCTGCCAGACGGTCGCGGCACCCTGGCGGCGGGCGGCCAGACCGCTCGTGTCGAAACCGCATGCGGCCGGGTCGAAATTCGGCGCGCCCATGTCGACGCTGACCTGGCCGTCGTCCTCCAGGCGCGGTTCGATGCGCCCGCCGGCGGTGAGCACCCGTACGGCGCGTTGCCGGGTCAATCCGAGCTGGTGCACGAACTTGACGAAACACCGCGCCCCGTTGCCGCACTGCTCGACTTCGCCCCCGTCCGCATTGAAGATGCGATAGCGAAAATCGGCGCTCGCATCGGGCGCGGGTTCGACGACCAGGATCTGGTCGGCACCAACGCCATAGCGCCGGTCCGCAAGCCGGCGCAGGCGGCCGCGGTCCAGGTCGAGCCGTTGACCGATGCCGTCGAGCATCACGAAGTCGTTGCCCGATCCTTGCATTTTCGTAAAGCGCAGTTTCATTTGGCGATTATCGCCCATCGAGGTCCTCAGCCGTACAGACGTGCTGCGCCCTCGGGCCGGGTCTTGAAGCGGCGGTGGGTCCACAGGTACTGGTCGGGCATGCGCAGCACCCAGCGCTCGATCTCGCGGTTCATGCGCGCCGTGTCCTGCTCCACCGAGTCGCCGGGGAAATCCTGCCACGGGGCCTCGACGTGCAGAACGTAGCCGTCCGGCGTCTGTTCGGTCACCGTCATCACGACCTTGGCGCCGATGTTGCGCGCCAGACGCGAGACCATCGGCAGGGTCGCGGCCGGAACGCCAAAAAACGGCACGAAGATCGAGTTGCTGTCGCCGTTGTCCATGTCCGGCAGGTAATAAAAGGGCAGGCCCGCGCGCATGGCCCGCAGGGCGCCGCGCAGGTCGGCGTGGCGCCGCGCGATCAGCACCGGTTCGTTGAAGCGCGCCCGACCGAGCTGCAGCCAGTGGTCCCAGACCGGGTTGGATTGGCGCGCATAGATCGACACCGCCTTGAGTTCGCTCGCGATGCGGATGCCGCCGGCGTCCAGACCAACGAAATGTGGGGCCAGCATGATCAGCGGGTAGTTGTCTTGGTGCAGTAGGTGCTCCATGCCTTCGACCCGCACGAAGTCCTGCACCGCCTGGCGGCTGCCGGTCCACAGAACTCCGTAGTCGAGCGCGCCGCGTGCCATGTTGCGGAACAGGCGGCGGATCAGCGCGCGCCGCTGGCCGGTGGTCATGGCCGGAAAGCAGGCGCGTAGGTTGGCCTGGGCGATGCGCCTGCGCCGCACCACCACCAGGCAGGCCAGCTCGCCGATCACCGCCGCGATGCTGCGGCGCACCCGCAGGGACAAGTGCGCGCTGAAGTGGATCAGCGCGATCCAGAACCGAGCGATGGCGGCGGTCACGACGCGGGCCCCCCCGGCGGCGCGGGGGCGCCGGCCGGCGTCTTGTAGCGGTTGTAGCTCCATAGATACTGTTCCGGGCAAAGCAGGATGAGTCGTTCCATGGCGCGGTTGATGCGCGTCGCGTCCTCCACGGCTTGACCGCACAGCGCCTCCTCGAGCGGCTCCCAATGGATGCTAAAGCCGGCGCCGTGCGCCAGGCGCCGCGCGAAGAGCAGCAGGACCACGGCATCGTGCGTGTGCGCCAGCCGCGCGGGAAGCGTCATGGTGAATGCGGGGCGGCCGAAGAACGGCGCCCAGATACCCTCGCCCCGGGAGGGAACCTGGTCCGGCAGCAGGCCCACGATCTGGCGATCGCGCAGGGCGCGCAGCATCAGGCGCACGCCGTGCAGGTCGGCCGGGGCCAGCAGCAGTCCCTGGTGCGCTCGCGCTTGTTCGAACAGCGGGCGCAGCGCCGCCTTGCGCGGCACGCGGTACAGGGCCAGCATCGGCCGGCGTTGCCCGAGCGCGCTCGCCGCATGGTTCTGGGCGATGATCTCGAAGCACCCCAGGTGCGGGGTAAGCATCAGAACCGCGCGGTCCTGCGACAAGATTGCCTCCAGGCCCGCGGCGTCTTCGATCCGCGTGCACGCCCGGATCTGATCGCCCGAACGCGTCCAGACCCACGCCAGCTCCAGGACCTGTTTGCCGCTTTCGGCGACCGCGCGGCGCAGCACCTGGTCGCGCTGCGCCAGCGTTGGCGGCAGGTTGGTGCGGAGCTGGCGGCGGTATGCGGGCGAGGCCCAGTAGACGACCCAGCCAAGAGCGCCGCCGATCGCGTGCAGCGCGCGCAGGGGCAACAACGATAGCGCCCGAAAAACGAGCATTACCACCAGGTTCTCCCGGGCGCGTAGGCCGTCGCCACGGCCTGCCTTTCGATGCCGCGCGGTCGCGGTCGTCGGTTTGACATAGGAAAGCGAGATAGTACTTACGATTGCCAGGCAGGATCGGCCGCCGCCAATCGCTTATAATCGCGCCACGAGCCGCCGGTTTAATGGTCAACTTGCAGGGCGGTTCGTGCCGACAGTGTTCGCTGCCGGCAGCCATATCTGCTAAAGCGTCACCCGCCGAAGCGGCCCGGGCACGCTACTTGACCCAGGAGCGAAACATGGCGGGTGACTTCCTCTTTACCTCCGAGTCGGTTTCCGAAGGCCACCCCGACAAGGTGGCCGACCAGATCTCGGACGGCATTCTCGACGCGATTCTGGAACGCGATCCGCGCGCGCGGGTCGCGGCCGAAACGCTAGTCACCACCGGGTTGGTGGTGTTGGCGGGCGAGATCACGACGCACGCGGTGATCGACTACCCGAGCGTGGCGCGCGAGGTGATCAAGCGCATCGGTTATGACAACAGCGACTACGGCATCGACTACAAGGGCTGTGCCGTCATGGTCTGCTACGACCGGCAAAGTCCCGATATTGCACAGGGCGTCGACGAGGGCAAGGGGCTGGATCTGGATCAGGGCGCCGGTGACCAGGGTCTGATGTTCGGTTTTGCCTGCGATGAAACCGCGGAGCTGCTGCCCGCGGCCATTTACTATGCGCACCGGCTGGTGGAACGGCAGGCCGATCTGCGCCGCGACGGACGCCTGTCATGGCTGCGCCCCGATGCCAAGTCGCAGGTCACGCTGCGCTACGTCAACGGCCGGCCGCACTCGGTCGATACCGTGGTGCTGTCGACCCAGCACGATCCCGACATCAGCCACGAGACGCTGGTGCAGGCGGTCGTCGAGGAGATCATCAAGCCGGTGCTGCCCCGGCAATGGTTGCAGAACACGCGCTACCTGGTCAACCCGACCGGACGATTCGTGATCGGCGGTCCGCACGGCGACTGCGGGCTGACCGGCCGCAAGATCATCGTCGACACCTACGGCGGCGCCTGTCCGCACGGCGGCGGCGCTTTTTCGGGCAAGGATCCGACCAAGGTCGACCGGTCGGCGGCGTACGCGGCGCGCTACGTCGCCAAGAACATCGTCGCCGCGGGACTGGCGCGCCGGTGTCAGGTGCAGGTGAGCTACGCGATCGGCTATTCCAAACCCATCAACGTCACGGTCGACACGGCCGGCACCGGCGTGGTCGGCGACGAGATCCTGGCGCGCCTGGTGGGCGAGCACTTCGATCTGCGACCCAAGGGCATCGTGCAGATGCTGGACCTGCTGCGGCCGATCTACGGCAAGACCGCGGCCTACGGCCATTTCGGCCGCGACGAACCGGAATTTACCTGGGAACGCACCGATCGGGCGGGGATCCTGCGCGACGCCGCGGGTCTGAGGGCGGCCTAGCGCGGCGCCCCGTATACTCCGCACTCTGCTTCGAGGAGCGTTGCAACCGCGACCGGCAACGGTCGCGCGCCAGGCTCGAGGCACCCGCCGCCGGCGCGCGGCGCGGCCGCAACGGCGCTCGCGAACCTGCCTGATCGAAAGGAGGGCGCGAGATGAGCGCCGTACGAAAACCCCTTCCTGCTGCCGATTACGTCGTCGCCGACCTTGGCTTGGCCGACTGGGGCCGCAAGGAAATCCGGATCGCCGAGACCGAGATGCCCGGTCTGCTGGCGATTCGCGACGAGTACGCGAGCCAGCAGCCTCTGCGCGGAGCCCGCATTACCGGCTCGCTGCACATGACCATCCAGACGGCGGTGCTGATCGAGACCCTGCAGGCGCTCGGTGCCCAGCTGCGCTGGGCGTCGTGCAATATCTATTCGACCCAGGATCACGCGGCCGCCGCCATCGCCGCGGCCGGCACACCGGTGTTTGCCCGCAAGGGCGAGAGCCTGGAGGAATACTGGGACTACACGCACCGGATCTTCGAATGGCCCGACGGCGGCTACAGCAACATGATCCTGGACGACGGTGGCGACGCGACCCTGCTGCTGCACCTGGGCGCCCGCGCCGAGACCGATGCCGGTCTGCTTGCCCATCCGTCCAGCGAGGAGGAGACGGCGCTGTTTGCCGCGATCGCGGCGCAGCTGCGGCGCCACCCGACCTGGTATTCCACGCGTCTGGCGCGCATCCAGGGCGTCACCGAGGAGACGACCACCGGCGTAAAGCGGCTCTACCAGATGGCCAAGGAGGGGATGCTGCGCTTCCCCGCCATCAACGTCAACGACTCCGTCACCAAGAGCAAGTTCGACAATCTCTACGGCTGCCGCGAGTCGCTGGTGGACGGCATCAAGCGCGCCACCGACGTCATGATCGCCGGCAAGATCGCTGTCGTCTGCGGCTACGGCGACGTGGGCAAGGGATCGGCGCAGGCGCTGCGCGCGCTCTCGGCCCAGGTCTGGGTTACCGAGATCGACCCGATCTGCGCGCTGCAGGCCGCCATGGAGGGGTTTCGCGTGGTCACCATGGACGAGGCCGCGGACCAGGCCGACATCTTCGTCACTGCCACCGGGAATTTTCACGTCATCACCCACGACCACATGGTCCGCATGAAGCATCAGGCGATCGTGTGCAACATCGGCCACTTCGACAACGAGATCGATATCGCGGGGCTGCGCAAGTATCCCTGGGAGAACATCAAGCCGCAGGTCGACCACGTGATCTTCCCGGACGGCAAGCGCATCATCTTGCTGGCGCAGGGACGCCTGGTCAATCTGGGTTGCGCTACGGGGCATCCGAGTTTCGTGATGAGTTCCTCCTTCGCCAACCAGGTGCTGGCGCAGATCGAGCTCTTCGCGAACACGAGCAACTATCCGACCGGCGTGTACGTGCTGCCCAAGCACCTGGACGAAAAAGTCGCGCGGCTGCAGCTGCGCAAGCTCGCCGCCCAGCTGACCGAGCTAAGCGACGCGCAGGCACGCTACATCGGTGTCGACAAGGCCGGTCCCTACAAGCCGGATCATTACCGCTACTAGCCCGGTGCCGCGCCGCATGCCATTGGACCGCGTCTTCAGTGTCGAGTTCTCCCCGCCACGCAACGCAGAAGGGGTCGAGAAACTGCGTGCCACCCGCGCCGAGCTCGCGCACGTGGCCCCGGCCTTTTACTCCGTGACGTTCGGGGCCGGGGGCTCCACCCGCGAGGGAACGTTGAGCACGACCCTGGAGATCTACGCCGCCGGCCTGCACGCCGTGCCGCACATCTCCTGCATCGCCAGCACGCGGGCCTCGGTGCGCGAACTGCTGTGCACGTACCGCGACGCCGGCATCCACCATCTGGTGGCGCTGCGCGGCGATGCGCCCTCGGGCGTGGCCGGCAGCGCCGGCGAGTTCCGCTACGCGGTCGACCTGGTCGAGCTGGTTCGCGCCGAATTCGGTGACTGGTTCCGGATCGAGGTCGCCGCCTACCCGGAGATCCACCCGCAGGCGCGCTCGCCCGCCGAGGACGTGCAAAACTTCGTGCGCAAGGTACGCGCCGGCGCCGATTCGGCGATCACCCAGTACTTCTACAATGACGACGCCTATTACCGTTTCGTCGACGAGGTCGCGGGACTGGGCTGCACGGTGCCGATCGTTCCGGGAATCATGCCGATCACCAACTTCACGCAGCTGGCACGTTTTTCCGACAATTGCGGCGCTGAGATCCCGCGCTGGATACGCCGGCGGCTGGAGAGCTTCGGCGATGACCGGTCATCGATTCGCGCCTTCGGTGCGGACGTCGTGGCGGCCCTGTGCGAGCGCCTGCTCGCGCAGGGCGCACCGGGCTTACACTTCTACACCATGAACATGGCAGCGCCAACGCTCGAGATCTGGCGCCGCGCCCGACTGCCGGTGCCGCCGCGATGAGCCCGGCGTGGATGTCAAGGCCGGCGCTTGTCCTGCTGCTGTCGGTACTTCCGGCGCTTGTCGCGGCGCAGCCGCCGGGCCCCCCGGCAGCGGCCGCGGCCCCAGCCACGAACCCCGTCGACGGCGCGCTGCTGGCGGCGCGTGCGGCTGCCGCCGACGGCGACGTCGAGCGCGTCGCCGCGCTCGCGCCCCAGGTCGCGGGTACCTTGCTCGAACCCTACCTGGAGTATTGGCAGGCGTCGTTGCGCCTGCATGGCCCGAACCCGGACGAGGCGCCGGTGCGGCCGTTCCTGACACGCTATGCCGGCACGGTCCTGGCCGATCGCCTGCGTTCCGACTGGCTCATGGCGCTGGGCGGCAAGGGCGATTTGGCCGCCTTCGATGCCGAGCGCCGCCGCCTGGTGCTGGGCGGGGACGACCCGCAGCTCGCCTGCTACACGCTGCTGGCGCGCTACGTTCTGGACGACGGAAACCGCCGCGAGCAGATCGCGCGCGAGGCACGCCGCAACCTGGCCAACACGGTCGATCCCGGGGGAGACGGCTGCACCGCCTTAGCCGATCGCCTGCTCGATGAGGCGGCATTGACGATCTGGCCGCGCCTGCAGGCGCTGGTGGAGCGCAATCAGCTCCCGGCGGCGCAGCAGGCCGCGTCGCACCTGCCGCCGGCGGAGGTCACCGTTGTCAAGCGCTTGCTCGAGCAGCCCGGTGCCTGGCTGGCCGGGGGGCAGGCGCATCTGGATCGCATGCCCCATTCCTTTGCGGTGCTGGCGATCGTCGTGCTGGCGCGCGATGCGCCCGAGGAGGCGGCGCGCTATGCCGAACGCCTGGAGCCCGGCCTCACGGCGCACGAGCGCGCGGTTGTCTGGGGCCGTATCGGGCGCGCAGCCCAGCTTGCCTTGCTGCCGCAGGCGCATGAGTGGTTCGAGCGCGGGGGCGATCTGGTGGGCGAGGGTGTTGACTATGTCCGCGCCGCCGACGTGCTCGAGGCGCGGGCGCGCGCGGCCTTGCGTCACGGCGCCGGTATCGCGGTCGCGGCACCGGCGCGCGCCGCCGACCAGGATCGCGCGGTGGAGCCCAAGGCGGGCCCGGACTGGAGTGCCCTGCGCAGGGTCATTGCGCGCATGGCCCCCGAGCAGCAGGCCGAGTCGACCTGGATCTACTGGAACGCCGAGGCACTGCAATCGCAAGGCAAGCTCGAGGAGGCGCGCGCGGCGTGGCGCTCGATCGCCGACCGTTTCAGCTTTTACGGTCGCCTGGCTGCCGAGCGGCTCGGTCTGCCGCTGGTGCTGGCGCCCCGGCCGCAGGAGCCCCCCGCGGCGCTGGTGGAGGAGCTGGCGCAACGGCCGGGATTTCTGCGGGCGCGCAAGCTCTACGAGCTGGGCATGCGCGACGAGGCGAATCGGGAATGGAGCTGGGAGCTGCGCGGCATGGACGACGCGACCTTGCACGCGGCGGCCGAACTGGGGCGACGCTTCGGGGTGCTCGATCGCATGATCGCCTCGTCCGAGCGTACCCGCACGCTATTCGACGTGGCCCAGCGCTACCCCATGCCGTATCGCGAGCTGATGGCCGCGACGAGCGCTCCGCTGGCGGTTGACCCGGCCTGGATCTACGGCCTCATCCGCCAGGAATCGCGCTTCATCGAGGATGTCCGCTCCAACGTCGGCGCCATCGGACTGATGCAGCTGATGCCGTCGACGGCGCGCTTCGTCGCTCGCCGCATCGGTTTCGCGAATTATCGTGCCGATCGCGTCGCCGACGTGCAAGTCAATCTGCGCCTGGGGACGGAGTACCTGAAGCTCGTTTTCGATGACCAGGACGGTCAACCGCTGCTGGCCTCGGCGGCCTACAACGCCGGCCCGCGCCGGGTGCGCAAGTGGCGCGCTGCGCTGGCGCGGCCCCTGGACGGGGCGCTGTTCGTGGAAACCATCCCGGTCGGGGAGACGCGCGATTACGTCAAGCGGGTGCTGTTCAACACCGTCGTGTACAGCGCCTTGCTCGATCACCCCGCCGTCTCGCTGCGGTCCTTGCTGGGAACAGTGACTCCCAAGGACGTCTCCACCGACGATCTTCCCTGAAGGCACGCGCCGGGCGGCTAGAATGCGCTGCGCGCTGCCCCGTGCGCTGTTGTGCGCAGGGGTGGCAAGCGCTCCTTGGCGGTCTTTCTTCGGCGTCGGCTCGTTATGACATACCAAAACATCCTGGTTCTTGGAGGAACCGGCTTCGTCGGCCAGTGCCTAGTCGATCATCTGGCGGCGCAGGGACGCAGGGTCTGCGTGCCCACGCGCCGGCGCGAGCGCGGCCGCGAATTGCTGGTGCTGCCATCGGTCGAGGTGATCGAGGCCGATATCGGCGATCCTGCCACGCTGCGGGCGCTGCTTGCCGGCCGCGACGCCGTGATCAACCTGGTTGGCATACTCCACGATACCGGCCAAGCTCCCCGTCCCGGCATGTCGGCCGGAACGCCGGCAGCGGGTCGCTACGGCCCTGCGTTTGCGGCCGTGCACGTGGACTTGCCGCGCCGCCTGGTCGAGGCCTGCCGGCAGCAGGCGGTGCAGCGGCTGCTTCATGTCAGCGCGCTGGGCGCCAGCGCCGATGGCCCGTCGGCGTACCTGCGCAGCAAGGCCGACGGCGAGCGCATGGTCCGCGATGCCCCGGCCCTCGCCGCCACGGTGTTCCGTCCGTCGGTGGTGTTTGGGTCGGGCGATCACTTCCTGAACCTCTTCGCCACCCTCGCGGCGTGGCTGCCCATCCTGCTGATCGGGCGCCCGCAGGCGCGCATGCAGCCGGTATGGGTGCGCGATCTGGCCGGCGCGATGGCCACAGCGCTGGACGCGCGCGCCACCTTCGGTCAGGCCTACGAGATCTGCGGGCCGACGATTTACACGCTGCGGGACCTGGTGCAGTTCGCCGCGCGTGCCGCGGGCCATCCTCGCCCGGTGCTGGGCCTGCCCGATTCCCTGGCCTACCTCATGGCCGGCGCCTTCGAGCTGCTGCCGGGGCCGACGCTGCTCTCGCGCGACAACCTGCGTTCGCTGACGCTCGACAGCGTTGCCAGCGTGCAGCCGTACGAGCCCGCGCCGGAACTCGCCATGCACCCGAGCCCGCTCGAACCCGAGGCCGCCTTGTTCCTTGCCGGCATGCATCCGCGCACCCGCTACGCCGGCTTTCGGGTCAAGGCGCGGCGCTGAGCTGCGCCGGGCTCGGCCCGCTGGCACGCTTGCCCACTGCCCGGGCCTGACCATCGCCTGCCATGAAGACCTACATCGTCGGCGGCTGGGTGCGCGATCGCCTGCTCGAGCAGGCTGGCCGCAAGCCCGCGCACAGCGCAGACCGGGATTGGGTGGTGGTCGGCTCCAGCCCCGAGGAAATGCTGGCGAAGGGCTTTACGGCAGTCGGACGCGACTTCCCGGTATTTCTGCATCCGCAGACCGGCGAGGAGTATGCGCTGGCCCGCACGGAGCGCAAGACCGCTCCGGGGTATCGCGGCTTCGTCGTGCACGCCGATCCTGCGGTGAGCCTGGAACAGGATCTGCAGCGGCGCGACCTGACGATCAATGCCATGGCGCTGGACGAGCACGGGCAGCTCATCGACCCCCATCATGGGCAAGCCGACTTGCAGCAGCGCGTGTTGCGACACGTCGGCCCGGCGTTCGTCGAGGATCCGGTGCGCATCCTGCGCTTGGCGCGATTTGCCGCCCGGCTGCCGGATTTTTCGATCGCCCCGCAGACGATGGTGCTTGCCCGCGGCATGGTCGCCGCCGGCGAGGCCGACGCCCTGGTGCCCGAGCGCGTCTGGCAGGAAATCACGCGGGGCCTGATGGAGGACAGGCCGGCGCGGATGTTAGAAGTGCTGGCCGATACCGGGCTACTCGCGCGGCTTGCCCCCGAGTTGACGGTGCCCGCGCCGCTGCGCGCCGCGCTGGACCGGGTCGCGCAGCTGGGCGCTCCGCTGGCCGTGCGCTTCGCGCTGCTCGCTTCGGGCGCCAGCTCCGCTGCCGGCCAGCGCGCGCTGCTCGAGCGCTGGCGCGCGGACAACGATTGCTCGCAGCTTGCACGACTGCTCTTCGAGCTGCGCGCCGAGCTGCGCGTTGCACCGACGCCGGCCGAGCTGGCCTCGGTGCTCGAGCGCGCCGACGCCCTGCGCCGGGCGGAGCGATTTGCACAGCTGCTGACGGCATTCGAGGCGCTCGAGGGCGGCAGTGCGGATCGCTGGCGCGCGGCCGCAGTGGCGGCAAGCGCCGTCGATGCTGGGGCGATTGCGGCCCGGGTCGGCCCCGATCCGGCGGCTATTTCGCAGGCGGTCGCGGCTGCGCGGCGCAAGGCGATCGCCGCCGCTACAGCCGGTGGCGGCGATCCCCGCGCGTAAAACCCAGCGGGCTGGCGTGCAGTCCGCGGCCGAGCGCCAACACCTTCACCAGCTCGCCCATCTCCGCTTCGGAGAGCAAGCGCTGGACCGCGCCGACCTGCGCCGGGTCGAGCTGGCCAGCGAGCCGGTCGAGGATGCCGCAGTTCATCAGGAAGTGCGCCTGGGAGGTGTAGCCCAGCACGTCGAGGCCGGCAGCACCGGCGGCCTGGGCACAGGCGGAGAAGTCGACGTGCGCGGTGATGTCGTTGAGCCCGGGCAGCCAGAGCGGGTCGGCGTGCGCACGTTGCCGGTAGTGGCACATCAGCGTTCCCATGGCGCGCTGTAGGTGGTAGTACTCGCGCCGCGGAAATCCGTAGTCGAACAACAAAACGAGTCCCCGCCCCAGCGCCTGGGCCAGGGCCGCGATCCACGCGGCCGCCAACGGGCAAAGCTCCGACCCATACCCCTGCGGCAACGGCCCGACCAACGCTTCGATGGCCGCAACCTGCTGCGCCAGGTCGGGATCGGCCGGGCGCGCCTGCAGCTGCAGGTGCTCGCCCTCGCAGCGCACGCCGCGCTCGTACACCCCGTCGCGGCCGCGCACGAACAGCCGGACCGGAAGGACATCGAGGACCTCATTGGCAATGACCACCCCCTCGAAGGCCTGTGGCAGGCGCTCGAGCCAGGTCACCGGCAGGCCGGCGAGGCGCTGCTGCTGGCGCGCGCGCAGGTCGGTCGATACCTCGATGATGAAGTACTGCTGTGGCGCGCAGCCGCGACGCCCCAGATCGGTGATCAGCTCCTGGGCCAGCGCGCCGGTGCCGGCGCCGAACTCGAGCACCTGGGCGGGCAATTGCGCAAAGGCCTCGGCCAGCTGTGCCGCGGTGGCCTGGGCAAAGAGCGGCGAGATCTCCGGCGCGGTGACGAAGTCGCCCTGCGGGCCGAACTTGCTGCCGCTGGCGTCGTAGTAGCCCAACCCGGGCTCGTAGAGCGCCATCTGCATGTAGTCGGCAAAACCGAGCCAGCCGCCGGTCTGCGCGATGCGCTGGCAGATGCGCTCCTGCAGCAGGCGGCTGCGCGATTGCGCGCGCCCATCGGGCTCGGGCAAGGCCGCTGCGGCCGAGCGGCCCGGCGGCGTGGGGGTGGGGGACGGGGGTGTGGCCACGGTGCACCGATGGTACCCGGCCGAACCGATACACTGCCGCCTGGGGAATTGCTTGGACCATGACCGTGCCCACGGCGCCATCTCGAAATGCGCTTGTCACCGGCGCTGCGCAGCGCATCGGCCGAGCGATCGCCCTTGCGCTGGCGCAGGACGGCTGGGACGTCGCGATCCATTACCGCGGTTCCCAGGAGCGGGCGCTGGCGACGGTGGCCGATATCCGTGCCCTCGGGCGGCGGGCCCACGCCGTCGCGTGCGACCTGGCCGCGGCAGGCGAACTCGAACCGCTGTTCGGCGCTTGCGAGGAGGCACTCGGGCCCTTGCAATGCATCGTCAACAATGCGTCTTTGTTCGAGGCCGATGGCGCGATCGACTTTACCTGGGCCCGGTTCGAGTCGCACATGCGCGTCAATGTCGCCGCGCCGTTGTACCTGGCGCGCGCGCTGCACGCGCGCCTGGCGGCCGATGCGAGCGGCGTGGTCGTCAACTTGCTCGATCAAAAGCTCTGGAATCCCAACCCCGACTTCCTCTCCTACACGCTATCGAAGGCGGCGCTCGAAACCGCCACGGGCCTGCTGGCCCGCAGCCTGGCGCCCAAGCTGCGGGTCGTCGGCGTGGCACCCGGAATCACCCTGCCGGCGCGCGGCCAGTCGCAAGCCGGCTTCGAAGCCGCGTCTCGGGCCACCCCCTTGGGCCGCGCGAGCTCCCCCGAGGATATCGCGCGCGCGGTCGTGTTCCTGGTCAATGCGCCGGCCATTACCGGGACGACCTTGCTGGTCGACGGTGGACAGCACCTGGTGCCCACCCTGCGCGATGTCATGTTCCTCAAATCCTGAAGCCGCCCTTTCCTCCGCACCCATGGCTACGCTGCTGAGCGATCCGCGCCTGATGCATTGCCGGCGCATCTTCCTTCGCGACTGGACGCTCGACGCCAATATCGGTGTGTACTTGGCCGAGCGCCATGGCACCCAGCGGCTGGTGCTGAACCTGGACGTGTACATCGCCCTGAGCGCTTCGACCCCGCGACGCGACGACGTGCGCGAGATCGTCGACTACGACTTCGTCCGCACGGTGGTGGAACAGCGGATCGCCCGCGGCCACATCAACCTGCAGGAGACGCTCGTCGACGACATCGCAACCGAGCTGTTGCGCCAGGCCGGCGTCGAGGCGGTGCGCGTGTCCAGCGAAAAGACCGAGATCTACGCCGGCGTGGCCGGCATCGGCGTCGAGGTATTGCGCTTTCGGGAGGCACGATGAACCCGCTCTCGGCGGGCACTTGCGCCGCCGCGCCGGCGGGCGAGGGCCGGCGGCGCCAACGGCGCTCGGCCTTCGAGGGTCGCAAGCTGGAGAAGCGCCTGGTGCGGCTGACGGGCCAGGCAGTAAGCGACTACGGCATGATCGGCGCCGGTGACCGGGTCATGGTGTGCCTCTCCGGCGGCAAGGACAGCTATGCGCTACTCGACATCTTGCGGATCCTGCGCGCGCGAGCGCCCCTGTCCTTCGAGCTGATCGCCGTCAATCTGGATCAAAAGCAGCCGGGATTTCCGGCAAACGTGCTGCCCGATTATCTGCGCGAGCAGGGCGTGCCGTTTCGTATTGAGACCCAGGACACCTACGCCATCGTCCGCCGGTTGATTCCCGACGGAAAGACAACCTGCTCGCTTTGCTCGCGCCTGCGCCGCGGCGTGCTCTACCGGGTGGCCAGCGAGCTCGGTGCCACCAAGATCGCACTCGGCCACCATCGCGACGACATCCTGGGCACCTTCTTTCTGAACCTGTTCTATGGCGGCCGGATCAAGGCGATGGCACCCAAGCTCGTTTCCGACGATGGTCGCCATGTCGTGATTCGACCCCTTGCCTACATCCCCGAGGCCGACCTGGAGCGCTATGCGCAGACCAAGCGCTTCCCGATCATCCCGTGCAATCTGTGCGGATCGCAGGAAAACCTCAAACGCAAGCAAGTCCAGCAGATGCTGGCCGAGTGGCAGCGACGGTTCCCCGGGCGCGTCGAGAACGCCTTCCACGCGCTCGCGCGCGTGACACCCTCACACCTGCTCGACCGCTCGCTGTTCGATTTTCCGGGTCTGCAGCCGACTGGGATTGCCGACCCCGAAGGCGACATCGCCTTTGACGAGGGGCCCGCTAGCGCCGAGCCGGCGCAAGCTGATCCATCGACCGCAGAACCTCCGCACGCAGCGCTTGGGTCGGCTCGCATCCGACCGATAGCCGAATGAAGCCGGCGGCAACCGCATCGCCCCAGCGCGCGCGCCGCTCCGCGGAGGAGTGCAGGCCGCCGAAACTGGTCGTCGGCCGCAGGTAGCGGCAGCCCTGGATGAAACGCTCGGCGGCATCCTGGTCGGCCAGCGTCAGGCCGATCAAGGCCCCGAACCCATTCATCTGGGCGCTTGCTAGCGCGTGCGCCGGGTGCGAGGGTAGCCCGGGGTAGCAGACCTGCACGGCCGCGCCGTGCTCGGCCAGGGCCTGCGCCAGGGCGAGGGCATTGGCATGCATGCGCGCGAGTCGCAGCTCAAGCGTTTCCAGTCCCCGCTGCAGCAGCCAGGCCTCGAAGGGACCGGGTATGGCGCCGCAGATTCGTCGCCAGTCGAGCACGCCCGCCAGCAGCTGCGGATCGCGCGAGGCGACATGGCCGAAAACCAGATCGGAATGACCGTTGAGCACCTTGGTGTCGGAGTAGACCACGGCGTCGGCGCCCAGGTCCAGGGGACTTTGGCCGAGCGGCGTCATCAGCGTGTTGTCGATGACCAGCGCGGCGCCGGCAGCGTGCGCCCGCTGCGCGCTGTCGCCGATGTCGACCAGGTCCAGGCCCGGATTGGACGGCGTCTCGAGCAAGATGAGCCGGTAGCCGTCGAACGGGTGGGCCGCGACCTGCGCGGTCGAGCAGGTTTCCACCAAGACGCCGTTGCTCGCGAAATACCGCTGGGCCGCGGTGCGCGTGCCCATGTAGCCGTCGGACTGTAGGAGCAGGCGCTCGCCCGGTTGCAGCATGCTGGCGAGCAGGGACGCCACCGCGGCCGCGCCCGACGGAAAGATCACGGCGCTGGCCTGCTCGAGCGCGCCGAGCGCTTGCTCCAGGGCCGTCCACCCCGGGTTGGACCAGCGCGCGTACTGGTACTCCCCCGAGGGCTCGCTGGCCAGGGAGTAGATCGACGTGGGAACGATCGCCGGGGCAAACGGCGCGCCCGGCGCCAGATGCTTGGAGTCGCGGTGCAGGTAGTCGGCGAATCGGCCTCCAGCCCCGGCGGGCGCTGCCCCCTCGCCGGCCTGTGCCTGGCGGTCTGGATCCATCATCGCGTCGTCGCTCATAACTTGCCTCGCGCTCGGTTGGTTCGGTGCGCCCGGCGCCCGCCGCGGGCCCGGCAACCGGGGAAGGTTACCGCGCTGCCGGCTGGCTGCTACCCTTGGTCCCCGCAATTTGCGCTGCAAAAACCGACCAACGCCAAAACCGAGGACCCGCCCCGTGGATGCCCACCTGCATCATGAAAGCCATTTCCAGGCCAGTGACCTCGTGCGCGACGTCGTCATCGGCATGGCCGACGGCCTTACGGTGCCCTTTGCGCTGGCCGCCGGCATCAGCGGCGCGGCGGCCTCGGTCGGCACGGTGATCACCGCAGGCGTGGCCGAGCTCGCCGCCGGCGCGATTGCCATGGGATTGGGCGGCTACCTGGCGGCGCGCAGCGAGGCCGAACACTATGCTGCCGAGCTGGCGCGCGAAGAAGTCGAGATCGTCGAGAAGCCGGAGGCCGAGGAGGAAGAGGTCGCCGAGATCTTCGAGCACTACGGTCTGACCCGGGAGCACTATGTTCCGCTCATCGAGGGCCTGCGCGGGCGGCCGATCGCCTGGCGCGACTTCATGATGCGCTTCGAGCTGGGGCTCGAGCGCCCCGAGCCGGCACGCGCGCAGCGTTCCGCGCTCACGATCGGTGTGAGCTACGTGGTCGGTGGTGCCATTCCCCTGGCGCCCTACGTCCTGCTGCGCTCGGTCGATCAGGCCCTGCCGTGGTCGGCGGCGGTGACTCTCGCGGCGCTGGCGGTGTTTGGATACGTGAAGGCGCGCTACACCGGCGCCAAGCCGGTGCGCTCGGCGCTGCAAACCATGACGATCGGTGGCATGGCGGCGACGGTGGCCTTTGTGCTGGCGCGCGCCATCAGTTGATCGCGCGCCCTTGCGCTAGCCCAGGAACAGCCGGTAGGCGCTGCTGTCGGTCTCGTCCTGGTAGTGATACCCCAGATCGGCAAGGAAGCGCTTGAGCGCGCCGCGGTCGCGCTTGGGCGCCTGCAGCCCGACGAGGATACGGCCGTAGTCCGAACCCTGGTTGCGGTAGTGGAACAGCGAGATGTTCCAGTTGGGCGACATCGAGGTCAAAAAGCGCATCAGCGCGCCCGGTCGCTCGGGAAACTCGAAACGAATGATCCGCTCGTCCACCGCCAGCGCGGAGTGCCCGCCGACCAGGTGACGCAGGTGCAGCTTGGCCAGCTCGTCGTCGGTCAGGTCGAGCGTGGCAAATCCCGCGCGCACGAAGCCCCGTGCCAGGGTGCGTGCGTCGTCGCGCCCGGTGGTTTGTATGCCGACGAAGATGTGCGCCGTCGTGCTGTCGGAGATACGGTAGTTAAATTCGGTCACGTTGCGCGTGCCGACCAGCGAACAAAAGCGCTTGAACGAGCCGCGCGTCTCGGGCAGCGTAACCGCGAACAGCGCCTCGCGCTGCTCGCCGACCTCGGCGCGCTCGGCGACAAAGCGCAGGCGGTCGAAGTTCATGTTGGCGCCGCTGGCGACTGCCACCAGGTTGCGGTTGCGCAGGCGCTCGCGCTCCACGTACTGCTTGCAGCCGGCAATGGACAGGGCGCCCGCCGGCTCGAGGATCGCTCGCGTGTCCTGGAACACGTCCTTGATGGCAGCGCACAGCGCGTCGGTATCGACGGTGACGATCTCGTCGACGTAGCGCCGGCACAGGTCGAAGGTGTGGCGCCCCACGATGCGCACCGCAGTGCCGTCGGAGAACAGCCCGACCTCGGCAAGGCGCACCCGCCGCCCGGCCGCGATTGAGCGTGCCATGGCGTCGGATTCCTGCGCCTGCACGCCGATCACTTTGACCTGCGGCTGCAGTGCCTTCACGTAGGTGGCGATGCCGGCGATCAGGCCGCCGCCGCCGATGGGCACGAAGATGGCATGAATCGGGCCGCCCTGCTGGGCGTGGTGCTGGCGCAGAATTTCCATGCCGATCGTGCCCTGGCCGGCAATCACGTCGGGATCGTCGAAGGGATGCACGAAGGTCAGCCGGCGCTTGGCCTGCAGCTTGAGGGCATGCGCGTAGGCGTCGGAGTAGGAGTCGCCCACCAGGACGAGCTCGGCGCCGCGCGTGCGCACTGCGTCGATCTTGACCTGTGGCGTGGTCACCGGCATGACGATCACGGCCCGGCCCCCCAACTGCTGGGCCGCCAGCGCCACGCCCTGGGCATGGTTGCCGGCCGAGGCCGCAATCACGCCGCGCGAGCGCTCGGCCGCATCCAGGCGAACCATCTTGTTGTAGGCGCCGCGCAGCTTGAAGCTGAAGACCGGCTGCAGGTCCTCGCGCTTGAGCAATACCCGGTTCCCCAGGCGCGCCGAAAGGCAGGCCGCGGGTTCGAGGGCAGTCTCGGTGGCGACGTCGTAGACGCGCGCATTGAGAATGCGGCGTAGGTATTCGTTGGCCGGCATCGCGGCCGCTATTGTATGTTGTTTGTGCTCGCCGCAAGGCTGGCGGCGGTACCAGGCGTGAACACAAACAGGTCGCCTGCCGGGAACGAGGACTGGTTCACGACCGCGTTGCCGCCGACGATCAGCAGTGCCGGCATCCCGGCCTGCAGCGGACCCTCCGACAGCGTCGCGCTGGCGTAGTTGCCGCTGCGAGGCGCCGGCAGGACGCCGTAGCTTGCGCCCGGGGCGCCGCCGGTGCCGTAGCTGGCGATCGTCGCGCCGCTGTAGAGACTGGCCGCGCTATTGCTGGAAGACAGCAGTGCAATGAGCGCCGAGGCGTACGCCGGCGCGCCCGGATTGGCGGTCGCCATGGGCGAGGCCGCGACGCCGCCCAGGACCCGGCTGCCGAAGCCGGTGCTGATCGCGGTGCCACCGATGCCGTTGAAGTAGTACGCCTGCGCCAGCGGGGCCGTCGGCGAGGTGACGGTGTAGAACAGCCCGCTGCCGACGATGACCGGCGCAGGGTCGAGCGCAGACGGCGCAGTGGCGGTGACAATGGTGCCGGCAGTGTTGTTCGTCCCCGTCTTGGCAACCGTGCGCAGCACCGACCCGCTGTTGATGAAGTACACGAGCTGGCTGCCAGCGACCCCGACGAGCTGCAGGCCGGTCGAGTTCTCGTTCACCAGGACAGTGCCCGAGCCAGCAGAAAAACTGCTGGTGTTGATCGCGACGATGCGGTTCGTAGTGCCGGTGGTATCGGTTAGCGCTACGTAGGCATTGCTGCCATCGACGACTGCCGGTCCCTGGATGGTGTCGGTATCGAGCGCGGTGTAGACCGTCGTCTGCACCGTCGGGTTGAGCAGGCTCACCGCGACGATGAACTTCGTGTCGCGATAGAGCCAGACCCAGGAACCGTTGGCCTGCAGTACGACGGCCAGGGATTGAAAGTCGCCGCCGCTGGCGCTCAAGCCATTGCCCGTCAGCGGCCCGATGGTCGCGGTCGGGGTAAAAGCGGCATTGGCGACCTGGACCACGGCCGGATTGATCGGATTGCCGGACCCGTCGTAGGTCGTAGAGTGGGCGATAACCAGCACGGCGTTCACGGCTCCCGTGGCATCGCGCGCCACGTCCACCGGCTCGTTGTACGAGATGGCCCCCGGCGCCGTGGTGGCGCTGGCCGATAGCGCGATTACGGTGAACCGGTCATCGGCGCTGCCGCAGTCCGGGACCGTGATCCCGGGGACCCGGTAGACCAGGAAGGAATTGTCCGGGGTGGCCAGGTCGTTGAACGCGGCCGGTCCCGGGCAGACCAGCCCCGTGTTCAGGTTCAGGGTCGAGAGCGTGGTCGTTGCCGGGGCACTCGAGCCGCCGGTCACGCCCAGGTCGCTGCGGTGCAGGGCGCCGTCGACGCCGGCCCAGACGCGGTAGCGGATGCCCGCCATGGTCGCGCTGCCCGCGGCGGCCGTCCACTGCGCCACGGCAGCTTGGTTGAGCCATGTGCCGCCGGGGGCGATGCTTGTCTGGGCCGTGCCGTTCAGATTGATGGCGAGCAGCGCCAGCCCGTTGGCGCTTGGCGGATTGCCGAAGAAGGGGATGCTGCCGCCGACGCCCCGGTCGACCCCGGCAGGCCCGCTCAGGTAGAAGGACGTCGGGGTGACGACGCCGCCGATGCTCGCATTGAAGTTCGTGTAGCCGTTACAGGATCCGAGCGCAATGCCGCCGGCCAGGACCAGCGCCAGGCGCAAGACCGACCTAGGCCCGGGTGAAATGCGGGCGACGGTTGCGGGCGATTGGTGTACACGGGTTCGAATCATGGATCGCGATTCACCGGGAAGGACACCCGTCGGCTGCGCGGCGCGCGGATTGCCTGTCATTGTACGCAGCCGGGCCGGCGCCGGTGCAGCGACCGTCCGATTCGCCGACCCGTCATCACGCCCTGGCGGCAGTGGCCGCAAATGCGCGCTCGCCCCGTGACGACGCCAAGCGCGGGGGGCGGGGCCGTCGGCGACGCGCTCGGCCTTGTGCTACTGCCAGCCATGGCGCTTGAGATAGGCCCGCTTGACCACCTGGGTCAAGGCCACATAGCCCAGGATGATCAGTGCCACCCACGCAAAATACGACAGGGGCAGCGCGGCGAACTTGAATAGCGGTGCCGCCGGCCCCATGACGAGGAACATGCCTGCGACGACCACCAGGATGGTCATCACCATCAGCGGGGGCGCGGCCCGGCTCTGGAGGAAGGGGATCTTGGCCGTGCGGATCATGTGCACGATGAGCGTCTGGGTGGCCAGGCCCTCGACGAACCAGCCCGCCTGGAACAGCGCCTGCTGGCTCTCTGTGTTCGCGCCGAACACCCACCACATCAGGGCAAAGGTGCAGATGTCGAATACCGAACTGACGGGACCGAACACCACCATGAAGCGGCCCAGTTCCTGCGGCCGCCAGCGCTGCGGCTGCTGCAGCAGCTCGGCGTCGACGTTGTCGAACGGGATGGCGATCTGCGAGATGTCGTACAGCAGGTTTTGCACCAGCAGCTGCAGCGGCAGCATGGGCAGGAACGGCAGGAAGGCGCCGGCCACGAGCACGGAAAAGACATTGCCGAAATTCGAGCTGGCCGTCATCTTGATGTACTTGAGCATGTTGGCGAAGGTGCGGCGTCCCTCGATCACGCCCTCCTCGAGCACCAGCAGGCTCTTCTCCAGCAAGATGATGTCGGCCGCCTCCTTGGCGATGTCGACCGCGCTGTCGACCGAAATCCCGATGTCGGCGGCGCGCAGGGCCGGCGCGTCATTGATGCCGTCTCCCAGGAACCCGGTCACGTGCCCGCGCGCGCGCAAGGCGCGCACGATGCGCTCCTTGTGCGCCGGGGTAAGGCGCGCGAACACGTGGCTGGCCTCGACGGTTTGCGCCAGCCGGGCCTCGTCCATCGCCTCGATCTGCGATCCCAGGACGATGTGCTCGGCATCCATCCCGACCTCGCGGCAGATCTTGCGCGTCACCAGGTCGTTGTCGCCGGTGAGAATCTTGACGGCGATGCCGTGGGAGGCGAGCGCGTCCAATGCCGGCTTGGTCGACTCCTTGGGCGGATCGAGAAAGGCGATGTAGCCGATCAGGGTCAGGTCGCGCTCGTCGCCCAGGCCGTAGGTTTCCTGCGCAGCGCTCGAATCGCGCGCGGCCACGGCTACCACCCGCAGGCCCTCGGCATTGAGATCGGCGGTCACTTCCCGCACCCGCGCCAGCAGTTCGGGCGTGAGCGGCTCGAGCTCCGACCCGCCCTGCACCTGCGAGCACACGGCGAGCACCTCCTCGACGGCGCCCTTGCAGATCAGGCGGTGGCTGGCTCCCTGGCCGGCCGCGTCGGGCGTGGCAACGACCACCGACATGCGGCGGCGGGTGAAGTCGAACGGGATCTCGTCGACCTTGCGAAAGGTCGCGGCCACCGCGCCCTGGTTGCGCATTTCGGCGTGCTCGAGCACGGCCACGTCGAGCAGGTTCTTCAGCCCCGTCTGGTGGTAGCTGTTGAGGTAGGCGTATTCCAGGACCGCGTCGGAGTCGGCGCCGAAGGCATCGAGGTGGCGCGACAAGAAGATCCGGTCCTGCGTCAGCGTGCCGGTCTTGTCGGTGCATAGCACGTCCATGGCGCCGAAGTTCTGGATCGCGTCCAGGCGCTTGACGATGACCTTCTTGCGCGACAGGAACACCGCGCCCTTGGCCAGGGTCGAGGTGACGATCATCGGCAGCATTTCGGGCGTCAGGCCGATGGCCACCGAGAGCGAGAACAAGAAGGCCTCCATCCAGTTGCCCTTGGTCAGGCCGTTGATGAGCAGCACGATGGGCGTCATCACCAACATGAAGCGGATCAGCAGCCAGCTCACCTGGTTGACCCCGGACTGGAAGGCGGTCGGCGTACGGTCGGTCGCCGTAACGCGCTGCGCCAAGGCCCCGAAATAGGTGTGGTCGCCGGTGGTCACCACGACCGCCAGCGCCGAGCCGCTGACGACGTTGGTGCCCATGAACGCGAGGTTCTCCAGTTCGAGCGGATTGGTGCTCGCGGCCGAGCGCTGTTCGGCGAACTTCTCCACCGGCAGCGACTCTCCCGTCATCGCGGCCTGGCCGATGAACAAATCCTTGGCGCTGAGCAGGCGCACGTCGGCCGGCAGCATGTCGCCCGCCGAGAGCGCGATCACGTCACCGGGCACCAGGCGCTTGATCGGGACCTCGATCCGGCGCGGCGGCTTGGGATGCAATATTGCCTGGAAGTACTTGCGCGCTTCCTCGGCCGCGATCTCGGCGGCATCCCGGCGCAGCACCGTTGCGGTCGTGCTGACCATTTCCTTGAGCTTTTCGGCGGCGTGGTTGGAGCGCGTTTCCTGGATGAAGCGGATCAGGGTCGAGAGCAGCACCATCGAGCCGATGACGATGGTCGCCTTGATGTCCTCGGTGTAGTAGGAAAGCGCGGCGAGCAAGGTGAGCAGCAGGTTGAACGGGTTGCGGTAGCACTGCCACAGGTGCACCCACCAGCGCAGCGGCTGCTCG
>OKRD01000159.1 GCA_900290335.1 Burkholderiales bacterium | reverse complement strand
TTCTTTGCGCGGCGCTGGCGGGCCTGGGCAGCTTGTGACGGCGGGGGGGGAAATGGGTGGACGCGATTTGCTCACCGGCCTGATCCGGCTGCACATTCTGCATCACGCCGCGCACGAGCCATCATTCGGGCTGGGTATCATCGAGGAATTGGGCCGGCACGGCTACAAGCTCAGCGCCGGGACCTTGTATCCCCTATTGCACGGGCTGGAGCAAAGCGGGCACCTGCGCTCCCGCGTAAAGCTCGTCTGCGGCCGCCAGCGCCGCCTGTACGTGGCCACCAAGAGCGGCGCGGCAGCTCTGGAATCGGCCAAGACCAAGGTTTGGGAGCTGTTTCGTGAGCTCTTCGAAGAGGAACTGCCGTTCGGTCCGCCAGGCCATGCCGGATCGGCCCAAAAGGGCCGCAAGGCGGCCGGCCGATCCACCGCCGGCTCGCCCGCATCCCGCCTCGGCCGGTTCCACGAAGACACCNNCAGGAGGTAATCATGAACGCCAAGTCATGGCTGAGCACCTGCGACAGTAGCGCGGTGATCCTGATCCGCCTGGCGGTCGGTTTTGCCGTGTTCTTCCCGGAGGGGTTACAAAAACTGCTGTTCCCCGAGCTCCTGGGCCCCGGACGCTTCGCCGCCATCGGCCTTCCGTGGCCGGAGTTCCTGGGCACCTTCGTGGGTGTCGTCGAGACGGTGTGCGGATTGATGATTACTCTCGGACTGGCCACGCGACTGGCCGCGATACCGCTCATCATCATCATGGTCGTTGCCATCATTTCCACCAAGATCCCGATCCTTCTGGGGCACGACTGGTGGATCTTCCACGTCGGCAAGTTTGGCCGTTACGGATTTTGGAGCATGCAGCACGAGGCCCGGGCGGATATCACCATGCTTCTGGGCGCGACTTTCCTGTTGGTGGTCGGCGCCGGGCAGCACTCGTTCGACGCCTGGTTCACTCGCGCCCGACCGCGCTCGCCACCCCCGGTTGCGCCGTCTTGAACCCGCGGGGCCGCGCATCCTACGAACCGCGTGGACGCCGCTGATCAACGCGGACCTTGGATGCCAGCAGCGTCTCGGCCAAGTCGGCATCAACTGGCTCTCCTGCTGCGTCGACCAGGCGCTGGTCGAAGTCGTTCCACCCCTTGAGGCCCGCCCGCAGCGAGACAACCCGAGCAAAGCCCAGTTGCTGCATCACGTCGGCGGCGAGCAGCGACCGGTAGCCCGAGCGGCAGATGACGACGATCGGCCGATCGCGACCCGTGACCAGCACCGGATCGGTCTCCTCAAAGTCCCACTCGCACGCCGCTTCGAGAATCCCGCGCGGCACGTTGCAGGACCCAGGAATTCGCAGCGCCGCGAACTCTTGCGGCTCGCGCACATCGAGCAGCAGCAGATCCTTCTCCCGCGCCAGGCGCTCCCGCAGGTCCCACGGCGCGAGCTCCCGCACCCGCGTGCGGGCGTCGGCGAGCAGATCGAGATACCGTTTCATCTTGGTGAGTCCGTTTGCCTGTCCACGCGGCAGCGCCTCGTCGATACGCCGGGACCCGCCGGCGGTGCATGCGCTCCGGATGCAGTTCGACTCCGGTCTGGCCAAAGCGCCACGGGCCGGCCACGCGCAGAGTCTAGCGCCCCGGTCGCCCGCAAGCCGGCGACCTGGCGCGCCCGATTCGGATTTGCGCTTTTCCGACCGGCCGTCGCGGTTGGTGGCCGATCTCCTAGGGAGCGTTCCCGCGGGAAATCTCGTTCGGGGAAACACCCTTGCGCGGGACGAGGCGCGCGCGGCTCAGACGAGCGTTGTGTCTCGAACGCTCAGCCGCATCTTCAGGCCCACGGGCGACACCGTCCTCGATTCGAGGATCGGCGACACCGGCGAGTTTGCCTTCTCCGAGCGCCGGGTCATCACCAAGATCGGAATCAACGAGCGCAAGTCACCCGTGCGCGTGGGCGGGAGGACGATTTCCTCGGCGGCCCCGGGAGGCTGGGCGGGCACGACGATCACGTTTGATCGGCGGGGCGCGGGCGGCGACACGGCGCCGAGCTGCGCCCACCGCGGCTTGGAGCGAACCGGCGAGGGCTGCGCAAAAGTGACCACGGGTTGGGGTACTACCTCCTCAGCCTGTAACGGTATCTGGAGTCCGGAAAGGGCGCGCCCCGCCGGGATGTTGATCTGCCCCGCGTTACCCGGTTATTCTTCGCCGTCGATGGCATGCAGCTCGCCGCGTCAGCCCGGGTGCGTTGGGTCGACCCAGGGCACGTCTTCGGGCGCTTCCACGGGCTCGATGTCCAGACTGATGGCCACCGCCTGACCGTCGCTGCGCACGAGCACGCACTCGAGCGTCTCGGTACGGCTCGCATTGATCTCCTGGTGCGGCACGTATGGCGGCACGTAGATGAAGTCTCCGGGCCCGGCTTCCGCGGTGAACTCCAGCCGCTCACCCCAGCGCATGCGGGCCCGGCCGTTGACAACGTAGATCACGCTCTCGAGCGGCCCGTGATGGTGCGCACCGGTCTTGGCGTTGGGGTGAATGTGGACCGTGCCGACCCAGAGCTTTTGCGCACCGACCCGCGCAAACGTGATTGCCGCCTTGCGGTCCATACCCGGGGTCTGCGCGGTGTTGGGATCGAGCGCGTTGGCCGGGACGACGCGCACACCGTCGTGCTTCCAGCGGGGCGCGGCATTGTCGAAAGATGGCTTGCTCATTAAAGACCCTCCAGCGGCCGACCAGCGCGTCATCTTGATCGCAAGCGCCGATCGTTGGACGGATTCCGGATTGGCAGACACTACCGCCGGACGCGTGCCGGAGCAACCATCGCGCCGGGGCCATCCTTGCAGACCTTGGCGCACTGTCCCTTGGGCCTCGGTGGTCTTTGCGCGCCTGCGCGCCTCGCGCCGTCCCGTCGCCCAACGCATAGGCGACGATTGTGACGTGCGAACGGTGCTACGAGGCTCGAAGGGATCTACTATGTACGAGTCGACGTAGCAAGACGCGCCGGCGAGGGAAAAGCACCATGGCCATGACACACGTTCTTCCTCGGCGGCCCTTCTCGAAGAAGGCTATTGCGCCAAGCCCGCAGCCGAGGCACAGGCGGCAGACGTGCTGAGGTCGAAGATTTCGCGCATCCGAAAGTGGATTGCCGGCGGCGTCGCCGCACTAGTGGCCGTGGCGCTGGTAGTGCTGGCCGGTCTCCTCGTCTTCGGTACCGCGTCGCGCCCCCCGGAATTGCGCTCGGTGAGCGACCCGATGCGTCGCCTCGACTTCTCTGACTTGCCCGCGTTGCAGCAGTTCAAGGCTAGTGACGGGCAAGCGTTGAGCTATCGCCTGTATCCGGGCAGCGGGCCGGACGTCGTGGTGCTGATCCATGGATCCTCCGGGGAGAGCAGTGGCGTGCACGCCTTGGCCAAGACCGTGCAGGCGCTGGGCCTTACCGTGTACGCACCCGACCTGCGCGGTCACGGCCACGATGGCCGACCCGGGGATATAGACCGAATTGGTCAGCTCGACGATGACCTCGCCGACCTGGTGGGCGTCATCCGCGCGCTTCATCTGCATGGCGAACTCATTTTGGCGGGCCACTCCTCCGGTGGCGGATTCGTACTGCGCATTGCCGAGGGGCCGCAGGGGCACTGGTTCGACCGCTTCGTCGCGCTGTCGCCGCTGCTGGCGCACGGAGAGGGAACGATCCGGCCCAATGTTGGCGGGTGGGCAACGCCATTCGTCGGTCGCATCGTCGCGCTGCAAATCCTGAACAAGCTGGACATTGGCTGGTTCAACGCGCTTCCCGTGCTTGCCTTCGCCATCGACCCGCATGCTTCGGTGCCGCTGGACGCGACCTACTCCTATCGGATGCAGGCGAACTTTAGCGCGCCCCGCGATGCCATTGCGGGGCTGTCGACGGTACGCCACCCCCTAGTCGTGCTGGTCGGTAGCGAGGACGAGCTTTTCTATGCCGACCGGTTTGCTCCGCTGATTCACTGGGGGCGCTCCGATGTGCCGGTGATCCTGGTGCCCGGCATCGACCACATGGGAATGGTGACCGACCCGCGCGCGCTTGCTGCCGCGGCCGCGGCGATCGAGTGAGCGCTTCGGCGGATCGCCGAGATCCGAGTGCCACGACGTGGGCACCAGCCCGTTGGGCGATCAGACACGCAAGTGGGCTCAGGCCCGTGAAGGGCGTCTGGCGCAGTCGCTCCATCGTGCATCCGAGTCCCGCGCACGAGCGCCTGCAACAGCGGCCCGGCCTTCGCCCGGAGGCGAGCCATGCATGTGCAATCCGCATGCATCTGATTCCATCATTTCGCTTGTTGGGGACCCGGGGCGCGCGCAAGCTGGCAGCGTGCAACAGACGGAGACTCCTCATGAACAACACGCCAGGTCTTCGATTCCTCGACGATGTCCTCTACCTTCTCGCGCTTTTCTTGCCGGTGTCCTTGCTGCTGGCCGGGTCTCTTGTGCTGGCCGCGGCAGGCTCGATCTAGGATTCCCCAGCGTCGCACATCCATGCACAATATGCATCCATGGGGCGATCCGGCAAGCGTGCGGCAACGGGTGCGACGGTGCCACCGGCGAGCGGGCGCCGGGCGGCGCGCCGGCGCCCTATTGGCCTGGCAGCGCTGCGTGGCTTCGAGGCCGCCGCTCGACATCTCTCGTTCACGCTGGCGGCCGACGAGCTGCACCGGACCCAGTCGGCCATCAGCCGCCAGGTGGCCGCGCTCGAGGCCGATGTCGGCCAACGACTTTTTGTGCGCAAGACCCGCGCGTTGGCGCTCACGGCGGCAGGCGAGCGTCTTGTGCGAAGCACGCGACAGGCGCTGAGCTCGCTCGACCGGACCGTCGACGAAATCCGCGGCTTGACAAGCGCCCCGCGCGTGGTGCTTACCACCTACCCTTCGTTTGCCTCGCTGTGGCTGGTTCCGCGCCTGGCGGCGTTTCAGCGCGCCCACCCAGGAATTGAGCTGCGGATCGACGCCGATGGCCGCCGGGTCAACCTGGAGGCGGAGGGGGTCGACATCGCCTTGCGCCGCTGCCCGCCGCAGGAGGCGGCGCCCGACGCCGTTGCCCTGTCCGACGAGGACGTCACCCCGGCCTTGAGCCCGGAACTGCTGAACCGGTTTGACGGACGCCTGCAATCGCCGGCGGACCTGTTGCGCTTGCCGCTGATCGAGATCGACGACGATCTGCCGGGTGACACGGCCGGCACCTGGGCGCGCTGGTTCGAATTCGCGGGCGTCGAGGTCGAACCGGATTCGAATACGCCGATCATGGTCGTCACGTTTGTCGATCAGTCGATGCAAGCGGCCGCCCGCGGACAAGGCGTTGTGCTGGCTCGCAAGCCGTTTCGCGAGGACATGGTCGCCGGTGGGCAACTACTGATGCCGTTTCCCGAAATCCGCGTACCGACCGGCTACAGCACGTACCTGATCGTCAGCCAGAGCTCGCGCGGCCGCAAGGCGGTCGGCCAATTGCGTGCCTGGCTGCTCGAGGAGTTCGCGCAGACACCCCTGCGGCGCAGCTGAGCGAGCACAGAGAAGCCGGCGCACGGCATTGGGCCTTGCCTGGCGGCCGTTCCTGCGCCATCGCATCGCGCCCCAAACGCTGGACGGCTGTGGTTCCGACCCCCCGCATGCCCTGCTCGCTCGCGCACACGCGGTGCTCGCGCAGCAGCTCGGCAAAATGCCCGGGGGCACTGCCTGATGGTCTGCTTCGGCGCGCGGGCGCCGGTTCTCGGTATCGGGAAGGATTGGGGGACGCCAGCGCTCGAGCGCTCCGTGCACGCTCAATCGCCGAGCATACGGTCGTCGCCCGCAAACAAGGCTTGGAGCAGATCGCGTTCCCGGCCAACGATCAGGGCGACGAACTCGCCGGCGCCACCCATCTTGACGAAGGCGGTATACCCTCGCTGCAGGAAATCCTGGAGCTCGCCCAGCCCCGCCAATTGGGCCGGCCAGCGCATCATCGACAGCGTGGTGCCGGCGAGCGGCTGGTGGACCAGACGATCGAGCGACTTGCAAAGATTCTCTATGAGATCGATTTGCCGTTCGCGATCGGCGCGGCGATCGACCTTGCGGTACGCGGCGCCATACGAGGCCCCCGCGAGCTTGCTGGACGTTGCCCCCAAGGTCTTGGCCATGGCGAAATCAAGATCCTCGGACAGCGCCTCCAATTCGATGGCCTCGGCCACGGTCTCGAGGCCAGCGGCGGGCAGCAGCCGCTTCATCGCCGGCACTACCCGCCGGACGTTGGC
>OKRD01000160.1 GCA_900290335.1 Burkholderiales bacterium | reverse complement strand
TGGCAGGCATTTCCCTCGGCAGAATTCTGGTAGGTCTTGTGGCCGTCGGCATCGACGCAGACGAAAATGCCGTCGGTCTGCGCCGCCGCGCAACCGCCTGCAAGAATCCAGCCCGAAAACAACAGTGCGCCGTGCCGCATCAAATTCCGATCGGTTCCCTACCGGGAGAAGTCTACCTGCTCGCCAGCCAGCCGATAACCGGGATTGGGCGGATTTGGATCGACCATTCAGGGCATTGCCACGCCGGTTCGCCCGATATAGCCGGCGCCGGACGCAGGAAAAAGGGCGGCTTCGCAGCCGCCCTTTTCCCGGAAACGATCCACTCCGTGCCCTTGTTCCGATCACAAGCTGTAGTACATGTCGAACTCGACCGGGTGCGTGGTCATGCGAAAGCGCGTCACTTCCTCGGCCTTCAGAGCGATGTAGGCATCGATCACATCGTTGGTGAACACCCCGCCCCGGGTCAGGAACTCGCGGTCGCGGTCCAGCGCTTCGAGCGCCATGTCCAGGCTGTGGGCAACCTTGGGAACCTTGGCGGCCTCCTCCGGTTCCAGATCGTAGAGGTTCTTGTCGATCGGATCCCCCGGGTGGATCTTGTTCTGGACGCCGTCCAGGCCGGCGAGCAGCATGGCCGAAAATGCCAGGTAGGGGTTGGTCGTCGGATCCGGGAAGCGGACCTCCACCCGGCGCGCCTTCGGGCTGGAAACGAAGGGAATGCGGCAGGCAGCGGATCGATTGCGAGCCGAGTACGCCAGGTTGATCGGCGCCTCGAAGCCGGGGACCAGTCGCTTGTACGAGTTGGTACCCGGGTTGGTAATCGCGTTCAAGGCATGGGCGTGCTTGATGATCCCGCCGATGTAATACAGCGCGAACTCGGAAAGTCCCGCGTACAGATTGCCCGCGAACAGGTTCTGCCCGTCCTTCCACACGGACTGGTGCACGTGCATGCCCGATCCGTTGTCGCCAACCACGGGCTTGGGCATGAACGTCGCCGTCTTGCCGTAGGAGGCCGCGACATTCCATATCGTGTACTTCAGGATCTGCATCCAGTCGGCACGCTTGACCAGGCTGCTGAACTTGGTGCCGATTTCACATTGCCCCGGAGCCGCAACCTCGTGGTGGTGCACCTCGACCTCGACCCCCTGCTGCTCCAGCAGCAGGCACATCTCCGAGCGGATATCCTGCAGCGAATCCATCGGCGGGACAGGAAAGTAGCCGCCCTTGACCGGAGCACGATGGGCCAGATTGCCCTGTTCGTAGTCAATGCCCGAGGACCAGGGAGCCTCCTCCGACTTGATCTTCACGAAGGAGCCCTGCATGTCGACGCTCCAGGTCACGGAGTCGAAAATGAAGAACTCGGGTTCGGGCCCAAAATAGGCCACGTCGCCCAGACCGCTGGACTTCAAGTACGCCTCGGCACGCCGCGCCAGTGACCGCGGATCGCGCTCGTAGCCCTTGCCGGTCAGGGGCTCGAGCACATCGCACGACAGAATCAGCGTGTTTTCCTCGCGAAACGGATCCATGTGCGCGCTCTCCGGATCGGGCATGAGCAGCATGTCGGAGGCCTCGATCCCCTTCCAGCCAGCAATCGACGAACCATCAAAGGCATGCCCGTCACTGAACTTGTCTGCCCCGAACGCCTTCACCGGTACCGACACGTGCTGTTCCTTGCCTCGCGTATCGGTAAATCGCAGATCAACGAACTTGACCTCGTTGTCCGTGATCAGCTTCAACACGTCTTTTGCCGACGCCATCGATTCCTCTCCTCTGTGAAAAATGCCGTTCCATGCGTATCTAGACTGAAAGAAGCAGAAAGCGTGCCCATTGCTCTTCGCCCCCGGGGTACGGCCTTCGCGCCTCTGCATGCCGTTGGCCGGCGAGCGTACCAGAGTCGGCCTTTGGCGCCTCGAGCAATGCCGACGGAGCGTCGCTCAAAAAACACTTGCGTCCCAATGGATAAACAGTGAACTATATTGGTGCAATATAACAAAATCGGTGCAAGAATTTGCACCAATATAGGGATCGGCGATTTCGCGCAAAAGTGGTTCGTTATGACTTCGAAACAGCCTCGGCCAGAAAGAGTTGCTGCAGATCATTTAAGAATCGCATGCCCAGTGCGGTCGGACGAACATGGCTGGCGCCTTGCTCGATCAGGCCGCGCGCCCGCGCTTGCGTCAATCCCGGCTCCAATGCCGCTGGCGAGAGCCCGGTGCGCTCGGTGAAGAGCGGGATAGCAAATCCCGCGGTCAATCGCAACGCATTGAGCATGAACTCGAACACCAGGTCTGCCCGCCCGAGAACGCGAGCATTGGCGACGAACTCGCCGCGCTTCGCGTGTTCTAAATAGGAGGCCGGTAGGCGATAGCGCTCCTCGCGCAAGATCCGATCGGGCAAGGAGATCTTGGCGTGGGCGCCCGCGCCGATCCCTAAATAGTCGCCAAAGGTCCAGTAGTTGAGATTGTGCCGAGAGGCCCGGCCCGGCAGGCAATAGGCGGACACCTCGTAGTGCTCGTAGCCGTTGGCCGCGACGAGCTCGTCGACGGCCGCTTGAATCGCGGCCGCCGCTTCTTCGTCCGGCAACCGCGGCGGGTATTTGTGAAAGACCGTGTTGGGTTCGATGGTGAGTTGATAGAGCGACATGTGCGGTGGCCCAAATTCGAGCGCCCGCGCGATATCGCGGCGCGCGTCATCGGCGCACTGGCCCGGCAGGCCGATCATCAGATCGAGGTTGAAATTGGCAAACTCACGCCTTGCCGCCTCGACGGCGCGGATCGCCTGCGCGCCATCGTGAACGCGTCCAAGGGCCCGAAGCTTCTCGTCTTCGAACGACTGGACGCCGATGGACAGGCGGTTGACCCCGGCTCGCCGGAACTCGGCGTAGCGTCCGGCTTCCAAGGTTCCCGGATTGGCCTCCAGGGTGATTTCACACTCGGGACTCAAGCGCACCCGTGCCCGCACGTCGGAGAGCAGCCGCTCGATCGCAGCGCCCGACAGCAGGCTCGGGGTTCCGCCCCCGATGAAGATGCTGTGCACCGTCCGCCCCCAAATGCCCGGCAGGGTCGACTCTAGGTCCGCGCACAAAGCCGACAAGTAGGCATCTTCCGGCAATGGCTGCCCCTGCTCGATGCCGTGCGAGTTGAAGTCGCAGTACGGACACTTGCGCAGGCACCAGGGTATGTGGACATAGAGGGAGAGCGGAGGCTGAACCCGGCGCACCGCGCCCGACCGCTCGATCGGGATGACGGTCGCCGTGCCCCCCCGGTCGGCTCGCTGGGATGGCACCGCGGCCCCTTGCGCGCGGCGCACGGCTACCAACCCCAGCGCTCGCGCAGCAGTGCGGCCAAGGCGCGCATGGCGATGCCACGGTGGCTAATGCGGTTCTTCCTGTGGGCATCGAGCGTTGCCGCGGTGCAGCCGAGCCCCGGTATCCAAAAGTGCGGGTCGTACCCAAAGCCGCCGCTTCCTTGCGGCACATCGACGATCTCGCCGTCCCAGCGACCGTCCGCGATCAGCGGTTCGGGATCGTCGCCGCCGTGCATAGCGACCACGACGCAGTGGTAATGGGCACGCCGGTCCGTCGACCCGGCGAGTTGGCCGAGCAACCGTGCGTTGTTCTGCGCGTCCGTCGCGTTCTCGCCGGCATAGCGTGCCGAACGAACGCCCGGCGCGCCATCGAGAGCCAGGCAGCAAAGTCCCGAGTCGTCGGCCAAGGCTGGCCAGCCGCTAGCGCGCGCGGCGTGACGCGCCTTGGCCAGCGCGTTTTCCACGAACGTGCCATGCGGCTCCTCGGCGCCGCGGATGCCCAGGGCACCCTGGGCCTCCACGCGCACGCCCATCGGCGCCAGCAGGGCGCGCAGCTCCGCCAGCTTGCCGGGATTGTCCGAGGCTAGCAGCAGGCGCCGCTGCGCAATAGCGTCATTGTCCATCGATTGGCTCGGCTCGACGTGCGGCGCACGCCGCTCAACGCGGTCGCAAAGGCTCGGCCAGAACGGCTCTTTGGGCGGCGACCAAGCGTTCGATTCCCGTACGCGCCAATTCCAACATCGCGTCGAGTTGCACCCGCGAAAAGGGCGCGCCCTCCGCGGTCCCCTGGATTTCCACCCAACCGCCGCCACCGGTCATCACGACGTTCATGTCCGTGTCGCATTGCGAATCCTCGGCGTAGTCCAGGTCCAGCAGCGCTTGCCCGGCCACGATGCCCACGGATATCGCCGCGACCGCGTCGCGAATCGGCCCGCCGGTGGCCTGCGGCGGACCGTCGGTCCGGCCAGAGGCAGCGGCGGCNNCAGGCAAGTAGCCCTTTGCTGCGCAACCAGGATACCGCGTCGACCAAGGCGACGTAGGCTCCGGTTATCGATGCCGTGCGCGTGCCACCATCGGCCTGGAGGACGTCGCAGTCGATCTGGATTGTCCGTTCCCCGATCTTCTCCAGATCGACGACGCAACGCAGGCAGCGCCCGATCAAGCGTTGGATCTCGTGCGTGCGGCCGCCTTGCTTGCCTCGAACGGATTCGCGCTCCGAGCGTGTTCCGGTCGCCCGCGGCAGCATGCCGTACTCGGCGGTCAGCCAACCCTGCCCCTTGCCCCGCAGGAAGGCCGGAACCCGCTCCTCAACCGACGCGGTGCACAGCACGCGCGTGTGGCCAAAGGCGACCAGCACGGATCCCTCGGCGTGGCGCGTGTAGCCCCGGGTGAATTCTATGCGCCGCAGCTCGTCGGCGCCTCGACCGTCGCTGCGCCGGCTCATCGATCCGCGATCAGCTTGGAGGCGCGCTGGATTGCCTTCTGAATCTCGTCGACGGCGTCGTCGATCTGGTCGTCGGTGTACGCCGGCCCGGGTTCGTCGCCCGCACGCGGGATCTGGATGGTCGATGTCATTGCGCCCTCGGGAATTACCAGCGTGGAAACCGGGGCGTCGGTTGGCGGGACCATGTCCAACGATTCGGCCCCCGCCCAGGCCATCGCCAGCGCAGTGCAATTATCCGATTCCGGACCGCCCTGCTCCAGAGCGGTTTCGATGAGCTCGGGGACCGCCCGCATGACCGTGCGGTCGGAGAAGGCCTCCACGATGGTTCGATCGTTCAAGGTTCCCCAAAGTCCATCGCTGCAAAGCAGCAGGATATCGCCGCCATGCAAGGCCGTCGGATGACTGATTTCCACGGTCGGCGCAACGAAGGCTCCGAGGCAATTGAAGATACGGTTGCGCTCGGGGTGGTCCTTGGCATCCTCGGGACGAATAAGTCCCGACGACACCAGGTGGTGGACGCGCGAATGATCCAGCGTGCGATCGACGATGGCGCCGTTGCGGATCAGGTACAGCCGCGAGTCGCCGGCATGCGCCCAGATTGCAATGCCCTGCTGCACGACGCAAAGAACGATCGTGGTGCGCGGCGCTTCCGGTAGGCTCTGCTCGGCCCGGTAGCGGTGCAGTTCATGGTGCGAGGCCTGCACCGCCTCCTCCAGGAAGCGCGCCGGATCGGCGAGCAGGGGCTTTGCCAGGCGCTGATACATGGAGGCCACCATCTGCATGGTCATCTGCGCCGCGACCTCGCCTCGCGCGTGGCCGCCCATGCCGTCGGCGACCATCATCATCAGGGAATCTCGCGTGTAAAGATATCCCATGCGGTCCTGGTTGACCTTGCGCCCGCCTTTCTTGCTTTCTTGGTAGATCGAGAAGCGCACAATCGACCTCAAAACCAGGTGATGTTGTGATCCTTGGCGAACCGCGCCATGCGCTCCTGCAGGTGGCGCACGCGCGCGCCCGTACGCTCGAGAAACGAAAATTCCGGGGTTTCGGGAACATCGTTGAGCAGTTCCTTTTGTACAGCGTACACGGTTTGCGGACGCTCGAGGGAGTTCAGCCGCAGACACCGCTCCACCATGGAGATCAGCTGCGCCGAGTACAGTCCGCGGAACGAACGCAGGGCCTGCGGCATCTTGTCATCGCGCAGGCGCTGGTCCGACTCCTGGGGCGGCAGCCCGGACATGCACGCGTAGATGCAGGCACCGATGCTGTAGACGTCGGTCCACGGTCCGAGTTCCGCATCGCGCTTGTACAGCTCCGGAGGGGCGAAGCCGGGCGTGTACATCGGGTAGGTCTTGCTGATGTCGCGCTGTAAGGTCTGCCGGGCAGCGCCGAAATCGAGCAGGATCGGCGCGCCGTCCATGCGCAGATAGATGTTGGCCGGCTTGACGTCCAGGTGCAGCAGGCGATTGCTGTGCACTTCGCGCAGGCCGTTCATGACCTGCGCGAAAACGCGGCGAATAAAGCGCTCCGAGAGCACGTCCTTCTGATCCTTGCTGCGAGTGCGCAGCACGTGTTCCTGCAGGGAACGACCGGACTCGTAGTGCATGACCATGTACACGGTCTCGTTGGCGCGGAAAAAATTCAGCACGCGCACGATGTTCGGATGGAAGATCGAAGCCAGGGCGCGACCTTCCTCGAAGAAGCACTTCAGGCCGATCCGGTAGGTGTTCAGGTTCTCGGGCGTGACATAGGGCGCGAACTCGCCCGGCTTGCGCTGGGCGAGCGCCGCGGGCATGTACTCCTTGATCGCCACCGAGTTGCCGTTTTCGTCCTGCGCCAGATAGACGATCGAAAATCCCCCGCTGGAGATCTTCTTTACAATGCGGTAGGCACCGAGCTGAATGCCTTCGGGTAAAGACGCGTTGGTCTGAGCCGCCATGGGTCGCCGATGCGGTTAAAGGTGCCGTTACAGCTGTTATTTCAATGGGACTGCGGGAGCCGCGTCGTTCGATTGCACCCGTCGTATCGGGCACAATGCGGTAAGCGCGCGCATTTTATCCAAATCCCTTGGTTTCCCGTAGGGCATTTTCCGCGCCACAGCGGACAAGGTAGAGCACATGGCGGAAGTCGCCAGCATGACGGGTTTCTCCGATTCGACGCAGACGACGGAGTTTGGCGCGGTTACGGTCGAGATTAAATCTGTAAATGGACGGTATTTGGAGCTTACCCTTCGGCTTCCGGAGGAATTGCGCTATGCCGAGGGTTCTGTCCGCGAGCGCATCAGTTCCCTGGTCACCCGCGGCAAGCTTGACTGTCGCGTCACCCTCGTGCGCGATCCGCTGGCGGCCAGCCCGCGTCTGAACGAGGCCGCCCTGGCCCTACTCAACGAACTCACGCGCCAGGTGCACGCAGCGCTCCCCCAGTCGACCCCGATGGGTGTTGGCGACGTCCTGCGCTGGCCGGGCGTGATCGAGAACACCGCCGCGGACCCGGAAGTTTGGCGAGGACCCCTGCTACAAACGCTCGACGGCGCACTCGAGGGTCTGCTGCAGTCGCGTTTGCGCGAGGGCGCGGCGCTACGCGCGGCACTGGTCGAACGCTGTGACCGCATCGAGGCTATCCTCGTGCTTTTGCGCGCCAGCATGCCACGGATCCTCGCCGACATGGAGCGCCGGCTCAACGAGCGAATGACGCAGGCGCTGGGAACGGTCCTGGCGGGGGCGGCGCTGTCGCGCGAAGAGCTCAATGATCGCATCCGGCAGGAGCTGACCCTGCATGGCATGCGTTCGGACGTCGCCGAGGAGATGGATCGACTTGCGGCCCACGTCACCGAGGTGCGCAGGAACCTGCAGCAGGGGGGCGCTGTAGGCCGACGCCTGGACTTCCTGATGCAGGAACTGAACCGCGAAGCCAACACGATTGCATCCAAGGCGAGCGTCATCGATATGACCACCGCCGCGGTCGAGCTAAAGCTGCTTATCGAGCAGATGCGCGAACAGGTGCAGAATCTCGAATAAGCTGCGCGCCGCTGCGGAAAACCCCACACGCCCGTACCGCGACAACCATGATCAGCGCCCCGCTACCCGCTGCCTTGGCCTCCGGCCGCCAGATCTTCATGGTCGTCGCGCCCTCCGGTGCCGGTAAATCCTCCCTGGTCAACGCCCTGCTCGCGCGCGACCAAGCGATCGCCTTGTCGGTGTCTTGTACGACACGCCCACCGCGGCCAGGCGAGGTCGACGGCCGCGAATACCACTTTGTCGATCCTGCGGAGTTTCAGCGCCGCAAGGCCCACGGGGAATTCCTCGAGAGCGCCGAGGTCCACGGTAACTTCTATGCCACCTCAAGGCGCGAAATCGAGAGTCGCCTTGCCGCCGGCACCGATGTGCTGCTGGAAATCGATTGGCAGGGTGCCCGGCAGGTCAAACTGCACTTCCCGCGGGCCGTTGGCATTTTCATCCTGCCGCCGTCCATCGATGCGCTCGACGAGCGATTGCACAAGCGCGGCCAGGACAGCCCATCGGTCATCAAGCGGCGCCTGCTGGCGGCCGGCAGCGAGATCGCCCGCGCCCCGGAGTTCGACTACATCATCATCAACGAGAATTTCGAGGCGGCGCTGGCACAGCTGTCCGCGGTCGTAACCGCTACCCGCCTGCGCTACGAGGCCCAGGCCGCTCTTCATCACGAGCTGTTCGCGCAGCTGGGCATCCCGACCCGGTAAGCGGCGCCAGACAGGCGTGCTCGACAGAGGCGGCGCCCGCGGGAGCGCAGCGCCTCAGCGCGCTTCGTGATGCTCGCTTTCCGCCTTTTCCCGCTCATTCTTCGGCGCCGGCTTGGGGACTTTGGCAGGATGGGCGGCCGCCGGCGCTCCGGGCGCAGCGGGCGCTCCGGGCGCTGGCCCCGCGCGCGGCACCGCTGCGGGCGCCTTGGGCGGATTCGCCAGTTCGGTTGCCTGCCGGGCGGGCCCCGGCTCGGAGGCGGGCCGCACGGGGTTGAACTGCGGCGCTGGCGCCTGCGTCGGCGCAAATTGCCGCGCGGGCGGCATGGCGGGCGATGCGGGCCGCACGGGGTTGACCTGTGGCGCTTGCGGCTGTGGTGGCGGCGCAAATTGCCGCGCGGGCGGTGCCGCGGGCGAGGCGGGTGCCGCTTGGGCCCCAGTGGCGGGCGATCGCCGCAACTGGCTGGGCTGCGTCACGACCGGCTGCACACTTCGGGGCTCGGGCAGGTGCGAAAAGCCGCTCCGGGGGGAGAACGTGGGGATCGGATGTCCACTTGGCGGCTGGGGTGCGGCTACGCGAACGACCGGCGCCTGCGCGGCGGCAAGATGCGCCTGGCTCGGGGCCATCGTGTTGAGCGGCTGACCATTGGCGGTCGCGTTGGCCGGCGCAACAATCTGCACATGGCCGCCATCTCCCGGACGCACCTGCATGCCCGGCCTTACCAGCGGCGGCGCGCCGACGACGACTGCTGGGTTCGTTCCCATCGGCGCCGGAACGATCAGCCCCGGCCGCGGCCCCGGCGGTGGCGGAACAAATACGCCATTCGGCCCCTGAATCGGAGGCCCCATGACAACGCCCGGGCGTGCTGCGACCACGGTGATCGACAGTCCCGGGGCCGGCGCCACGAAGACGGCGCCCGGTGCGCGCCAGTACCCCGGTACGAAGACAACGATTGCGTCGCGGTGCTCATAGTAGGGTGGCGTCCAGCCATATCCGACGACGGGCGGGCCGAGCCAGCGGCCATGGGCCCATACCCACTGACCGTCCCAAACCCAGTAACCGCCGGTCCAGACAGCGCCATAAAAGGGCATGGGCCCCGGGTCTTCGACCAGCATGGGCGGCGGCGCCCACGGCACCCCGATAGGCTCGGGCTGCTGCGTCGGCGGATCCACGTAGACGCTCACGACCGGCTCTGGGGGCGGGGGAATGTAGTTCTCGTCCGTCGTCTGCGGATAGTAGGCGGCATCGGGCGGCGGGGTGTAGTACGACCCCTCGGGCGACGGCGGCGGGGGAATGTACTGCGCCGGTGGCGCGGCAGGTGAGTACTGCGGCGGCGGCGGCGGCGGCGGGGGAATGTATTGCTGCGGAGGTGGCGGCGGCGGGTAGTACTGAGGCGGCGGCACGGGTTGCATGACGCACGCCCAAATGCTGGCGATCGAGGACAGGACAAAAAGCCGCTTCACAAGAGGTACTCCCCTGGCAGACTCGGGCGCTGCAATTGCGCCCCCGGTACATTTCCGAACGCTTCATACCGTCAAGCAGTTGACAATCGCAGCGGCGGTTCGGGATCACTATTACATCTGGAAACAAGCCGATCCCGCATCGGCAGCAGCCACGTCCGGGGGAAGCCGCGCGGTATAATGACACTCTTGGGCTTCCCACCTCGCTGCGCAACAACAACCTGGAATTCGTACCATGGCCCGCATCACCGTAGAAGATTGCCTGAAGCAGATCCCGAACCGGTTCCAGTTGGTGCTGGCCGCTGCATACCGCGCGCGCCAGTTGACGCAAGGCCACGCGCCCAAGATCGACACCAAGGACAAGCCAGCTGTGGCAGCCTTGCGCGAGATCGCCGCACAGAAGGTCGGAATCGAGATGTTGCGCAAGGTTCCGACCTGATCCAGATGGGGAACGGAGTTCTGCGCCTCCCGTAGCATCGCTGCATCCGCGCCGCGGGCGCGCGTCGGGCTGCCGTTTGCCCTGCGTCGTAAGGCGCGCTAGCGTGGCGTCTATGACGACGTCAGCGGACAGTTCCGCCCCAATCGTTCCTTCCGAATCCCCGGCACCGCTAAAGCCGCCGGGCTTCGCGCGACGTGCCGCACAGGCCTTGCGCAAGGCGGGCAGCGCGGTCTGGCGATCGGAGCCCAGCGCTCCGACAGACGCGACTGCGCCCGAACGCCAGGTCATCAGCTTTGCGGATCTGACAGATCGCCTGAAGGTCTATATGTCCTCCAGCGACATTCAAAAGGTAAAGGCGGCGTTTCGATTTTCCGACACCGCGCACCTGGGACAGTTTCGCAAGAGCGGCGAACCGTACATCACCCACCCGATCGCGGTGGCCAAGATCCTGGCCCACTGGCGCATGGATGTCGGCGCAGTGCAGGCGGCCCTGCTGCACGACGTGATGGAAGATTCGGGGATTTCCAAGCAGGACCTCGCGGAGCAGTTTGGACCGTCCGTGGCCGAACTCGTCGACGGCGTCTCCAAGCTCGACCGCCTGAACTTCGCAAGCAATGCCCAGGCACAGGCGGAGAGTTTTCGCAAGATGCTCCTGGCGATGGCGCGCGACGTGCGCGTGATCCTCATCAAGCTTGCCGATCGCTTGCACAACGTGCGCACCTTGAAAGCCGTCGATCGCGAGCGGCAAAAGCGGATCTCGCGCGAGACGCTCGACATCTACGCGCCGATCGCGCACCGGCTCGGGCTCAACGAGATCTACCGGGAACTGCAGGAAGCCTGCTTCGCGATGCTTTATCCCTTGCGCCATCGCGTGCTCGAAAGGGCGGTCTTCACCGCACGTGGGAGCCGCCGCGAGGTTCTCAAGAAGATCCATGTTGCGGTTCAAAACGCGCTGGCGCGCGGCAAAATCAAGGCGGAGATTTTCGGGCGGGAAAAGACGCTGTTCGGCATCTACCGCAAGATGGTCGAGAAGCACCTGTCATTCTCGGAGGTGCTCGACATCTACGGCTTTCGCATCGTCCTGAACAGCGTCCCTGACTGCTATCTGGCGCTCGGTGTCCTGCACGGCCTCTACAAGCCGGTGCCGGGAAAATTCAAGGACTACATTGCGATTCCGAAGGTCAACGGCTATCAATCGTTGCATACCACGCTGATCGGGCCGTTTGGCCAGCCGGTCGAGTTCCAGCTGCGCACGCGTGAAATGAACCGCGTCGCCGAATCGGGCGTTGCCGCGCATTGGCTGTACAAGGAGGACGCGAAGAGCCTCTCGGACATGCAGTCACGCACCCACCAATGGCTGCAATCGCTCATTGAATTGCAGCAGCAAACGGGCGACTCTGCCGAGTTCCTGGAAAACATCAAGGTCGACCTTTTTCCTGACAAGGTGTACATCTTCACGCCCAAGGGCAAGATCGTCTCGCTGCCGCGCGGCGCAACGCCGGTCGACTTCGCGTATTCGATACACACCGATATCGGCAACAAGTGCATCGCCGCACACATCAATGGCGAAGCGCAGCCGCTGCGCACGGAACTGCGCAATGGCGACGTCGTGGAGATCGTCACCGGACCGCTGGCTCGGCCCAATCCCGCGTGGCTGGGTTTTGTGCGCAGCGGACGCGCACGCGCTGAAATTCGCCACTTCCTGCGGACGATGAAACGCCAGGAGTCCATCGATCTGGGCGCGCGTCTGCTCGCCCAGGCGGCAGCGCAATTTTCCTTCGACGTGTCCGACGCCAGTCCGGAAGCCTGGAGCGCCCTCGTTCGCGAGGCGCAGGCGCATGATAAGGAGGAGTTGCTCGCGGACGTCGGCCTGGGGCGGCGCCTTCCCGCGGTGCTGGTACGGCAATTGAGCCGCATCCATTCACGCAGCGCCCCATCCTCGGGAGCGGATGCGACTGGCACCGGGACACCGCTGCCGACCGCGCCCGTGCAAATCCAGGGAACCGAGGGAATGGCCCTGCAGATGGCTAATTGTTGCACGCCGATTCCCGGCGACGAGATCGTCGGGCAGCTGCGGCGCGACCTCGGTCTGGTGGTGCACCAGTCGGACTGCATTCATGCGCAGCGAGCGCGCCGCGCCGACCCGGAGCGTTGGCTCGATCTGCAATGGGCGGAAGAACCGGTTGGCGTTTATGCAGCCAACATGGACGTGCGCGCGCGCAATGAGCGCGGGGTACTCGGATACGTGGCGGTGGCGGTGGCAGAGGCCGAGTCCAATATCCTCAGCGTCAATGTCGAGGATGAGGATGCGCGCGAGGTCACGATCCACTTCAAGATTCAGGTGCACGACCGGCGCCATCTTGCACGGGTCGTGCGCACGCTGCGGCGTATCCGCCAGGTGCTTCGCGTTGCGCGCACCCGTATCAGTTCCCGGGCTCAAGCGCCTGAGCTGCCGCCGTCCGAGTTGTCGTAGCGGACCTCGAGGATTTCGATTGTCTCCGGACCCGACGGGGTCTGGAATTGGATCGAATCGCCCTCGCGGGCCTTGAGTATGGCGCGCGCGATCGGCGATATCCAGCTCACCCATCGGCGCGCCGGGTCCACCTCGTCGACGCCGACAATCGTGACCTCGTTACGCACGCCGTCCGCATTGGCATAAACGACCGTCGCCCCGAAAAAGACCTGGTCGGTGGCGCCTCGCTGCGCCGGGTCGACCACCTCGGCGAATTCGAGCCGCTTGGTTAGAAATCGGATTCGACGGTCGATCTCGCGCAGGCGCTTCTTGCCATAGATGTAGTCGCCGTTTTCCGACCGGTCGCCGTTGGAGGCGGCCCAGGAGACCGTGCGCACTACCTCCGGACGCTCGGCCGTGACCAAATTGCCGAGCTCCGCACGCAGGCGCCGATAGCCTCCAGGCGTCATGTAGTTCTTTGACCCGGCCGGAACCGAAGGGGCGTCGATCGCCTCCTCGTCGTCCTCCGCAGATTCCTTGACGAATGCCTTGCTCACGATCGAGACCTTCCAAGGAAGTGGGGAAAAACGGCCCGGCGCCCGATTATCGTTGGTCGGGCAAGCCGATTGTGTAGCAAGTCGTACGGAAGCGGAAGTGGCGTCGGCGGATCCGCGACAATGGGTGCCTGCAGGCGCGCGCAACGTGTCAGTGCCACGAGCGCGGGTCCCGCGGCAAGCACGCCGGGAGCAAGTGCGCGTGGCGCCTGCAAACAGCTGTTTGCGCGCAACGGGCGCGAAGCGGCCACAAGCACTACAGTCGGAACTGTGACGCGATGTTCGTTCTCTTTTGGCGGAACAAAGTCCGCCTTGACCGTCTCTAATTTTGGTGTTTGAAGCTGGTTCACGACGCGGGGGCCCAGTTGAAAGAGCTGTGGCGCGTTGCGGCGCAAGTCGGCGCCGTGGTTGGGCTGGCGCCGGCCCTGCAGTGCGGATCGACCGCTGCACTTGCCCGTGCAGGCGCGAGCCCCGGGGGCGGTGGACGTGGGGCTGGTGCTAGCGGTCATGGCCAGGGCGCACAGGCGGGTGGGTCCCGCACGGAGCAGCCCGGGGATACTACGGCACCTGGTGGGGCCCGTACGGGTACCGTCACTACGGGTACGGATGCTGTGGCTGGGGCGGCGCATACTCCGATCCGTTTTGGTATGCATATCCTTGTTTTTCGATGACTTCGACTACCCTTACGGCTATCCCTAGGAGTACCTTGCACCGCCGGTTTCCATGACCCCGCAGTCCAACTCTTACCTTCCACGGGTGCCTTCGTACTGGTACTACTGCCCGGATTCGAAGACGTATTACCGCTACGTACGGCAGTGCGCCTCTGCATGGGAGAGGGTGTCGCCAAGCCCGGCACCTTGATTTTGTTGGCAAGGGGAAGCCAGTCTCGTTTGCTATGCGGCAAGGGAAGATGCCTGGTGTCTTCCGCGATCCGGGAAGGCTCCAGGCCTTGAAGCCGGCCGCGGCCCAGCCGCCCGCTACGCGCCCAAGCGCTCCGGGAACCGATACGCCCTGCGCCAGGGCAAACCGGGAGTTGTCATGATGAATCCCGAAGCAGTCGCGCAACGCCGACTCGACGCCTACAACGCCCGCGATCTGCGCGCCTTTCTCGCCATGTACAGTGAGAACATTCGCGTGTTTCGGCCGCCCAACGTGGAGCCTGTCATCGTCGGCAAGACCGCCTTTGGCGATTTCTACGCCAAGAACAGGTTCAATAGGCAAGGCCTGCACGCCGAGCTCCTGAACCGCATGGTCCTCGGGAACCGGGTCATCGACCATGAGCGCATTTCGGGTGTGCGCGACCAGCCCTTCGAGGTGGCAATCGTCTATGAAGTGGCAGGCGGCCTCATTCAGTGCACGTGGTTCTATGCGACCGAATGACGCGGGTTGGCCCATGTCAGCGTACTGAGCGCCGCGGCCGGCAGGCCGGCACGACGCATGTCTTGCCCGCGCTTGCCCACCAACACGCTCTCGCGGTGCGTACACGCGCCACATCGTCCTATACGGAGAGCTGACTAAGAACCCCTAAAAGTTACATGGTCTTGACTTCGAATCCCTGACAATCTGATGCAACATCGAGGGCGGCCGCAATCGCCGTGCGATCCGGTCTTCGAACTGCGTTGTCAAGGAGGTGGACATGCTGCAAGGCAACCAGATTCCTGTCCTATTGCGGCCAACCCGTGTTCTCCCGCTGCGGCTTTTCTTCGAACTGTTCAAGCTGCGCATCGGACTCGTTATCGGGCTAACGGCGATCGCGGGACTCGCGGTTACCCCAGGGCAAGCCCTTCCTGCTTGGCGGGTTTGTGCCTTAGCCCTGGCGGTCACTATGGCGTCGGCCGCGGCGGGCGCATTTAATCAAATGGCGGAGCGCGGCCTCGACGCGCGGATGCGTCGCACGCGCAACCGCCCGTTCGTAACCGGCCGCTGTCGCGCCGGCCCCGCGTGGCTCGCTGCAATTGCGGCGATGGGTGTGGCCGGTATCGCGCTGGCGGCGGTTGCGCTTAACGCCGCCGTGGCCATTTATACCTTCCTCGGCGCATTTACCTACGCAGTCGTTTACACGATCTGGCTCAAGCGCCGTACCTGGTGGAACATCGTCATCGGCGGGCTTGCGGGCAGCTTTGCCGTGCTTGCCGGCGCAGCCGCGGTGTCGCCGCAGACGATCGA
>OKRD01000092.1 GCA_900290335.1 Burkholderiales bacterium | reverse complement strand
CGGCGGTAGGCCGCGCCCAGAGCCGCTCGAGCGCCGAATAGCCACGCTCGCCGGCCGGTGCCGTGAGGCCGATCCTGCCGAGGAATGCGCCTTCGTCGAAGCCCAGCGCGTCCCATTGCGCCCGCTGCGCGTTCGAGACCGGCTTCACCTTGTCGTAGAATACCGGCAGCTGGATGCGGCCGTTCGCATCCAGCAAATCGCCCAGGATGCGGGTCAGCGCATTGATCGGATTCAGCGCCGAGCCGCCGAACATGCCGGAATGCAGATCGCGATTCGCCGCCTTCAGCGTCACCTGCGCATAGGTCATGCCGCGCAGCCGCGTGCTGATCGCCGGCGTGTCGATGTCCCACATGCCAGTGTCGCTGATCAGCGCCAGGTCGGCGGCGAGCGCATCCTTGTTGGCCTTCAGAAACGGTTCTAGGCTGGTGCTGCCGACCTCCTCCTCGCCTTCGATCAGCGCGGTGATGCGCGCGGGGATGACCCCGGCGGCTTCCTTCCAGGCGCGCATCGCCTCGATGAACATCATCGCCTGACCCTTGTCGTCCACCGCGCCGCGGGCGACGAAGCGCTTGCCGTGCGGACCGTCCACCAGCTGCGGCTCGAACGGCGGGCTGCTCCATAGTTCCAGCGGATCGACCGGCTGCACGTCGTAATGCCCGTAGAACAGCACGTGCGGCCCCTGGTAGTCGGCCGGCCCGGCGTGGTGCGCAAGGACGACGGGATGGCCTTCGGTCGGCCGCACCTCGGCTTGGAAGCCAAGCCCGGCAAGCTGTTCGCGCAGCCACTCCGCAGCGCGCCGGCAGTCCTGCTTGTGCGCCGGCTGCGCGCTGATCGAGGGAATGCGCAGCAGCTCGAACAGGCGCTCGCGCGACCGGTCGAGCGACGCATCGACATGGCGCAGCACCGCGGCCACGGTGTCGGAAGGGGGGACGGGCATAGAGACGGCTCCTTGGCTCTACGGAAAGGCCGCCGCCTAACCGACGGGATCCAGCACAACCACGGGGATCTCGCGCTCCGTCTTGCGTTGGTAGTCGGCATAGGGCGGCCAGAATTCCAGCGACTTCTCCCACAACCGCGCGCGCTCTTCGCCAGTCGCGGTCCTGGCCCGCGCCTTCATCTTCGCGGTGCCGACCTGGACCTCGACCGCCGGATTGGCGAGGATGTTGCGGTACCAGCCCGGGTGCTGCGGCGCGCCCCCTTTCGACGCGACAATGATATAGCTGTCGCCGACCTTCCCATAGAACAATGGGAAGATGTACTTGTCGCCGGACTTCCGGCCAACCGTCGTCAACAGCAACGACGGCACCGTGATCTCCGGCCGGCCCGGCTGGGCCATTTTGTACATGTGCCCATCGCTGCCGCCGCTGGACAGATAGCGGTTCGCATGGGCCACCATCCATCCCGGAAGGTTGGGGGCAAGCTTGGCCTCGGTCATCGGTTCTATCTCCCACTGAACCCGGACAGCATATCACGGATGGCCTGTCGGCAACCGCAGCAACCGGTCCGCGTTGCCATGCGCGATCTTCGCGCGATCGGCCGGCGAGACCGGCAGCGCGTCCAGGAATGCCCGGGCGCGCGCGTTCGACGCGAACGGGTAGTCCACCGAGAACATGATCCGGTCCACGCCGAACGACAGCAGTGCCGCCATGAACGGCACCATGGTGAAGAACCCGCTGGTGGTGATCCACACCTGGTCGAGTATCGTCTGGCGCACCGAGCGCCGGAGCGACGCCTTCGCCTGGGCGGCCGTGGTTTCGTCGATCCGGTCCAGCATGAACGGCAGTGCCTCGCCCATGTGGCCGATGACGATTTTCAGCCCCGGATGCCGGTCCAGCGCGCCGCTCAGCACGAGGCGGAGCGTGTGGATCGCGGTTTCGGCATGCCAGCCCCAAGCGGACAGCGCCATGGTGAAGCTGAAATTGCCCGGCAGCCCGTCATAGTAGGCGTTGCGCACCGCCGGCACCGGAATCCCGGGATGGATGTAGATCGGCAGATCGAGCGCCTCGGCCCGCGCCAGGATCGGCTCAAACGCCGTATCGTCCAGGAACCGCCCGTCGGTCGCGCCGTTCACCAGCACGCCGTGGAAGCCGAGTTGCTTCACCGTGCGCTCCAGTTCGTCCGCCGCCGCCTCGGGCGCGAGCATCGGCAGGTGCGCGAAGCCGCGGTAGCGGCTGGGGTGGCGCGCGCAGGCCTCGGCCAGCGCGTCGTTATAGGCACGCGCCAGGTCGATGCCCGGCTGGCCCGGCACCAGATCGGCCCCCGGGCCGGCGACCGAGAGCACCTGCACGGTGATCCCGCTGGCGTCCATGTCCGCCAGCCGCGCGTCGCCGAGGTCGGCGAGTTCGTTGCGTTTGGTGGTCTGCCCCCAGACGAAGTCAGGACCGGGAAAGCCGCGACGGGCGACCGCGTCGGGGGAGATGCCCGCGACGATACGGGGAACGGTATAGTGTTCTTCCAGGGCAACGATGCGCATTGGGGTTTTCTCCTGTGGGGTTGGGAGGGAGGGTGGCATGGTGGAGGCGTCGTGGCGATCGGCTGGCGCCGTTGCCGCCTCCCTCGTCATGGCCGGCCTTCACCGGCCGTGACGCTGTCAGTAGCGGCCGCCCCCGGTCAGGGCGCGGACGGGGGACGGTTCGTCGGCTTTCGCAGCGCGTTCTCCAACGCGTCGATGTCATCGACATCCCAGATGCGGCGTGTATTGGTACGAAAGTATTCGTGCACGATCCTGTCGCGGGTTCCAGCGATGGCCCGCCACGGAATGTCCGGATGCGCTGCCTTGAACTCGGGGCTGATGTTCTTCGCAGCCCCTCCAATGACGGCGATGGAATAGAGAACCGATCTCACGATCACCGGCTTCGCGGAGAACGTCGCGAGGTCCATGCCGGCTGTATCGGCACGGATGTCGGCGACGGCTGAGATTATGTCCTCAGCCCATGCCTCGTCGCCGCGCGCCATCAGAAGATGGGCACCCTCTCACGCTCGAACGAAGTTCGCACGGGCGGGCGGAAGCTGTCGACCTCGCCCAGGTCGACCCGGCGCCGCAGAGCGTCTTCCAGAAAGAGGCGGGTCTCTTCCATGCGGATCAAGGAGAAGGAGCGGCCGGCCTCGATCTCCACGGCGACGTCTACGTCGCTGTCGGGGTGATCGTCGCCGCGGGCAACGGAGCCAAACACCGCCAGGTGACGCACGCCGCGGCGGCGGAGTTCCGGTTCCTCCGCCGCAAGTCGCTGTCGCACAGCGTCAAGAGTGCTCATCGCCATGGTGTTTGTCCTGGGATACCAAGTACTCGCAAAGGATAGGCGGGCGCGACCGCGGTTGCCAGGGGGGCGATGAGACCGCGGCGCACCAGGAAGGCTGGGTGTCGAGCCCATGCATATATCCATTTGCCGCGATATGATCCACCAACCGCAATCGTCTGGCACAGGACATCCGCGCACCACTGGCGGGGGTAGATGGAAGTCGAAGCCTGGCGGACCAACCGCTGTACTGCTTCCCACCGCCTTCGCGGTGTCGCAATGACCGGAGACCACCGGCATCTCCGGTCAAGCCGATCAGGCGCCAGAGCATTTTCAGCG
>OKRD01000058.1 GCA_900290335.1 Burkholderiales bacterium | reverse complement strand
GTCGTCGGTGTCGAACAGGCCGGGCGCGCTGATGCGCGGGGTTCCGCGCAGCCTGCCGGCTTCATCCACCGCCAGGCTTGCCAGCACGACTCCGTTGAACAGCATGCGCCGGCGCGCCGACATGACGGCGCCGTTCAGCGGTGTCAGGCGGTTGCCGTCGAGCACCATCCGGCCGACCGGAACGCTGTCCACCACTTCCGTCCGACCGGGCGCAAGATTGAGAACGTCGCCGTCCTCCAACAGGATCGGCGTGGCGCCGGCCTCCTGCGCCAGCGCGGCATGCGCGGACAGGTGGCGCCATTCGCCATGCACCGGCACCGCGTAGCGCGGCTGCACGATTCGATAGAGCCGCCGCAGCTCGTCGCGGGCGGGATGGCCGGAGACGTGCACCAGATGATCCATGTCGGTCATCAGGTTGACGCCGCGCCGCACCAGATTGTCCTGCACGGTGTGGATGGCGCGCTCGTTGCCGGGGATGACGCGCGAGGAGAACACCACCGTGTCGCCCTCGCCGAGCGCGACGCGCGGATGTGTATCGAGGCCGATGCGCGCCAGCGCGCTGCGCGGCTCGCCCTGGCTGCCGGTGACCAGGATCAGCAGGCTGTCATCCGAAACGTCATCGATATCGTCTTCGGTCAAAAACGGCGGCAGGTCGGTGAGGTAGCCACACTCGCGGGCGGCGGCGTCGATGTTGCGCAGGGAGCGGCCGGCCAGGGCGACGCTGCGGCCGGCGTCGTGCGCCGCGCGTGCCACCGATGCCAGCCGTGCCACGTTCGAGGCGAAGCAGGTCACGGCGACGCGGCCGCGCAGGCCACGGATCAGCGCCGACAGGCTCTGGCGCACCTCGGCCTCGCTGCCCGAGTGGCCTTCCACCATCGCATTGGTGGAATCGCAGACCATCGCCAGAACGCCTTTTTCCGCCAGCGCGGCGAGTGCCGCCTCGTCGGTGGGCGGGCCGATCAGCGGGTGCGGATCGAGCTTCCAGTCGCCGGTNNGCACGATCCCGTGCGGGGTTTCGATCACCAGCGACTGTGCCTCGGGGATGGAATGGGTGACGCGCAGGAAGCGCAGGGAAAACGGCGGCAGGTCGATCGCGCCGCCGGGCGGAACGACATGAAGCTTCACCTGATTGAGCAGCTGCACCTCGGCCAGCTTGCGGCGCAGCACGGCGGCGGCGAACGGCGTGGCATAGACCGGGCAGCGCAGTTGCGGCCACAGCCAGGCGACCGCGCCGATGTGATCCTCATGCGCGTGGGTGATCACCAGGCCGACCAGGGAGTCGCGCCGGTCGGCGATGAAGCCGGGATCTGGCATCATCACCTCGACCTCGGGATACTCGGCGCCACCGAAGCCGATGCCGCAATCCACCGCCAACCACCTGCCGCCGGATCGGTAGAGATTCAGGTTCATGCCGATCTCGCCCGTCCCGCCCAGAGGCAGGAAGGCCAGATCACCGCTTGCAACGTCCATCAGTGGCTTTCGTTGTTACTCGTGCTCGATGAGCCGCGTTCTTTCGCGCGACAATGTGGGCGCGGGGTTGCGTTCCGCCAACATGCGCAGCCCATCCAGGGTGAGATCGTCTTCGATCTGCTCGATCACCATGGTGCCCTCGGCGAACAGCGACGCCAATCCGCCGGTGGCGATCACCTTCATCGGCCCGCCATATTCCACCTTGATGCGGGCCACCAGGCCCTCGACCATGGCGACATAGCCCCAGTAGATGCCGGACTGCATGGCGGGGACGGTCTGCCGGCCGATGACCGACTGGGGGCGGGCGATGCCGATGCGCGGCAGCTGCGCCGCGGCCTGGTGCAGCGCCTCCAGCGAGAGGTTGACACCGGGGCAGATGACGCCGCCGAGATAGGCGCCGTCGTGGTCGACGACGTCGAAGGTGGTTGCGGTACCGAAATCGACGATGATCAGCGGGCCGCCGAACTGGCGGTGGCCGGCGAGCGCGTTGAGCAGGCGGTCGGCGCCGACCTCGGCGGGGTTGTTGACGCGGATCTCGAAGCCCCAGTCGAGGGTGGAGCGGGCGATCAGCGGTTCGATGCTGAACCAGTCGCGGCAGAGGCGGCGGAGGTGATACAGCGCCGCGGGCACCACCGTGCCGATGACGGCGGCGGAGATTTCCTCGCGCCGGAGGCCGGCGTGCTCGAGCAGGGTCATCAGCCAGACGCTGTATTCATCGGAGGTGCGCTGCTGGTCGGTGCGGATGCGCCAGGTGCCGCGCCATGTGGCGCCGTCGCGCACGGCAAAGACGACGTTGGTGTTACCGCAGTCTATGACGAGCAGCATCTGGATGCCGGATCGGCCGGAAAGAAAAACCACCGCGGAGCGCGCGGAGCACGCTGAGGAAAACGACTAACGATCCGCCGCCGAATAAGTGCTCCAAGTAGCGCAACGGCCGCCCCTTCATCGTCATGGTCGGGTGGGCCATCGCCACCGGGCTTGACCCGGTGGTTGGCCCGACCATCCACGTCTTCTCTTCGTGCTGGCAGCACAGACGTGGATGGCCTAGCCACGCCAGGCCATGACGATGAAGCGTGAGCCGCGTCGGGAGTTGACTCATTTGTTTCGCGGCGGGTCCTAACGTTCTATAAAACCTCGCACAACCGCTACAACCATAAGTTTCATTCCCCACAACAAACCACCCCACGCCTCAACCCA
>OKRD01000062.1 GCA_900290335.1 Burkholderiales bacterium | reverse complement strand
TACTTCGCGATCAAGCCGCGAGAGCGGTCCTGGCTGATCAGAACGGCGGCCACCACGACCAGCCCTTTGACCATCAGTTGTCCATATTCATCCATGCCGAGGAGGTTCAGTCCGTTGTTGAGAACGGTGATGATCGCGACGCCGATCAGGGTGCGATGCACGCCGCCGATCCCGCCGGCCAGCGACGTCCCGCCCACCACGATGGCCGCGATCGTGTTGAGGAGAAGGTCGCTGCCGAGCGTCGGTCCCACCGCGCCCAGCCGCGTCATGGCGAAGATGCCGGCCAGCCCCGCGGTGACGCCGGACATGGTGAACGCGTAAACCTTGTATCGATCGACCGGAATCCCCGCGGTGCGCGCGACCAGCTCGCCGCCGCCGATCAGAAGCGCGAAGCGGCCGAAGCGGGTCCAGATGCCGACGAACACGAAGACCAGCCACAGCACGATGGCGCAGAGCGCGATGTTCGGCAGATGGGGGATCGATTGCCGGATCGAAATCATCTCGAAGAACGGCAGGTCGAACATGATCGTGGCGCCGACCAGGATGCTGAGCGCCGCACCGGTGAAAACGGAAAGCGTGCCCAGGGTGACGGCGAAGCTTGGCACTCTGCCGAGGACGCAGATGAGGCCGTTGAACGCGCCAAGCAGCCCGCCGAGCAGCGCGCCGAACGGCAGGACCACCCAGCCGTACTGGTCGGCGTCGAACTGCTTGAGCAAGGCCACGGCGGCCGTGGCGACAAGCAGAACAACGGCACCTACGGAAAGGTCGATGCTGCCCATCAGGATCACGAAGCTCGCCCCCAGCGCTGCAATCAGCAGGGTCGCCGCTTCGCCCGTCGTGGCGGCAAAATTGCGCCAGGTGAAGAATGCCGGAGAGGCAAACGAAAACACCGCTACAAGCGCCGCGACGACCGCGATGGGCAGCAAGGTGCCCCGGTCGATCGACAGCCTGAGGCCGATGGCAGGCTTGTTCTTCGGTCTATCCATGGCGGCGGCAACCTGGCCTGACATGCGACTCCCTCACGCCGACCGATCCATGGCCGCGAGTTCGGATGGCGTGGCGAGGCTTGTCAGCGCCTGCCCCGGCAACATATGCGGGATGAGGTCGTGCTCCGATGGTTTATCCGCAGGCGGCGAAGGGATTTCCGCAACGACCCTGCCGCGCTGCATGATCATTATCCGGTTCGCCAACCCGATGAGTTCGGCCAGTTCGTCGGTGATCACGACGACGCCGACACCCTGCTCGGTCAGCGCCCGGATATGGGTGTAGATCTCCTCCTTCGCGCCGGCATCGACCCCGCGGGTCGGGTTGTCCAGGACCAACACCTTGAGGTCGCGCCGAAGCCAGCGCGCCAGCACCACCTTCTGCTGATTGCCGCCGGAAAGGTTCCGCAGCGGCATCGCTGGCGAGCCGGAGCGAATTGCGAACCGCGCAATAGCCTGCTCGGCGGCCTCGCGCTCGCGCCCCAACTGCCACACCCCGAGCGGGGAGAACTGGTCGGCGCTGGGGAGCGTCAGATTGATCGCGAGACCGAGCGCCGGAATGATGCCTTCGACCAGCCGCTCGGCCGGCACGTAACCCAATCCGTTGCGCACGAAATGGGCGATATCCGGCTTCTGCGGCGGCATCCCGCCCAGAGCCACGGTCCCGCGGTCCGGCCGGATGACCCCGGCCATCGCCTTTCCCAACGCACCCTTTCCCGAATCCAAGAGACCGCCAATGCCGAGGATCTCTCCGGCACGCAGATCGAAGGAGACGTCCGAGAATTCTGCGCCGGAAAGGTGGCTGACGCGGCAGACAACGGCGTGACCCTCCACCGCCTGCTGGCGTCCGGTGTGATAGTAATCGTCCGCCCGGGCGCGCCCCACCATCAGTCTGTGCAGAGTTTTTTCCTCGGCCTCCTCCGATGTCAGCGTTCCGGCAATGCGGCCATCCTTCATGACGTAGATCGTGTCGCTGATGTCGCGCACCTCCGTCAGCCGGTGGGAAACGAATATGAAGGAAGCGTGTTTCTTCATTCGAAGCAGAAGGTCGAAGAACGCCGTCTCATCCTCGCGATCGAGCGCCGAGGTCGGTTCGTCCAGCAGGACCAGCGGATCCTCGATGCCCAGGAGATGGCGCGGCGCCATGCAGGCGCGGGCGATTTCGATCGCCTGACGCTTCGAAAAGTCGTAGCTGCCGGCATTGCGCCGGACATCGACGTCGAGACCCGCGTCTTCCACGATTCTTTCCGCCGCCCCGATCAT
>OKRD01000103.1 GCA_900290335.1 Burkholderiales bacterium | reverse complement strand
TTCGAGCCGTACGTGGCGCGACACCTCGCCCGCCTGCGGCAGGCTCGGCCCGGGAACGAAGGGATCGTTGCGCGCATTGAGCGCCAGCGCCGCGACGGCGATGCCGCCGAGCCAGGGCTTGGCCGAGGCACGCGTCCAGTAGTCGAGCACACTGTCAAAGCCGTGCACCGGCGCGGTAAAGGCGTCGTCAAACTCGTACAAGCTGCGGCTGGCCGCGACGCGGCCAACGTCTGCCAGGCCCGGAAACCGCCGCACCTTGGCAATGGCCTTCTCGTGCAAGGACCGCAGGAACATGCGCGTGTACACGCGGTTAAAGCCGCGGCCCAAGGCAAGACCGCCGGCCACCAGATCAAACGGAGCGCTTACCATCGCGCAGGCGCTGACGATCCGGGCCTCTTCGGCGCGCTCTCCGGCCCACTTGGCCAAGGCGTTGCCGCCCAGCGAAATGCCCACGGCATAGCGTGTGGCCAGCGGCCAGCGCTCGGCCACGCGCCGCAGGATCCAGTCAATTTCGTCGCTGTCGCCGGAATGGTAGGCGCGCGGCAAGCGGTTGGCTTCACCGCTGCAGCCGCGAAAATGCACGACCAGCCCGCGCCAGCTCCGGCGGCTGCAGCCATGCATCATGGCCCGCGCGTAATGCGAACTCGAATCGCCCTCGAGGCCGTGAAACAGCACCATGGTGGTGGCCTCGGGCGCGCCGGCCTCGGGTGCGACGAAGTCGACGTCCAGAAAGTCGCCATCGGGCGTATCCCAGCGCTCGCGCCGGTAGATGACCTCGGGCGCCGGCAGCACGCGCGCGGGCACGATCGTCTGGATGTGCGGCCCCGGCAGCCACCACGGCGCCCGGTAGCCTTCCCTCAGCACGGGCATGGTGGCGCCGCCCGCTGCCGGGCGCGAAGGCCTCGCGGTCGGGCTCGCATGGCGGCCCTGCGGCGGGCGGTCAATGCACGGTGCCCGACGGCGCCTCGACGGCGATCGCCTGCCCCTGGGGCGCCGCGGCGCCGACGTGCATCACCATCTTCCATCCGGCAGGCGTCTTGACGTAGGCATTGCTGGCGAGCACATGCATCAGTTTTCGCACCGAGCCCTGCCGCACCGCGATTTCCTCGATCAGGTTGGTGACGGTCAAGGTTGCGGACTCGAAGCTGTGCCGCGCCAGCGGACGCACCGGCAGCGGACCCGCTTCCAGCAGCGAGGCCCAGGAGGCGCGCACCGCCTGGTAACCGACCAGGCGTGCGGCTCCCGGGTGGGTGCAGCACACCTCGTCGTCCTGCAGCCAAAGTTCGGCCATTGCCTCGATGTCGGCATTCTCCAGCGCCTCGTAAAAGGCCTGTTCGCACTCCTCCGCGGAAGCGAACAGCATCGGCTTGGTAAGACGCTGCATCGGGGCGCGGCAACGCGGGGGTGTCCGGCGATGCGCTTTAGTGTCCAGCCGAGGTGCCTTCACCGGCCAGCGCTTGGCCCGCGGCCAGCCGGTAGCGCGTCCCGCAGTACGGACACATGGTGGTGTTGCCAGCCGTGACTTCGAGGAAGACGCGCGGATGGTGATTCCAGACAGGCATCGAAGGGTTGGGACAGTACGCAGGCAATTCGTCCGCCCGCAATTCGACGATGGGAAGCTCGGGTTGGTTCATACCTTGGTCAGCCAATGACGGTACTGCTCGGCGCGGCCGCTCACGACCTCGAAGAAGCGGTTTTGAATGCGTTCGGTAACCGGACCGCGGTGGCCCAGCCCGATCATACGGCCGTCGAGTTCGCGAATCGGCGTGATCTCCGCGGCCGTTCCGGTAAAAAATGCCTCGTCCGCCAAGTACACGTCGTCACGCGTGAGCGGTTGCGAGAGCACTTCGAGCCCCATGTCGTGGGCCAGCTCCATCACGCTGGCGCGCGTGATGCCCGTCAGGCCCGAGACCAGCTGGGGTTCGACCAGGTGCCCATCGCGCACGAGAAACAGGTTCTCTCCCGCGCCTTCGGCGACGAACCCTGCCGTGTCGAGCAGCAGGGCCTCGTCGTAGCCGTCGCGCGTGGCCTCCAGGTTGGCCAGAATCGAGTTCACGTAGTGCCCCGAAGTCTTGGAGCGCACCATGGAGACATTGATGTGATGCCGGGCAAACGAAGAGGTCTTGACGCGGATCCCCTTCTGCAATCCGTCCTCGCCCAGGTATGCACCCCATGGCCAAGCGGCAATGGCAAGGTGCACCGCGGCTCCCTTGGGACTGACCCCCATTTTTTCCGAGCCGTAAAAGGCGATAGGGCGGATATAGCAGCTGTCGAGCCGATTCTGGCGCACGACCTCGCGGTGCGCCTCGGCGATCTCGTCGCGCGAATAGGGAATCTCCATGAGGAAGATGCGCGCCGAGTTGAAGAGCCGCTCGGTGTGTTCCCGCAGGCGGAAAATCGACGTGCCCTCCACCGTCTTATAGGCGCGCAGACCCTCGAACACTGCCAGTCCGTAGTGCAGCGAATGCGTCAACACGTGCGTGTTGGCCTCGCGCCACGGAACAAGCGTGCCGTCGTACCAGATCCAACCATCGCGGTCGGCCATGCTCATTACCCGCTCCCCATACCCGCCGTCGTCCAGGCGCGATTCTATCGCGTACCGCCGTGGCCGCCGGAACCGGAGTTGTCGGCGCGCGGCGCCACGCTAGTGCCCGCTGGCGGCTGCGCCCCGGCGAGGCTCGGTGGCAGCGGCTGGTTCGTGGCAAACGCGTCCTTCTGCACCCGCGCCCGTTCGACACGCGCGCGCTCGGCGCCGTTGAGGCGCAGCGCGTGTTGCAGTTGGCGGAAGTGGCGGTACGCCGCAGCGCAGGCTTGCGCCGGTAGCGCATCGATCAGGCCCAGATCGGCGGCGATCAGCAGTAAGCCGATATTGCCGCGGTTGACAAGCAATTCGTCATGGCGATGCGCATGCGCCAACACCAGGAATTGCACGACGAACTCGACGTCCACCATGCCGCCGCGATCGTGCTTGAGGTCGAACCGATCGCTGGAGTTCAGGTGACCCTCGAGCATGCGCCGGCGCATTGCCACCACTTCGACTGCCAGCGACGCGAGGTCCCGGCGCTGGCGCAGGACCCGCGCGCGGATCTGCTCCACGCGCTCCCCAAGGGCGGGATCACCGGCGCAGACCCGGGCCCGGGTCAAAGCCTGATGTTCCCAGACCCAGGCGCCGTGGCCGTCGAGATTGCTCTGGTAGCGCTCGAAGGCCTCGATCGGAGTGACCAGCAGTCCGGCGTTGCCATTGGGCCGCAAGCGCAGGTCGATCTCGAACAAGACGCCGCTCGAGGTAACAGTCGTGAGCCAAGCGATCAGACGGCGCACGAGCTGCGTGCACACCACCGCATCGCGCTCCGCGGCGTCGGGACTCGCGCCCTCCTCGTATACGAAGATCAGATCGAGGTCGGAGGCATAGCCGAGCTCGCGTCCGCCGAGCTTGCCGTAGGCGACGACCGCCAGGTGCGGCAGTTGCGGTTCGATCCCCGCGCGCCCGTTGGTCGGCGCGGTGTTCATGCTGCGCCAAGCCGCGCGCAGCGCCAGCCACACGACGGCGTCGGCCAGGGCCGAGAGGTGGTCGGCCAAGTGCTCCAGGCGCAAGTTCCCGCCCAGATCGGCCAGCAACAGACGAAACACTTGGGCGTGGTGCGCGTCGCGCAAGATGTTCATCTGCCGCTCGATGTCGGCCGTTGCCATCGTCAACTGCGCCTCGACGTCGGCCCTCCAGGGCAGCCAGAAGGCCTCGGCCGCGCCCGGCCGCGCCTGGGCGCTGTCCGCCGGCTGCCCGCCGAAGAAGTCCGGCGTGCGCGGATCGATCAGCTCGTCGAGCACGATCGGGTGGCGCAGCAGGTACTCGGTCGCCCAGCCGCCAGCCGCCAACACCCGCAAGACCCTCTCGTGCGCCAGGGGGAATTCGGCAAGCAGGGAAAAATAGGTGCTGCGCCGACCGATCACCTCGACCAGACGGATCCAGCGCAAGAACAGCTCGTCGGCGCCCGCACCGCCCTGTGGCTGTACCTCACGCGTGATCGTCGCGATGAGCTGCACGGCCTCGCCGGCCAGCTGCTCGATCGTGTTGCGTGCCGCGGAGGGCATCGCCGTCAGGCGCGGCGACGCGAGCACTTGCTCCCAGCGTGCCGCAGTGCCCGCCGCATCCGCAAATCCGCACTGCGCCAGCGCCGCGGCGTCGAGCGGGCGAACACCGCTCGATCGCGCGCCGCCGCTGCCGCGTGCCTCGCTCGGGAACATGGTGTCGAAGGAGCGGGCCACGTCCTCGCTCACGCGGCGGTAGCGCTCGAGCAACGCCCCGGCCGATTCCAGGTTCAGCAGCTGGGCCACCGCGTGGCGATCGGGTTCGGCGACGGGAATGCAGTGCGTCTGCGCGTCATCGCGGTACTGCAGCGCGTGTTCGAGCCGGCGCAAGAAGCGGTAGTCCTCGACCAGACGCCCCGCCTCGGCAGCGCTCAGCAGGCCGAGCTGCGCGAGGGTGCGCAGCGTCTGCACGGTGCCGCGTGCGCGCAGCCGGTAATCGCGCCCGCCGCGCATGATGCAAAAAGCCTGCGCCAGGAATTCGATCTCCCGAATTCCGCCGCGCCCGAGCTTGACGTCCATTGCCCGCTCCGGCCGGCCCAGCGATCGCCGCCGCGCCTCCAGGCCGATGCGCTGCTGCAGTTCGCGAATTGCACCGATGGCCCCGAAGTCGAAGTACTTGCGGTAGACGAACGGCTGCACCACGGCATCGAGCACCGCGAGCTGCGCGGCAAAGTCGGCCGGCTGCATCAGCACTGGGGCGGAAATGACCCTTGCCTTGGCCCAGGCAAAGCGCTCCCACTCGCGCCCCTCGCGCACCAAGTACTCCTCGAGCATGGCGATCGATACGGCCAGCGGTCCGGAATCGCCATGGGGCCGCAGTCGCAGGTCGACGCGAAAGATGAATCCCTCGGCTTCCTGTTGCTCGAGGGCGCCGATCAGACGCCGTCCGAGCCGGTCGAAGAACTCCTGACCGCCCATCGCGCCGTCCTGGCCCGGCGCCACCGGCTCCTGGCCCGGCGCCACCGGCTCGGCCGACGGGGAACCCGCGCGGCCGCCGGGCCGGCAGCCGAGCACCTCGCCGTAGACGAGCACCAGATCCAGGTCCGAGGAGACGTTGAGCTCGCCCGCCCCACCCTTGCCCATTGCCAGCACGAGCAGGTCTTGCGCCTTGCCGGCGGCGTCGACCGGGGTGCCGTTGCGCAGGGCAAGCTCGGGTGCGATCGCCGCCAGCAACTCGCGCACCGCCAGCTCGGCCAGTGCCGTCATCGCTGCGGTCACCTCCTCGAGCGGCGCCAGGCCCGCACAGTCACGGACCATGAGTGCACACAGCAGCTGTCGGCGCGTGCGGCGCAAGGCTGGCGCGACATGGCTCTCGGCAGGGGCGCCGGCGCGCCCCGCCAAGGGGGCAGGCGCCGCCGCACCGGTCTCGATACTCGCCAGGTTATGCCGATATTGCGCTCCGATGCGCTCGGCGCTCCACGGCCCCTGGGCCATGGCCGTTAACCAGGCCCGCGCCGCGTCGGCGGCTGGGGCACCGGCAATTGCCTGCCCATCGGCCGGCAGCACCGGCGCCAAAGCCTCGGCGACGCAGGCACGCTGCAGGTAGCGACTCGCCGCATAGGCGCGCCTGCAAGCGGCGTCCAGCTGCGCCGCGCGGTCGGCGGCGTCGACCTCCATTACCATCGGTTTGCCGGGGCCACTGCCCGGCGCGGCCGGCCGCAGACGTGGGTCAGGATTGCGCTTCTGCGCTTGCTGCGCCCGGCGCCGCTGGCGCGCCACCGGCCGCGCCGGCGGGCTTGCGCGACGGCTGTGCTAGCGTCGCGGGGGACGCACCGAACGGACCTCCCCAGCGCGAGCGCAATCGGCCGCCGATGCAACAGGCTCCCGAGCGGGCGCTGCGGCGCGCACCGGCGCGACGCCATTGCAGTTGGCAAAACAAATTGCAGCACCGGATTCACCGACTCATGTCCTTGCCCACGCCACCCGACAAATCGCCCCCGGAAAACGGCACCGGCTCGTCCAGCGACCCCGTGCTCGCGGCCGAGCAGCTCGTCGAGCGAGCCGNNGCGCGTCGGGCAGCGCGGTCTGCGCATGGTGCTGTTCGCGCTGCGCGTGACGTGGACGTTCGCGCTGGTAATGTACTTTGCCTTCGGCTCGGCGGTGCTGGTGACACGATACTACCTCCTGCCGCACATCGATGACTGGCGCACCAACGTCGAATCGACCGCCAGCGCGGCCTTACAAGCGCGCGTGAGCGTCGGGCGCATCGAAGCCGACTGGCAGGGGCTGCAGCCGCGCCTGCTGCTGTCGGATGTCGTGCTGATGGATGCCGACGGCCGTACCGCGCTTACCCTGCCGCAGGTCGACGTCGTGGTCTCCTGGACCACTTTGCTCGCCTGGCAGCCGCGCATGCAATCGATGACGGTGCGGGCACCGGAAGTTGAAGTCAAGCGCTTGCGCGACCATCGCTACTCCATTGGCGGCTTCGTCTTCGATCCACAGGCCGCGCAGTCCGATACCGCCTTGATCGACTGGGTGCTGGCGCAGCAGCGCATCAGCGTGCGCGACGCGCGCGTGCACTTTGTCGATGAACTGGCCGCGGCGCCCGATGCCTCTGCGCCGAGCGCGGCAAGCGAGGCGGCGGGCGCGACGCCGGGCGAGGCAGCGGCAAGCGCGTCCCCGAAGGCGGCCTCTTCCGGCCAGCATGTCGCGGCCGACTTTGCGCAGATGGACTTTACCGACGTCAATTTCCTGCTCACGCGCGGTCTGACCGGCCACCACTTTGCCTTGCAGCTGCGACCGCCAGCGTACCTGTCGAGCCTGATCGACCTGCGCGGCGAGTTTACCCATCCCTGGAGCGAGCCCAAGGCGCGCATGACGTCCTGGAGCGGCCGGCTCTTCGTGCAGTTCGACTACGCCAACCTAGCACGCCTGGACGCCTTGACACATCTGGTACCGGCTCCGGCGCGGATCCACAGCGCCAGCGGCGCGCTGCGCGCGTGGATCGATTTCTCGGCGCTGCAGCTCACACGCCTGCGCGCTGACGTCGCGCTCACCGACGTCTCGGCTCAGCTACGCCCGGATCTGCAGGCGCTGCGCCTGAACAACGTGCAGGGAAGGATCACGCAAACGATCTGGAGCGACGATGATGGCGACTCGCAGGAGATTTCGCTGGCCGGGTTGCGCCTGGACGGCCCGGACAAGCTGCATCTGCCGGCCACCGACCTGCTGTTTCGCACCACCGGCTTGCGCCACCCAAGTGAGGCTGCCGTCACCGAGCAGTCGCGCTTTGAGGCCAGCCGCATCGTGCTCAGCGACTGGAGTCGACTGGCGGCGCAGCTGCCGCTGCCCGCTGACTGGCTCTCGACGATAGAGCGCACCGCGGCACGCGGCACGCTCGACGATCTGCGCGCCACCTGGGACGGTCCGGCGACCCCGCCGCGCGACTTTTCGCTGCATGCGCGCTTTTCGGATCTGGGCTTTTCCCTGGGCCGGCCGCAGGAGCCCGCGGATCCGGAACGTGCGCCGGCGCAAGTTGCGTCGAAGGAGGCCGCCGTCGACCCCGCGGGCCCGGGGCCCTACGAGTTCGCCAATCTTGCCGGTTCCATCGACCTTACTCAGAGCTCCGGATCGCTGCGCGTCGATACCAGCAACGCCCGGCTGCGGATCCCCGCGGTCTTTGACGATACGCAGCTCGCGCTCGACACGCTCACGACCCGGGTGCGCTGGAGCCGCGGTGCCGACTCCCGCCTCACGCTCAACGTCGATTCGCTGACGGCGGCCAACGAGGACATCGACCTGAACGCCTCGGGTTCGTATCGCGGCGCCGGTGCGCAGCCGGCGCACCTGGACGTAAGCGGGCGCGTGGGCCGCGTCAAGGTCGGTGCGGTGCCGCGCTACGTGCCCACGCTCGTTGCCGCGCCCGCGCGCACATGGCTGCGGGGCGCGCTGATCGACGGACGCGTGGTCGAGGGCAGCTTCTACCTGCATGGGGACCCGAAACGCTTCCCCTTCGCCGAGGCCAAGGACGGCGAGTTCCACGCGGCGCTGCGCGTGCTGGACGGAAAATTGGACGTGGCGCCCCGCCCCCCTGATGGTGCGACGGCGGCGTCGAACTCGACGCCAGAGCGCGCGCGCCCCGTGCCCTGGCCGCTGCTGAGCGCGATCGACGCCGATGTCGTGTTCGATCGCAACCGGCTCACCGTCAATGCCCGCCGCGCCAAGGCCTATGGGTACGACCTGTCCAACATCACCGCGCGCGTGGCGCAGCTCGACCAGCCCGACCAGCACCTGCTGATTGACGCACAGGGCTCCGGGCCGCTGGCCGAGATGCTGCGCTACCTCGGCAACAGTCCGGTAAATGCCTGGACCGGCGGCTGGATGACGAGCACCGAAGCGGCGGGGGCGGCACGCCTGAAGCTGCATCTTGACATTCCCCTCGTGCATGCCGTCGATACCACCGTTGCCGGCAGCGTGCACTTCCAGGGCGACAACCTGGTGCTGAGCCCCGACATTGCCCCGTTCACCGCACTCACCGGAGAGCTCGACTTCACGCAACGCGGCGTCCAGCTCTCGGGAATCACGGCTGGCTTCCTCGGGGGCGAGATTCTTCTCAACGGCGACACCCTGGCCGATGGAACGGTACGCATCCAGGGCCATGGCAGCGCGACGCCTCAGGCAACCAAGCGACAGGTATCGGCGGCGGCACTGCGCCGCATGCTCGATCACACGCGCGGCGCGTTCAAGTACGCCGTCGCCGTGAGCGTGCTCCACGGGGCCTATGCCGTGCAGGTCGATTCCGATCTCGTGGGACTGGCCGCCGACCTGCCCGCGCCTTTCCGCAAGACCGCCGGCGAGGCACGCCCCTTGCACCTGGAGAGCATCCCGCTCGCCGGCGCCGTCCCGGAGCGCGACACCCTGCGGGCCACCCTGGGCAACGTCTTGACCGTGGAACTGCACCGGGTTGCCGACGCCAACCGTGCGAAGCAGATCGAGCGCGGCCTCATCGCCGTCGGCGCCCAGGCCAATTTGCCCGATGCCGGATTGCTGCTGCTCGTGGACGAGCCCCACCTGGACCTGGACCGCTGGCAACGGCTGCTGGGCGTCGGCGCCAACGCGCCGGGCGTGCCGGCGGGGCAGGATGCGACGGCCGTCCCCGGCCCGCGCCCGGCCGCACCGGCAGCAGCCGGGACGGCGGCAGGCGCATCGGATCTTGACGGCATCGATCTGGTCGTCGTGCACGTGGGCACGCTGACCGTGGAAAACAAATCCATCACCAACGTCTCGCTGAGCGCCAGGCGCGACCCCGATCAGGGCTGGTACGCCGACATCGACTCCGACCAGGCCTTGGGCTCCCTGCATTGGGTGAGCGCGCGCTTGTCGGCCCCCGGCAAGCTGACCGCGCGGCTGGCAAAGCTGGCGATCCCCGAGCGGGATCAAAAGCAGGTTGCCGAATTGCTCGACACGCCGCCGACCGAGTTCCCCGCCCTGGACATCATCGCTGATCAGTTCGAGCTGGGCGCGCGCAAGTTCGGCCACCTGGAGATCGAGGCCCAAAACACCGGTGGCGGACACGCGGATACCTGGAACCTGCAAAAGCTCATCATCAGCAACCCCGACGGCAAGCTCAGCGGAAGCGGACAGTGGCAGCGCGACGCCACTTCGGCGGTCCGCAAGATGTCGGTGAAGATTTCGCTGACTTATGCCAACGCCGGCGGCCTGCTCGGCCGCTTCGGTCTTCCGGGCACCATCCGGAACGGCAGCGGCAAGCTCGACGGCGAGCTGTCCTGGCGCGGCTCGCCCTTTGCCATCGACTATCCGAGCCTGACGGGGAAGATGCATCTGGCAACCGAGCATGGACAGTTCCTCAAGGCCGATGCGGGCGCCGGCCGCCTGCTGGGCGTGCTGTCGCTGCAATCGCTTTCCCGCCGCGTGACGGGCGATTTCCGAGACCTCTTTTCCGAGGGCTTTGCCTTCGATACCCTTACGGCAAACGCATCCATCATCAATGGCACGCTGACCACGGACGACTTCATCATGAAGGGGGTTAATGCTGTCGTGCGCATCAAGGGCAGTGCCGATCTGCACGCCGAAACGCAGGACCTGGAGGTCGTCGTCATTCCCGAGATCAACGCCGGCACCGCCTCGCTGGTCTATGCCCTGGTAAACCCGGCGATCGGCCTGGGCACCTTCGTGGCCAATTTCCTGCTGCGCAAGCCGCTGTCGGCGGCATTTACCAACGTCTACCAGGTCACCGGGCCATGGTCCGACCCCAAGGTGGAGAGGGTCAAGACCGAATCGGGCACTGCCGGTACCAAGCCCCTGTCCTAGGACGCAATCCATTCGCCCCACGAGCTGCTCGCGCATGCCGGCGCCCTGTGCCGCATAATTGCGCTGGTATGCAATCGAACAATCCTAGCGTGCGCGTGGCTGCCGTGCAGATGGTCTCGACCGCAAGTGTCGAGCGGAATCTGCGCGCCGCGGGGCAACTGATAGACGAAGCCGCGCGCCTGGGCGCCGGGCTGGTCGTGCTGCCGGAATATTTCTGCCTCATGGGCATGCGCGACCGCGACAAGGTGGCGCTGCGCGAGGCCGATGGCATGGGTCCGATTCAGGATTTTCTCGGCCAGCAGGCCGCGCGCCACGGCATCTGGCTGGTCGGCGGCACCTTGCCATTGGCATCTGCCGAGCCAGATCGGGTCTTTAACTCGGTACTGGTATTCGACCCGCTGGGTCGGCGCGTGGCCCGCTACGACAAGATCCACCTCTTCTCCTTCCGCCAGGGGGAGGAGGCCTACGACGAATCGCGCACGATCGCGCCCGGGGTCGAACCGGTCACCGTCGATTGCGCGATCGGCGAGACCATGATACGTGTCGGGTTATCGGTTTGTTACGACCTGCGCTTTCCGGAGCTGTACCGGCGCCTGCAGGGGGCCGACCTGATCGTCGTTCCCTCCGCCTTCACCGCAACCACCGGCCAGGCCCACTGGGAGACCCTGCTGCGGGCGCGCGCCATCGAGAATCTTTGCTACGTGCTGGCGCCGGCACAGGGCGGGCGCCACGAGAATGGGCGCAGGACCTTCGGTCATTCCATGCTGATCGACCCCTGGGGCGAGGTGCTCGTGGTTCGTCCGGACGATGCCGGCGTCGTGGTCGGCGAGGTCGACCCCGCGCGCATCGCCAGCTGCCGTGCGAGCTTGCCGGCACTGACGCACCGGGTCCTGGGATAGTGGCAACACGGCGGGTGTAGAGTTGGCCCCTGTCCGACTGCCAGGAACAAAGGTATGAATGCCGCTGACCCCGCGATCCAGCGCCTAGCGACGGCGCGCGCTTTGCTACTCGAGCCCTACGGGCTGGACGAAACGCACCTGCACCGCGCCTTGGCGAGCGTGTTCGAGCATCGCGCCGATTACGCCGACCTGTATTTCCAGTACACGCGCAGCGAGTCCTATTCGCTCGAGGAAGGCATCGTCAAGTCCGGCAGCTTCGGCATCGACCAGGGCGTCGGGGTGCGCGCCGTCAGCGGCGAGCGCACCGCCTTTGCCTATTCGGACGATATTTCCAGCGACGCGCTGATGCAGGCCGCGCGCACCGTGCGCTCGATTGCTGGCAGCGGCAGCGGCAAGGTGGTCGCGGCCGGACATTTGCAGACGCGGCCGCAAAAGGCCCTGTACGGCACCGACGACCCGGTTGCCTCGCTGCCGGCGACGCAGAAGGTACGACTGCTCGAAGAGCTCGAACAGGCGGCACGCGCGCTCGACCCGCGCGTCAAGCAGGTCATGGCGAACCTTGGTTCGGAGTACGACGTGGTCCTGGTGGCGCGCTCGGACGGGCTGCTCGCGGCCGACGTGCGCCCGCTGGTGCGCCTGTCGCTGACCGTGATCGCCGAGGAAGGCGGACGCCGCGAGCAGGGTTTTTCGGGTGGGGGCGGACGTACCGGCCTGGGCATGTTCACCGCCGACCTGCTGCGGCAGTATGCCCGCCACGCCGTCGACATGGCACTGGTGAACCTGCAGGCGCGGCCGGCGCCGGCGGGCATCATGAGCGTGGTGCTCGGACCGGGCTGGCCGGGGATCTTGCTGCACGAGGCCGTCGGCCACGGGCTGGAGGGCGACTTCAACCGCAAGGGTTCGAGCGCGTTTGCCGGGCGCATCGGCCAGCGCGTGGCCGCCAAGGGAGTCACCGTGATCGACGACGGAACGATTGCCGAGCGGCGCGGGTCCCTGAATATCGATGACGAGGGGAACCCGACCCAGCGCACGGTCCTGATCGAAGACGGCGTGCTGCGCGGCTACATGCAGGACTCGCTCAATGCGCGGTTGATGAAGGCCGAACTCACCGGCAATGCACGGCGCGAATCCTTCGCCGCGCTGCCCATGCCGCGCATGACCAACACCTGCATGCTCGGCGGCGGCGCCGATCCCGAAGAGATCATGCGCTCGGTGTCGCGCGGCATCTACGCGCGCAACTTCGGCGGCGGCCAGGTCGACATCACCAATGGCAAGTTCGTCTTTTCCATGGCCGAGGCTTATTTAATCGAAAACGGCCGGCTGGGGACCCCGCTCAAGGGCGCCACCCTGATCGGCAACGGCCCCGACGCCCTGACGCGGGTGACCATGATCGGCAACGACATGAGCATGGATCTGGGTATCGGCACCTGCGGCAAGGAAGGGCAAAGTGTTCCCGTGGGCGTGGGCCAGCCGACCTTGCGTATCGAGGGCCTGACCGTCGGCGGCACCGGGGGATGATCGCCGGCCGCTGGCGCGCCTGCGCCCCGGGCTCCCATTGGCATCATGTTTCTGATTGATACAAGTTTCAGGCAGTTTTTTTTGCCGAAAACGCTAGCAAGGTCCTTGGCAAACGTCCCGGATCGGGTTTGAATACGCACTGAGACATCACGGAACCGGCCGGCAGCGGTTTTTGCTCGTGCCGTCAGCAGGGGTTGGCCATTGTGCGGCAGGACCGGGAATTGGTAACAGGAGCGGCCCAGGACCACGCGGCCATGCGGGCCTGCCGCGTGGACGCGGAGCTAGCTTCCACGCCTGTCGCACGGCGCCCTGCCGGGCTTCTGGCCGCGGTGGCGGTCACGGCCGGCGCCTTGGCCTTAGGCTGGAGCGCTGCGGCCGGCGCCGATGAGCCGGCCGGCCAGGTCCCTGCCCAATACCGTCTGACCACACTCACCCCTGCGGGCGCCCCGGCCCCGACGCTGCCCGGCGTTGCGTCCCTGGGAGCCGGACAGGAGTTCCTGTTCTCCCTGCCGGCGTCGTTCCGGTTCGATTCCCTGGCCGGGATCAATTTCGACGACATTGGCAATCCGCTCGACCGGCCACGTGCCACGTACCGCTACACGTGGTTCTCCCGTCCGAGCTGGGACGTCAAGATTGGACTTTCGACTTCGCTCGATCCGGGCACGCCTTGGCAGCGCTTCGTGGCTGCATCGTCGACCGACCACCTGCACGTGGGCTCGCTGCCGACCATGCATCTTTCGGGCGAGAGCCGGCTGGCCGATCGCTGGCTGTTCTCGGTGAGCGCCGAGGGGCTTTGGACAGGACGCGGTCAGGGGCTGGACATGGACCTGCGGGTCGACTACAGCCTGACGCGCGACGTTGCGCTGTTCGGCAGCTACCGCCTGACCGACAGCATCGGCGAGGGTCCGGAAGTCTACGGATTCGTTCCGTCGAACTCGGCCCAGTTCGGCGTGCGCCTGCGGTTTTGACGCGCCGGGAACCGACGCCGTGGCGCTGCGTGGCGCGGCAGTAACATTGGCGCTGGTGGTACAGTAACGGCGTAGGCGGCTCTTCCCGGTGCCGCAGGAACGGGCCCGCCAGCAAGCTTGGCGGCGGGCCGTCGGCGATGCAAACAATGTCGATAATCGTTTATCGCTGGTTCTTTACCTTTTTCCGGCCACCGGCGGAAGGGGTCTCAGCGCGCACGTGAAATACCGCGTCCATGACATCCAACCGCCAGGCAAAAGACCTGGCGGTTTTTTTTATAGCCCACTGTTGCCCGATTTCTCGCCTGGAGTGACGCAATGCGATTCATGACCGACGATCTTCGCATCAAGGAGATCAAGGAGCTCGTGCCGCCGGCAAACCTGATCAACGAGCTGGCATGCTCGGAAGAGGCCTCGCGGGCAGTGCACGATGCGCGATTGTCGATGCACCGCATCTTGCATGGCATGGACGATCGCCTGATCGTGGTCATTGGACCGTGCTCCATCCACGATCCCCAGGCAGCTCTGGAGTACGCGCAGCGCCTGGCCGCCGAGCGGCGGCGCCACGCCGCCGAACTCGAAGTGGTCATGCGCGTGTACTTTGAGAAGCCGCGAACGACGGTGGGCTGGAAGGGCCTGATCAACGATCCCGATCTGGACGGCAGCTTTCGCATCAACCAAGGCCTGCGCATGGCGCGCGAGCTGCTCCTGGCCATCAGCGAGCTGGGGCTGCCCGCCGGCTGCGAGTACCTCGACATGATCACGCCGCAGTACCTGGCCGACCTCGTGAGCTGGGGCGCAATCGGTGCTCGCACCACCGAGTCCCAGGTCCACCGCGAGCTCGCTTCCGGGCTATCGTGTCCGGTGGGGTTTAAGAACGGCACCGACGGCAACATCCGCATCGCCGTCGATGCCATCAAGGCGGCACAGCAGCCGCATCACTTCCTCTCGGTAACCAAGGCCGGGCACTCGGCAATCGTGTCGACCCGCGGCAACGAGGACTGCCACGTCATCTTGCGCGGCGGGACGCAACCCAACTACGACGCGGCCAGCGTCGCGGCGGCATGCGCCGAGCTGGCCAAGGCCGGGCTCGCACAACGCCTGATGATCGACGCAAGCCACGCCAACAGTCGCAAGGACCCGAACCGTCAGATCGATGTCTGCGTCGACGTCGGCCGGCAGCTCGGCGGCGGCGAGCACCGCATCATCGGTGTGATGGTCGAGAGCCATCTGGTCGGCGGCCGCCAGGACCTGGTCCCCGGGCAACCCCTTACCTACGGGCAATCGATCACCGACGGCTGCCTGGGCTGGGAACAAAGCCAGGAGTGCCTGCAGACCCTGGCCACGGGAGTGCGCGGGCGACGCCGGCAACGCGTCAACGCGGGCAAGTGAGCGGCCGGCGCCGGGAAGCATTGCGGGTCGGGGCGCCCGCCCCCGTCAGCGCTTGCCGGTGATCTCCGCGTAGAAGGCATCGGAACTGGGTTTGCGCCCGAGAAACTCCTCGACCAGTTCCTGCGGCGGACGGCTGCCGCCGGACTCGAGGATGATGTGCCGGTAGCGCCGCCCGACCGCCGCGTCGAGCAGGTTGCCGTGAAACACCGAGAGCATGTCCAGCGCCAGCACCTGCGACCACATGTAGCTGTACAGGCCGGCCTCGTAGCCGCCCATGATGTGTCCCAGCGACGCCGGAAACATGGTCCCGGCGACGTGTCCCAGGCGGCTCGCGCCCTCCATCTGCGCCCAGGTCGCCAGGGCCGATTTTGGTGCCCCGGTGTGCAGCGCGAGGTCATACGAGGCATACAGCCACTGGCGCGCGTACTGCACGCCCATGCCGAACCGGCGCGCCGCGGCCAGCTGCTCGAGCTGCTGCGCCCCGAGCACCGGGCACTGCGGGCAGACCTCGGCGAACACGCGCAGGGACTGCTCGCGGCGCGCCCATTCCTCGAACATCTGCGATGGGGCTTCGACGAAGTCCAGCCGCACCGCCGTACCGGATTGATCGGCATAGCGGGTCTTGGAGAGCACGCCATGCAGCGCGTGGCCGAACTCGTGGGTCAGCGTCTCGAGTTCGCTTTGATTCAGGCCCCTGCTGTTGAAATTGCACAGCAGCGCCTTGATCGGGTGCTGCCCGGTCAGGACCGAGCCGTTGCGCACCCCGAAGGCCGCGGCATGCGAATATTTTCCCTCGCGCGGAAACAGGTCCAGATAGATGCCGCCGATCAGTGCCCCGGGCTCGCCCTTGGGGCCTTGCTCCATGACCTCGTAGTAGCGCACGTCGGGATGCCAGAGGGCAACGTCCCGGCGCACGAAGCGGATTGCGTAGAGTTTCTCGGCCACGCGCATGACGAAGCCCACCGATGCATCGGTGGGAAAGTAGGTGCGCAGCGCCTCCTGGTCGACGTGGAAGCGGTTGTGCTTGACGCGCTGCTGCAGGAAGCTGATGTCCCAGCGCTCGAGGCGTACGTCCGCGGCCGCAACCCCTGCCAGTGACGCCTTTTCCTGGCGCAGCTCTTCGAGCTCGCCCGCCTCGACCTCATCGACGGCGGACTTCACCGAAAGCAGGAAGTCCGCCACGGCCTGCGGCGAGCCGGCCATCTTGCGCCGCAAGGAGAACGTGGCGAAGTCCGGGAAACCGTAGACCTGCGCCAGCTCACTGCGCAGCACCAGCGCCCGATCGAGCAGCTCCAGGTTCGGGGTCCCGGCCCGGTTCTGGAACGCGGTCCAGACGCGCCGGCGCGCATCGGCGTCGAGCGCCGATTCCATGAACGGCCCGTAGCTGGGGTAGTCCAGGCTCACAAGGTAATTGCCGTCGGCATCGCGTTTGCGCGCATTGCGCCAGTCTTCGGATAGGCCCTCGACCTGCGCCGGCGTCAGCGCAACGGTCGTCGCAACATCGTTCATGTTCTTCTGGAACTGCAGCGAGAGGGTGCTCAGTTCGTCCTCGATCGCCTTGACCTGCCCGCGCTTGTCGGGCGGCAGCGTCGCGCCGGTATCTTCGAAGTTCTCCATCAACAGCCGGCGGTACGATTGATCCTGCGCCTGGGTCGGCTTGAGCGCCTCGACCCGCGCGTACAGCTTGGGGCTTTGATACAGCTCGGTGGCGAAGGGCACGAGCTTTTCCAGGCAGGTCTGCGCGGCCGAGCGCGTCTCCTCGTCGGGCGCCGCGTTCTGCAGCACCGAGAGCGGATCGTCAAAGCCGCCGGTGCGGATGGCCAGCGCATTGAACTCCTCCAGGATCCTTCCCGGCCCCAGCCGCCGTTCCATGTTCGCCAGCATCTTGCGCCGCTGTTCGAGTTCCTCATCGCAGCGCACCGCGATCTGGTGCGCGCCGAGCACGGGAAATCCTGGCGGCAGCGCCGCGCCGGGCGCTGCGCCCAGCGCAGCCAGCGGACTGGCGGTGGCGATGGCCAGCGCGGCGACGGTCGAAGCGCCCTTCATGGTTTCCTCCGCGGATTCCTCCGCACTAGTCATGGATGCGCCCTGGTTGCCATTGCGGCTCGCCGCCGCCCGCGGCACGGTTGAGCGTGCGCGCCAGCACGAACAGCAGATCCGAGAGGCGGTTGCAGTACTGGCGCGCGGCCTCGCTGACGGGCTCGCCGGCGGCCAGCGCCACGAGCGAGCGCTCGGCGCGCCGGCATACCGTGCGGCATACGTGCGCCTGCGCCGCCGAGGCGCAGCCGCCCGGAAGAATGAACTCCGCCAGGCGGGGCAAGCTCGCGTTGTAGTGCGCCAGACGGGCGTCGAGGCGCGCCACGCGCTGCGCCGCGAGCGTGGTGCGGCCCGGCAGGGACAGTTCGGCTCCCAGGTCAAAGAGATCGTGCTGGATGTCGATCAGGTCCTCGCGGACTCCCGGCGCAAGCTCTTGCGTCAGCAGTAGGCCGATGTGCGAATTCAATTCGTCGATGTCGCCGATCGCCGCGATGCGCGCACTTTGCTTGCCCGTGCGCGTGCCGTCGCCCAGCCCGGTCGTGCCATCGTCGCCGGTGCGCGTCACGATCGTCGACAGTCGATTTGCCAATGGGACCTCGCGCCTGTCCATCCTGCTGCAGTTTCGTCGCCGGCAAGCGGCCCGCCAGGGGCCTGCGGCCGATCCGGCCTGCCGGATGCGTCTCCAAGAGGTCGGCGTACGGCGGTCTCGGGCGCAAGCATAGCCGCCCCGCGGGCCGACGCGGTAGACCGTCCGGATGTGGCGCACTGGCCACCAAGCCGGTAGCATCGGCCCGGCCAAAATTGCGGGAGAAACCCTTGCGCTTGCAACGTTTGCTCGTTCCTTGGCTGGCGCTGTGTTCAGCGGCGGCCATTTCCGGCGCGCAGGCCGCCGACGTCGGTGTGGCCATCGGGTTCAGCGAGCCAGGCGTCTATGGTCGAATCGACATCGGCCAGTACCCGCAGCCGCAGCTAATCCTCTCGACCCCGATCATTGCCGAGCCGCCGCCGGTGCCTGCGCGGATACCCGTGGAGCCGCTCTACCTGTGGGTGCCGCCCGAGCACCAGCAACACTGGAATAAGTACTGCCACCAGTACCACGCCTGCGGCTACCCCGTGTACTTCGTCCACCACGACTGGTACAACCAGCATGTTATGGTCAAGGCCCACGGCAAGGATCACCACGGCGACGAATATGGTCACAACAAGGAGCACGACCGCGATGGCCGTGACCGCGAGGACCATGAGCGGGACCGGTAACGAGGCGCGGCGCGGTCGCGCTCCACGCCGCTGACCAATCGCAACCGGACGCGCACGACACCCCATGCAAGAAGAAAGTTGGCTTTGGATCGGCAAGTATGTGATCGTGATCATCGCGGCGCTGGCGCTGGGGGCGGTGCTCGGAAGTCTGGAGCCGTTTCGCGAAACGACCATTGGCAGCGCCCGGATCGGTGCCGGCGCGCTGGTGCAAGTCATCGCGCATAGCGGCGCGCTGGCGCTGCTGTGGGCATTGGGGTACCGCCACGCGGCGCAGCTGCGGCGCGGCGCCGGCAGCTCGGCGCATCTGGCCACCTCGGTGCTGGCGCTGGTGAGCCTGGTCGTCGCGGCGAGCTTCTACGCGGTGCTAGCGCGCTTCTTGTCGCCGCTGCTCGCGCAGGACGTCAAGGCCTACCTGGACTGGACTTTCATCGTCATCATCCTGGCCACCGCCGGGTGGCTGCTGTGGTCGCTGTTCGTTCATTCCGAGGCGGTCATCGCGGCTATCAGCAAGGCGGGACGAGACCGCGGCAGCGTCGGCGGCCCCTAGCGGCGCCTGGGCGCTGCGCCGGCCGCGTGGCCGCGGCGCCCCCGGGTGGACCGGTGCGGCTCCCCCATGGTTCAATGCCGCCATGATCCTTCCGGCGACTTTCACCGCAGAGCTGGCGCAGCGCTTTGGCGAGCGCTTTGCGACCGGCGCGGCGGTTCGTGACCACCACGGGCGGGACGAGTCGGCGTTTGCGCCGATGCCGCCCGATGCGGTGGTCTTCGTCGAGTCGACCGAGGAGGTCGCGGCGCTGGTGCGGGCCTGCGCGGCGCATCGCGTACCCCTGATCGCCTTTGGCGCGGGCTCCTCGCTCGAGGGCCAGGTACTGGCCGCGCGCGGCGGCGTCTGCGTTGACCTGTCGCGGATGCAGCGCATCCTGGCCATCCATGACAAGGACCTTACCGCCAGCGTCGAGGCCGGCGTGACCCGCCTGCAGCTCAATGCCGAGCTCAAGGACAAGGGTCTGTTCTTTGCGGTCGATCCCGGCGCCAATGCGACGCTGGGCGGCATGGTGGCCACGCGCGCCTCGGGCACCAATGCGCTGCGCTACGGCACGATGCGCGAAAACGTCCTGGCGCTAACCGTCGTGGGCGCGCAGGGCCAGGTCTTGCGTACCGCGCGGCGCGCCAAGAAGTCGGCCGCCGGCTACGACCTGACGCGCCTGTTCATCGGCAGCGAGGGGACGCTGGGGATCGTCACCGAAGTCACGGTCAAGCTGGCCACCCAGCCCGAGGCAATCGCCGCCGCCATCTGCAACTTTCCCAGCGTCGATGCCGCCGTGCGCACGACGATTGCCGCGATACAGGTGGGCGTGGCGCTGGCGCGCTGCGAGCTGCTCGACGCCGCCGGAGTGCGCGCCGTCAACTCCTACAGCAAGCTGGCGCTGCGCGAGACGCCGCTGCTGCTGTTCGAGTTTCACGGCTCGGAGTCGGCGCTGGCCGAGCACGCCGCGGCGGTTCAGGAGATCGCTCACGAACACGGTGGGGTCGACTTCGTGTGGGCGCGGGCCCCCGAAGAACGCAGTCGGCTGTGGGCGGCACGCCACAACGCCTACTTCGCCGGCCTGCAGCTGCGTCCCGGTTGCCGCTCGATCACCACCGACGTGTGTGTGCCGATCTCGCGCCTTGCCGAGTGCATCGAGGCTACGCGGGAGGACCTGGCGCGGGCGTCGTTTCCGTCGATGCTGATCGGGCACGTCGGCGACGGCAATTTTCATGTGCAAATGCTGATCGACCCCAATGCGCCCGCGGAGCGCGACGAGGCGGAGGTCTGCAACGAGCGGCTCGTGCACCGGGCCCTCGCGATGGACGGCACCTGCAGTGGTGAGCATGGCGTGGGCCTGCACAAGATCGACTTTCTGGTGGCCGAGCACGGCCCCGAGGCCATCGAGATGATGGCGCGCATCAAGCAGGCGCTGGATCCGCTGGGCATACTCAACCCGGGGAAAATGCTGCGCTGATGCGGTCGGCCATCAGCGGTGGATGATGTCGCCGGAGCCGTGCACCGACTTGGTCAGCGCCGGTTGGCCGCGGTAGTGGACGTCGCCCGATCCGGCGATCTCGATCGATAGCGTCTGGGTTGCCCAGACCTGGACGTCACCGCTGCCGGCCACACGCACCGCAACCTCGCGCCCCGCCAGCTCGTCCGCGTCGATGTCGCCCGATCCCTCGGCGACGTATCCCTGCTGGGCGGCCGTTCCCGACAAGTGAACGTCGCCGCTACCCTGCAGCAGGACCGCGACCGTACCGGTGTGCAGGTCGTCGATGCGAACGCCGCCCGAGCCGCGCACCGTTAGCTCCAGCAAGTCGGTGTCGAACTGGGCACAGGTGACATCGCCCGAGCCCAGGGTCTTGAGCGACCCCAGGTGCGCAAGCTCCACCGTCGCTCCGATCGCGTGCCCGGTACGAAAGCTCGCGCCCGGGCGCACGCCGATGCGCAGGACGCCGTCGTCCACCGCCGTCTCGATCAGCGGGGCGATGTTGTCGTCGGTGTGCAGCGTCAGCCTCTGCGCTGGTCCCTGCTTGAGAACGACGTCGATCGGGCCGCGTAACTCGATCGCACGGACGCCGGCGATCGTGCGCACCTGGTGCACCAGCTTGTCGGAACCGGTAACGCGATCCGGGCCGTTGCCGTACGAGACGCCGCCAAAGGTGAGCCCGAACGGGCCGTTGCCCCACGACCACCACGACCACCAGGAACTCGAATGCTCGGCTGCCGGCTCGTCGGCGCGAGCCGATGCCACGAGCGAACCGGCCAACCACCGTGCCCGAGTCATCTACGCTCCGATCAGCTACCAGCCCGCCAAATTCTGCGCGTGCGACCGGCCCGGGCACAGGCCGCATGCGACGAAACGGCCAAATCGCGGCACGAACCTGCAAGCGCGGGGGGCGACCGCGCTGGGCGGCGGCGCCCGTGCCTATTGCAGCGTGCGCTGCAGCAGCACCAGCGTAAAGGCACTCAAGCCGATTTCCACGGCAACCTCGCTGATCAGCGACAGCGCCACCTCGAGGGCACTGGCCGGATCAAAGGATTCCAGGCCGATGGCAACCGGGATGAGCACCAGCGTGATGATCAACGCCCAGCGCCAGTTGGCGATCCACACCAGCAAGTTGGCCGAGAGCGTGCGCGTGGCCGACCAGGAGCACAGCACGCTCAGCGGCTGGATGAACAGCAGCGGCATGCCGACCAGGTTGAAGACCAGGACGAACTCGAGCTGCTGGCGCACCGGCAGGCTGCCTTCGGGCGCATGGCCGCTCAGGTACGCGTCGAGCTCCGTGGCACCGATGTCGAGCCACCATACCAGTAGCACCGCCAGCAGGGGCAGCAGGCCGCTGGCCACCAGCAGGATCAGCTTGTCGCCGGGCAGGCGCCAGGAGTAGGCCATGTCCAGTAACGTGGGGCGACGACCCTGGCGCACGACCTCCAGCGCAACGAAGAAGCCGGCAAAGCCGATCGAGGCCAACGTCTCGCGCAGCGGCATGCCGATGTAGGGCACGCCGGGCAGTATCTGGACGGGCAGGAAGACCAGCAGGAAGAGCGCGCAAAGCCGCCCGGGGGCAGCGCGCACCAATGCCGCGGTCTCCCGCAACAGCGAGGGGAACTGGTCCAAGCCCACCGGCCGCGGCACAAATCGCCGCGGTGTGCCCCAAAGCGCGGGCGGCGCAGCGTTCACTCGACGGCCTTCACCATATCCTCGACCACCTTCTTGGCATCGCCAAACACCATCATGGTCTTGTCCATGTAGAAGAGCTCATTGTCCAGGCCGGCGTAGCCCGACGCCATCGTGCGCTTGTTGACGATGATCTGGCGCGCCTTGTATGCCTCGAGAATCGGCATCCCCGCGATGGGGGACTTGGGATCCTTGGCCGCCGGGTTGACCACGTCGTTGGCCCCGAGTACGAGCACGACATCGGTTTCGCTGAAATCGGGATTGATGTCCTCCATCTCGTGCACGAGATCGTAGGGCACCTCGGCCTCGGCCAGCAGCACGTTCATGTGGCCGGGCATGCGCCCGGCGACGGGGTGAATGGCAAAGCGCACCTGCACCCCCTTCTTGATGAGCTTGTCGACCAGTTCCTTGAGTGGATGCTGCGCCCGCGCCACGGCCAGGCCGTATCCCGGAACGACGATGACGGTCTCCGCATTGGCCAGCAAGAAGGCGGCGTCAACGGCCGACCCCGACTTGACCGGACGCTGGGCCTGCGCGGCACCGGCTTCGGCGGCGACCTCGCCGCCGAAGCCGCCGAGGATGACGTTGAAGAACGAGCGGTTCATCGCCCGGCACATGATGTACGAGAGGATGGCGCCGCTCGAACCCACCAGGCTGCCGGCAATGATGAGCATCGGGTTGTTGAGCGAGAAGCCAATGCCCGCCGCCGCCCATCCGGAATAGCTGTTGAGCATCGAAATCACGACCGGCATGTCGGCCCCGCCGATCGGGATGATGATGAGCACGCCCAGGACAAAGGCGATGGCCAGCATGAGCCCAAACGGCAGCCAGTCCTGGTTGGCGACGAAGACCCCCCCGGCAACGATCATCGCGATCGCCAAGACCAGGTTGAGCACATGCTGCCCCTGGAAGACCACCGGGGCGCCGCGAAACACGCGCAGCTTATAGCGGCCGGCGAGCTTGCCGAAGGCGATCACGCTGCCCGAGAAGGTGATCGCGCCGACGAAGGCGCCGATGAACAGCTCGACGCGGTTGCCGGTGGGAATCGCCTCGCCGCGGGCGACGATGTTGAAGGCCGCCGGTTCGGCGACGGCGGCGATGGCGATGAAGACCGCCGCCAGGCCGATCATCGAATGCATGAAGGCGACCATCTCCGGCATCTGGGTCATCGGTACCCGGCGCGCAATGGTCGTACCGATGGCACCGCCCAACACCGCGCCGGCCAGCACCCAGGCAAGTCCCGCGCCGACCTCTTCGGCCCGGAACTTGAAGATCAGCGCCACGGTCGTGACCACGGCAATCGCCATGCCAGTCATGCCAAAGGCGTTGCCGGCAAGCGATGTGGTCGGGCGCGATAGCCCCTTGAGCGCCTGGATGAAGCAGATCGAAGCGACCAGGTACAGCAGGACAACAACGTTCAAACTGATGGTCATCGCGGGCTCCGCCTTCCTTTTATTTGCTTGCGCTGTTCTTCTCGCTGCCCGGGGCCGTCGCGACCGCCTTGGGTTCCTTCTTGCGGAACATCTCGAGCATCCGGCGCGTCACGAGAAATCCGCCGAAGACGTTGACTGCCGCCAAGGCCACTGCGGCCACGCCCATCGTGCGCCCGAGCGCCGTCTCGGTCAGCGCGGCGGCCAGCATGGCGCCGACGATGATGATCGCCGAGATGGCATTGGTCACCGACATCAGCGGCGTATGCAGGGCCGGCGTGACGTTCCAGACCACGTGGTAGCCCACGTAGATGGCGAGCACGAAGATGATGAGGTTGATGACGGTGTGATTGACCATTTCCATTTCCGAACTCCCGCGTTTTGGTTCTGCTCTACCTGGGCGGGCCGCCGGCGCCCGCCCGGCCCGATGCCGCGTGGCGCTACTTGCGCAGGATTTCCCCTGCGTGGCACACCAGACAGGCAGCGACGATGTCGTCGTCCCTGTTGATCGAGAACGTGCCTTCCTTGTCGATCACCAGCTTGAGAAAATCGATCAGGTTGCGCGCGTACAGCGCCGAGCTGTCCGCCGCCACCAGCGCCGGCAGATTGGGCTGGCCGATGATCTGCACGTTGAAGTGCACCACGGTCTTGCCCGGCTCGGTGAGCGCGCAGTTGCCGCCCTGCTCGGCCGCCATGTCGACGATGACCGACCCGGCCTTCATCGAGCGGACCATCTCCTCGGTCACCAGGACCGGTGCCTTGCGCCCGGGTATGAGCGCGGTGGTGATGACGATGTCGGCCTGGGCGATGCGCTTGGCGACCTCGGCCTTTTGCCGGTCGAGCCAGCTCTGCGGCATCGGCCGCGCGTAACCGCCCACGCCCTTGGCGATTTCACGCTCCTCGTCGGTCTCGAAAGGCACGTCGATGAACTTGGCGCCGAGCGATTCGATCTGCTCCTTGACCGCGGGCCGAACGTCGGAGGCCTCGATGACCGCGCCCAGGCGCTTGGCCGTGGCGATGGCCTGCAGCCCGGCGACCCCAGCGCCCAGGATCACCACCCGCGCCGCCTTGATGGTGCCCGCAGCGGTCATCATCATCGGCATCAGGCGCTGGTAGGCATCGGCGGCCATCAGCACCGCCTTGTAGCCGGCGATGTTGGCCTGCGAAGACAGCACGTCCATGCTCTGTGCGCGCGTGGTGCGCGGCGCCGCCTCGAGCGAGAACGCGGTCAGCCCGCCGCCGTTCATCGCCGCGATACCCGCGGCGTTGAAGGGCTCGAGCATCCCGACCAGGACCGTCCCCGACCTCAGGAGCGCCAGGTCCTCGGGCGTCGGCAGCCGGACCTTGAGCACGAGCTCGGCTGCCAGCGCCTCGGCCGCCGAACCGATGCTCGCGCCGGCGGCCGTGTACGCCTCGTCGGTCTGGCTGGCGGCCAGGCCGGCGCCCGCCTGCACGATCACCTGGTGCTTTTGGGCCACCAGTTTCTTCACCGTCTCCGCGGTGGCGGCAACACGCGTCTCGCCCGGCCGCGTTTCGGCCGGAACTCCAATGCGCATGGGAAGTGCTCCTCGCGTTGTTATCGGCCCTGGAAAAGCGACCGGGGCGTGATCAACAGTAGAATTTACTTCATTCTCTTTCTTATGGCCAACTTGCCCATGCAACAGGTCTGGAAGCCCAGCGTCACCGTTGCCGCGATCGTCGAGCAGGGTGGACGCTTTCTGCTGGTCGAGGAAAACACCTCGCAGGGGCTGCGCATCAACCAGCCGGCCGGCCACCTGGAGTTCGGCGAATCGCTGCAGGAGGCGGTGATTCGCGAAACGCTGGAGGAAACCGCCCACGACTTTCGGCCCACGGCGCTGCTGGGGCTCTACCTGCTGCCAACGGGCGCGACCGCCTCCAGCACCACCTACCTGCGGGTGGCCTTCGTGGGCGAACTCGGCCGCGAACATCCGCACCGGGTGCTCGACACCGGCATCATCCGCACGCTATGGCTCACGCGCGCGCAGCTCGCCGAGCGCGCGGGCGCGCTGCGCAGCCCGCTCGTGCTGCGCTGCGTGGACGACTACCTGGCGGGCCAGCGCGCGGGCCTGGAGCTGCTGTCCTGGCATCCGGTCGAACCGGCGCCCGCGTCCGGCGAGGGTGCCGCACCGGAGCACCGCTGAGCCGTGGCAGCCGAACACCTCGTCGTGGGCCTCTCCGGCGGCGTCGACTCCTCGGTCTCGGCCTACCTGCTGCAGCAGCAGGGCTATGCCGTCACCGGCCTTTTCATGAAGAACTGGGAGGACGATGACGACGACGAGTACTGCTCGAGCCGCCAGGACTGGATCGACGCCGCGGCGGCCGCCGACGTCCTGGGCATAGAACTCGAAGCGGTGAACTTCGCCGCCCAGTACAAGGAGCGGGTGTTTGCCGAGTTCCTGCGCGAGTACGCTGCCGGCCGCACGCCCAACCCCGACGTGCTGTGCAATGCCGAGATCAAGTTCAAGGCCTTTCTCGACCACGCGCACACCCTGGGTGCGCAGCGCATTGCCACCGGCCACTACGCGCGCGTGCGCGCGCAGGACGGGCGCTGGCAGCTGCTGCGGGGCGTCGACCCGGGCAAGGATCAGAGCTACTTCCTGCATCGCCTCACGCAGGCGCAGCTGGCGCGCACGCTGTTCCCAGTGGGGGAGCTGCACAAGTCCGAGGTGCGTGCGATCGCGCGCCGGATCGGTTTGCCCAACGCCGCCAAGCGCGACTCGACCGGGATCTGCTTTATCGGTGAGCGGCCTTTTCGCGAGTTCCTCCACCGCTACCTGCCCACCCGGCCCGGGCCGATCCGCACACCCGAAGGCCGCGTGGTCGGCGAGCATATGGGCCTGAGCTTCTACACCCTGGGCCAGCGCAAAGGCATCGGCGTCGGCGGCCAGCGCGAGGGCAGCGGGCAGGCATGGTTCGTCGCGCGCAAGGATCTAGCCAGCAACACGCTGTGGATCGTGCAAGGGCACGAACACCCGTGGCTGCACGCCAGAGGCCTGCGCGCCGAGGACGCGAGCTGGATCGCCGGGGCGCCGCCCGCGGCGCCGGATGGCAGGCGCTTTGGCGCCAAGACGCGCTACCGCCAGCGCGATTCGCTTTGCCGCTTGCGGGGCGACCGGCAGGGCGGTCATGGCGAGCCCTTCGGGCTCGACTTCGACGAGCCGCAATGGGCGGCGACGCCCGGGCAGTCCGCGGTGCTCTATGACGGCGAGCTCTGTTTGGGGGGCGGGGTCATCGCCTCGACGAGCGCCAGCGAAGCGGACTAAGAGAGGACGCGGCCACTACCGGGGCCAGGGGTGACCGGTTATACTTGTTCATATATACCGCATCCATGGGTACTGCGGCCAAGCCACTCCTTTGGATTGGGAGCAGCCAGCGGGACTTGTTGGACCTTCCACCGAACGTACGCAGGTTCTTCGGCCATGCGCGCAATACCGCTCAGCACGGCGACCGACATGTTGCCGCCAAGGTGCTACGGGGATTGGGCGGGGCCGGCGTTCTGGAGGTGACAGACGACGATGCCAAGGGCACGTATTGTGCTGCTACCACCGTAGCGTTTGCCCGGCGGTTTTCGTCTTGCACTGCTTTCAGAAGTAGAGCAAGAGCGCAATCTCGACGCCCAAGGAACATATGGACCTCATTCGCGCCAGAGTGCGAATTGCCCAAGCGCTGGCGAAGGAACTGGGACATGGCAAAGCGCAAATGTGACGGTATCGAGATCGAAGCCAGCTCTGGCAATGTATTTGCCGACCTGGCCCTGCCCGACGCCGATAAGCGCAAGATCAAGTCCGGCCTGGTTATCGAAATCGCGCGCGCCGTGCGGCGTCTGGGCCTCACGCAGGAGGAGGCCGGGCGACGCATGGGCATCTCGCAGCCGAAGGTATCGGGAATGCTGCGGGGGGACTTTTCCAACCTTTCAGAGCGCAAGTTGATGCAGTGCTTGAATCGCCTCGGTTACAACATTGAGATTCGGGTAAAACCAGGGGCGAAGGCGGTAGGACACCTGAAACTGGCAATCGCCGGACTACGATAGGCGCAGCGGCAGGGATCGCAGCCGCTTGCCGGTGAGTGCGAAGAGCGCGTTGGCCACGGCCGGCGCCAGCGGGGGCACCGCAGGCTCGCCTACTCCTGTTGGCGCGGCATCGCTGGGGACGATCCAGGTCTCGATGCGCGGCGCTTCGCGCATGCGCACCATCTCATAGCTGGGAAAACTGGTCTGCTCGGCGCGACCCTGGCGAAAGGTGATCTCCCCGTACCAGCAGGCGCTGAGCGCAAAAATAACGGACCCCTCGACCTGCTGCGCGACGATGTCCGGGTTGATCACCGTGCCGCAGTCGAGCGCGCACACGACCCGGTGCAAGCGCGGTCGGCCGCCCTCGATCGAGACCTCCGCGACCTGGGCAACGATGGTGTCGAACGACTCGTGCAGCGCGATGCCCAGTGCGTGGCCTTCGACCGCACCCTGCCCCCAGCCGGCCTTTTGCGCTGCCAGCTCGAGCACGGCGCGGTGGCGCGGGTGCGCGGCGAGCAACGCCTGGCGATAGGCGAGCGGATCGGCGCCCGCGGCGTGGGCCAGCTCGTCGAGGAACGACTCGGTGAAAAACGCCATGTGCGAGTGGCCCACCGAGCGCCAATTGCCGATCGGCACCGGCGTCTCATACTTGACGTGGGCGCAGCGCCGGTTGGGTATCTCGTAGGGCTGGTCCCACAGGCCCTCGGCCTGCGTTCGGTCGGGCAGCGGGCCCGCCAGCGCTCCCATCAGCGGGAAATTGCGCGCCAGGAACTGGGGCGTTACCGCATCCGAGACGCTGTGGGTGAGCCACGCGACCGGCCGGCCCTTGACGTCGAGCCCCGCCTTCAGCCGGCACACTGCGGCCGGCCGGTAGAAGTCGTGCGTCATATCCTCCTCGCGCGACCATTGCGCGTGCACCGGCGTCGGTTGCGCGGCGCGCGCCAGCGCAATTGCCGGAACGAGGTAGTCGGTCTCCAGCCTGCGGCCAAAGCCCCCGCCGAGCTGGGTAACCTGCAGGTCGATCTGGTCGCGCGGCAGGCCAGATACGCGGGCCGCCGTTTCGAGCGCAAAGCTCGGCGCCTGGGTCGGGACCCAGAGTTTGAGGCGAGGTGCGCTCTGCCCGGTGGCGGGGGTCCACTGCGCGGTGCAATTCATTGGCTCCATGGTGGCGTGCGCCAGCCAGGGCGCCGCGTAGTCGGCCTGCACGACGCGGGCAGCGCCATCGAGCGCGGATGCGCCCCGGCCGCGCTCGTGAAACACGAAGCCACTGTGTTCGCCCTCGAGCGTTACCCGCATGCCAGCGAGCAACTGTTCGCTGCTAAAGGCCGCGGCGGCCCCCTCGTTCCACTGGATCTTGCAGGCCGATACGGCCAGCTGCGCCTGCCAGGAATTTTTTGCGATCGCTCCCACACCCGGCGCGCAGCCCGCCGCACCCTCGTAGGCGAGCACCTGGACGACGCCCGGCATGGCCTTGGCGGCCGCGGCGTCAAAGCCCGCGAGCGTTCCTCCCGGCACGGGGCAGCCGCGGACCGCGGCAAACAGCATCCCCGGCAGGCGCACGTCCGCGCAGTAGATCGCGGCGCCGGTAACCTTGTCGGGAATGTCCCGGCGCGGGGCGCCGGTGCCCACCAGCGTGCGTTGCTGCGCGCTCTTGGGTGTCACCTCACCCGACACCGAAATCCTTGCGGCATCGAGCGCCAGCGCGCCGTAGCCTAGGCTCTTGCCGCTGGTGTGGACCACGGCTCCCCCGGCCGTCGAGCATTCCTGCAGCGGCACGCTCCAGCGCGCGGCAGCCGCGCCGATCAGCAGCGCCCGCGCCGACGCGCCCGCCAGCCGCAGCGTGTCGTAGGAGTCGCGCACGCTCGAGCTCCCGCCCGTGATCTGCACCCCGAGCAGGGCGCCGTTGGTCTGGCCCATGTCGATCAGCTGCCGCGCCAGCCAGCCTTGTTCCTCGTCCGGGTGAAACCACCAGGTGGCGCCAAACACCGCGCGATTGCCGTAGCGGTGCTCCCACCCGGCGCGCTCGCTGCGCACCATCGACAGCGGTACATCGAGTTCCTCGGCAACGAGCATCGGCAAGGCGGTGCTCACCCCCTGGCCCATCTCCACCGGGGACAGCACCACGCTGATCATCCCGTCCTGGTCGATGCGCACCCAGCCATTGAGCCCCACTGCGTTGCCGCGCGGCGCCAGCGCATCGCGCCCGCCAACCCGATCGGCAACGATCCGTCCCACGCCCACGAGCAGACCGGCGCCCGCGGCGCCGACAACCAGGCCCCCGATCAAAAACGTGCGGCGCTTCATCGTCGTTTGCTCACTTGGCCGCGCGCAGGGCGCGCGCCGCACTATGGATGGCAACGCGCACCCGCGGGTAGGTGCCACAGCGGCAGATGTTGTCCATTGCCGCGTCGATCTGCGCGTCCGTCGGCTCGGGCGACTCGTTGAGCAGACCCAGCGCGGCCATCAGCATGCCGCTTTGGCAATAACCGCATTGCGGCACCTGGTGCGTGATCCAGGCCTGCTGGAGCGCATGCAGCTCGGATGCTCCCGCGTCGCCCCCGGTGGCCAAGCCCTCGATGGTTGTGACCTTGCGGCCGCGCACTGCCTCGAGTGGCGTCACACAGGAGCGCAGCGCTCGGCCATCGACAACCACGGTGCATGCGCCGCACTTGCCGATGCCGCAGCCGAATTTCGTGCCGGTGAGATTGCGGTGGTCGCGCAGCGCCCAGAGCAGCGGCGTGGCTGGGTCTGCATCGAGTTCGACACGCGCGCCGTTGAGCACAAGGGAGATCGGTGCTGCCGGTGTTGCCAGTGCTGCCATGGGGGCCTCCAGGCCAACGCAGCAGCGATTATCGCGTACGGGGCCGGCACCCCCTGGCGGGTTGTTTTGCTACGCGGCCAGTTCTGCGGAGGCGACGATGCGCAGCGCCGCTGGAATATGCAACGCGGTGACGTTGTAGCGGGCCATGGGCGCCTCGGGGTGGTGCTCGAGTTCCTGCGCGACGATCACCTGCACCGGTACGGGCTGCAAGGCCCGCGCCAGCGCGATCGCCGAAACCAGCACGTTCAGGCCCGCGTCGCTCTGCGGCATGCCGACGACGCGCAGGTCGACCAGATCCTGGGAAATTCCCGCGATGCGCGCTGCCGCCGCGCGGCTGCGCTCGGCGCCCGTGGTGGCAAGCCAGAGCCGCAGGTGACCATCGCCGAACTGCGCCGTGCCGCGCGTCACGCGCGCGTCCGCCGCCGTGGCCTCCACATCGGAATTCCACGCGAACATGCCAACGGTGCCTCCGCAGTAAGCCATCAGCCGCGCCAAGGCCTGGCGCGACAACCAGTACCCGCGCGTGACCACGGCGATTCCGTTGCCACAAGCCGGCGCACCGTCCAGGCGAGGACCGTCGTACGAGATCACGTGCAGCACGCCCGGCGTCTTGCGCATCTGCGCGATCGCCAGTTCCGTATCGGGGCCCGCGTCAGGGGAGCGCGCGCCGACCGCGGCGTACACCATGCAGGGCAGCCGCACATCCGCAGGCGCCCGCCGGGCTACCGCGGTCACGCCGCCCGCGGCGCTATCCCTTGATACGCGATGAGATCCACTAGCGCCATTAGAGAGGACCGGAGGTTTGACGAAAGGCGCCACGAAGTTGCTTGTGAAGCCGGTTGCAGCGTTGGGCCGTACGTTTTCAGCAATTGCCACGGTGATTCTTTCCCTGCCGGCGGGGCCTTCGTATCCCCATGAGCCAAAAGGATAAAAGCATTCGCATTACCACGATAGGCAGGCCCCATCCCGCATCGACGCGCTAAGACGATCGGATGTCGCGCTGCCAGCTTCTTGGTAGTAGGACGCATGCTCGTCGATAGAGGAACGTACGCAGAGCGAAATGGCGCTGCTTCACCAGCCAATTCGATGAATCGGAACCGTTCAAATGGGCGGGAAATTGCTCGCAGGGCTTTTCGTACCCACATTTACGCGATACCATATTTACGTCAATTTAACGCCAGCCATCGCCGCGTCTGCATGCGAGCGCTGACCGGCAGCCTGGGACAGGCCGTGAAGCAGCAAGCGCAATCCGGTTTTACGCTGATCGAACTGATGGTCGTCGTGGCGCTCGTCGGGATGCTCGCCGCCGTCGCCATTCCCCAGTACCAGAACTACACGGTCAAGGCGAAGGTAGTAGAGGGTCTGGTCCTCGGTGACGCGGCCAAGCTCTCCGCCGCTCAGGGTTTCATCGCACAGGACGTCGCTGGGTTGAACGCAGGCGCCTTAGCATGGAACACGCAAGCTGCGAACAATGGCGTCTCGAGCAAGTACGTGCTCAGCGTGTTGATTTCCGATTTCACCCAGCCGACGCCCGGTCTCATCACGATCACCTATTCGACACTCGTGCCGCAGATTTCCCTAAAGCAATTGACCTTGACGCCCTCGATCACCGGGGCCCTGCTGGTGTCCGGTATGGTTGGGTCGATCGATTGGGCGTGCGCTTCGTCTACGGCGAGTACCGCAAACGCCAGTCGACTGCCGGCGGCCATCTCCCCCACGCCCGTCCCCGCTCAATACGCGCCGGTCCAGTGCCAGTAGCGCCAACCTGCACTGCTTCTGGCATAACCCTGCCGCGAAGCTGCTTGCGGCGACTCGCTTTTTCTTGGCACGGTCGGTGAACCCAACTTGATGGGTGTAATTCCTCAGGTCTTTTTTTACATAGCGATTGCCTTAAAGAAGCGACAGAATTGGTCATAGGAAATGACAAAATCCGGCACTTTTTGTCGAAGTGAGCGGTAATCCGTCAGATTTAGGCCGAAATCTCTATCTATTTCGCTTGGCACGGACCTTGCGGTGATAACTACACCGGCATTGGGCCGGATTTCACAAATCAGGAGCTCATGCCATGAAATACCAAGCCCAGCGTGGTTTCACGCTTATCGAGTTGATGATCGTGGTTGCGATCATCGGCATCCTGGCGGCAATTGCGCTGCCGCAGTATCAGAACTACACCGTCCGCGCGAAGGTCTCAGAAGGTATCGTCCTGGCCGACTCGGCCAAGACAGCGATCGGCGAAGCGTTTGCCTCGAATTCTTTGGCAGGCGTGACGAATGTCGCGACCAACTGGAATGCCGGCCCCGCCGTCACCAGCAAGTATGTGGCAAGCATTGCCCTTGATCCCGCCACGCCTTTCGGGATCACCGTCACGTACAAGGTCGCAGCCGGTGGGATCACCCAGTTGGGGGCCGCTAACGTCCTCACCCTGACGCCCAACGGGGCTGGCGTTGCTCTGACCAACCTCTACGCCGGACCGATCGACTGGGCCTGCGGTTCGGCAACCAACGCCACCGCAACAAACCACGGGCTGGGAGCCATCGAAGCGGGCGGAAGCATTCTTTCCCAGTACGCGCCGACAGAGTGCCAGTAAGTCACTTTGAACAGTGCCGGGTCTGCGATTACGGGTGCCTTTGCCGTTAGCTAAAGATACGTCGCTCACCGGCATTTCGCCAGAAGAACTGGGCCAGCCTCTCGCCGCCGATAGCAACCGGCTGCGACGCTGGCCCCAGTTTTTTGCTCGCGCATGGCAATGACGGCATTTGCGCTGTTAAAAAGCGATACTTCCCTGTTTTTCCTGGCGCCCACGTGCGCAACACTATCGCCGGCCACTTCCGCCAGTTCCTTTGCATCGACAAGCATGAAGTCCCTTCGCCTTCGCCTCTTCCTCACCCACCTGGCGATCAGCGCAGCGATCATCGGTAGCTGCGTCGCCTTCATCGTCTTCGCCTGGTATCCGCCACCGTTCGCCCAGCTCGAAGGAATCTCCTCGATCTTGCTGCTCATGGCCGGGGTCGATGTCGGCGCCGGGCCGCTGTGCACCCTGGTTGCCGCTTCGCCCAAGAAGAGCCGCGCGCACCTGGCGCGCGACCTCGCGGTGATCGGCAGCGTGCAACTCCTGGCCCTGGGCTACGCGGTCTACACCACGTGCATCGCACGCCCCGCCTTCGTGGTTTACAGCGTCGGGGAATTCGAAGTCGAGCATGCCAACGAACTCACCAGCGAAGAACTCGCCAAGGCCACAACACCGGCATTTGCCTCCGCGCCGCTGCTAGGGCCGGTATTCGTGGAAGCGCGCTTTCCCGACGATCCGAAGGAGGCGATGCGCATCGTCAACTCGGCGGTCTTCGGCGGGCCCGACATCAAGGACATGCCGCGGTCTTTCCAGCCCTGGCCCTACCCGGGAACCGATGCACGCGAAAAGGCAAAACCAATCTCGCAACTGCCTGAGCACGGCGCGCTGCGCGAAGCCGTCGTACCTTTGCTGCGCTCGCGCGGAGTCGGGGAAGCCGATGCAGTGGTACTGCCAATCACCGGCAAGATCGACCGCGGCACCGTGGTGCTACGCAAGTCCGACCTCGCGGTCCTTGGGATCATCCCGTACCTCGCGCCCTGATCGAGCAGCGCGGGCGATAACGCGCAACCAAGAAGAGCGACCAGGGCTTGGGCCCCCTGGCGGTGCTACCCAGGCTTCAGTTTTGCTGCGGGCCCGGGTGCGTGAATTCCATCTGCACCCCCGCGAGTTCAATCACGTCGCCGTTGTGCAAGGGGTGCGCGGCCGAGCCCAGGTTCTGGCCATTAACCCTTCGGCAAGACTTCGCCTTCGACGTGGCCGTCGGTCGCTCCGGTCGCTACTTGCGCTCGTAAAAGAGCTTCTATACGGGCGACAAGATTGGTCAGGGCGACTGACAAAATCCGGCACTTTTAGCCGCACATAGCGCGAATCCGTCAGCTTTAGGCCGGAATTCCTACCCAATTCGGCTGGCACGGACCTTGCGGCAATACCAATATGCCGGCATTGGGCCGGATTTCACAAATCAGGAGCTCATGCCATGAAATACCAAGCCCAGCGTGG
>OKRD01000072.1:1014-1365 GCA_900290335.1 Burkholderiales bacterium | reverse complement strand
CTGACGTCGAGGGTAAAAGCTCGGTCCGTGCAGATCGCGATGGTGGGCATGGCGGTGCTCGCGCTCGGCGCGCTGCCGGCCTTTGCGGACACGCCGTACCACGGCGGGCGGGCACCGCAGCAGCAGGTCATGCAGTGGGGCCGAGACACCGGCTGCGACGCGCGGGCGCCCCAATGGGACCGAGGCGGGCGCCGCGACGCTCGCGGGTGCGCAATGAACTTCACGCACCGGGATAACCGATTCGATCAGCACCAGGACAACCGGCGGTAGGCTCGGCAGTCGAACCGTGCCGGGAGCGCGGCCCACACCGCGCTCCCGGCACGTGCGTGCGGCGAGCGGCGGGGCCCGCCG
>OKRD01000072.1:0-1004 GCA_900290335.1 Burkholderiales bacterium | reverse complement strand
CGGATCACCCGCGGCGCGGGCGCGCGCCGGCCAAAGGGAGGGAACAGCGATGGAAGATCAGGATGTCCTCGGCAGGATTAATGCGCTCGCCCACGAGGAGCATGCGATCTGGCAGAAGGAATCCCGCGGCGAAGCCAGCGAGACCGATCGGAAGCGCCTGAGCGAGCTCGAAGTCATGCTGGACCAGTGTTGGGATCTGCTGCACCAGCGCAAAGCTCGGAGAGCGGCCGGTCTCAATCCGGAGGACGCCAAGCCGCGCGACCCGCGGACGGTGGAGGGCTACATCGGTTGATGTCGGCGACCCAGGCCAGCTGCACCGCAACAACGGCAGCCATCCCGAGGCAGTCTGGACCCCGATCGTCGATCGCACGGTCTCGCAGTGCAGTGCAGTAAGGAGGGTCGCGCATGAACGTTGGGGTGCTGGGAAGCGGGGACGTCGGGAAGGCGCTGGGCCAGGGGTTTGTCCAACTCGGACACCGCGTCATGATGGGGTCGCGCGAACCGAACAGTGCGGGCGCCGTGGCGTGGGCCGCGGCCGCCGGCCCCAACGCCTCCCACGGCACGTTCGCGCAGACGGCGCAGTTCGGCGACGTGGTCGTCCTCGCAACGCTCGGCGTGGCGTCGGCAAACGCGATACGGCTGGCCGGAACTGACCAATTCCGCGGCAAGCTGGTGCTGGACGCGACGAACCCCCTCGATGCGTCGAAAGGGATGCCGCCGGTGCTCGTCGGCGGAGTCGGGGATTCGGGCGGAGAGAAGCATCAGCGCCTGCTGCCGGACGCGCACGTGGTGAAGGCCTTCAACACCGTGGGGCACGCCCTGATGTTCCGCCCGCAGCTGCCCGGCGGCCCCCCCGACATGTTCATCTGCGGCCAGAGCGCCGATGCCAAGAAGCGCGCGGCGGAGATCTGCTCGGCTGGGAGGTCGTCGACGTCGGCGGAATCAGCGCCGCGCACTACCTCGAGGCGATGTGCCTGGTGTGGGTGCTGGCGGGGGTGAGCGGC
>OKRD01000025.1 GCA_900290335.1 Burkholderiales bacterium | reverse complement strand
CGCCTCCCCCGCAAGCACGAGCTTCATGCCGTTGTATTCGGGGGGGTTGTGGCTGCCGGTGATCTCGACGCCGGAGCCCGTTTCCAGGTGATAGGTCGCGAAATACAGCATCGGCGTCGCCACCTGGCCAATGTCGACCACGTCCACTCCGGCACTGCGGATGCCCTCGACCAGCGCATCGCGCAGCCACGGCCCCGAGAGGCGCCCGTCGCGGCCCACGGCGATTTCGCGCACCGCGCGCTCCCGCGCCTCCGAGCCCAGGGCGGAACCAATCGCCCGGGCGGCCTCGCGCGTCAAGCCCCCGTCGACAACGCCGCGGATGTCATACGCCTTGAATAGGCTCGCGTCAATACGGTTCGACGTGGATAGCGCCGTCATGACAATTCCCGCTCCGGAGCCGCCCCCCTGCGGGCGCGGCGCAATTAGAATCGGATCCGGCAGAGAATACACGGTCGCTTTTCGCGCCTTGTTGGTCAATATCAACAGCCACGGATATATGGAAACGAGCCCCAGTGAACTGCCGCAATGGCACGCCCTCGAAGAGTGGCGCCGCTCCTTTGCTTCGCGCACGCTCGCCAGCTTGTTGAAGGTGGACTCGAACCGCCAGCCACGCTGGAGCTTTTCTGCCGCCTCGATCCACGCCGACCTATCGCGCAACTGGATCGACGAGAATACGTTTGCCGCGCTCATGGCGCTGGCTCGCGCCCGCGACCTCGAAAAGATGCGCGACGCATTGCTTGGCGGCGAGGCGGTCAACACCACCGAGCATCGTGCGGCCTGGCACAGCGCCTTGCGCACGCCGCCCCACGACCCGTCCTTGGCGCGCACGCTCCATGAGGAGCAAACGCTCTTTCTCGGGTTTGCCGAAGCACTGCGCACCGGTCGCATTCTGGGTTCGACCGGCGCGCCGATCGATACCGTGGTCTGCATCGGCATCGGCGGTTCGGACCTGGGACCGCGCCTGGTAACCGAGGCCCTAGGTTCCCCCACCGGACCGGTGCGGGTGCGCTTCGTGAGCAACATCGACCCCGTCGAACTCGCGACGGCCCTCGAGGGCGCACGACCCGAAGCGACCGTGATCGCCGCTATCTCCAAGACCTTCACGACCCTCGAGACTCTCGAGAATCTGCGCGTGGCGCGCAATTGGCTCAATGCCGATGCGCAGCCGCTGGACCCGGCACATCACCTGGCCGCGGTCACCGCGCATCCGGATCGTGCCGCCAAGATCGGCATTCATCCCAAGCGCATCTTCGTGTTCCCGGACTGGGTCGGGGGACGCTACTCGCTCTGGTCTGCCTGTGGCCTGCCGATCGCGATTGCGCACGGCCACGAGGCGTTCCTGCAGCTTTGCGCCGGCGCGGCCGAGATGGACACGCACTTTGCCACCGCTGCGCTGGAGAGCAACTTGCCCGTGATACTGGGCATGCTGGGAGTCTGGTACGTCAATTTTTGGAACATTCGTGCGCGCGCCGTGTTCCCCTACGCGCAGCGGCTGCGCAGCCTTCCGCCCTACCTGCAGCAGCTCGAAATGGAGAGTCTTGGCAAGCGGGTCGACGCGGACGGGCGGCCGCTGGCAATCGACACCGGTCCCGTGGTCTGGGGAGAAGTGGGCACGACCGCGCAGCACAGTGTTTTCCAGTTCATGCACCAGGGCACACACTGGTCGCCGGCCGATTTCGTCGTCGTGGCGCAGCATGCCGCCAGCGACGAGCGCCGCTGCCGCCTGCTGCATGCCTCGGCCTTAGCGCAGGCCGACGCCATGGCCTCGGGCGACAGCGTCCTGGGAGCCGAGCGCTCCACCGCTGCGCATGCCATAGCACCGGGCGGACGCCCAAGCAATATCATCAGCCTGCCGGCGCTCGATGCACGCTCGGTCGGCGCGCTGCTGGCCCTATACGAGCAGCGCACCTTCGTGCAAAGCGTGATCTGGAATATCAATGCCTTTGACCAGTGGGGTGTCGAGGTCGGAAAGAAATTGCTGCAACAGCGGCTCGACCGCGAACGCTTCTAGCGCCCGTCAATCGGTAGAATTCACAAATGACGACGGCAAGCGGCAAGGCAGCGGGGAAGGTCCGCAAGGCGGTTTTCCCGGTGGCCGGATCTGGCACCCGGTTTCTTCCTGCCACCAAGGCAATGCCCAAGGAAATGCTGCCGGTGGTGGACAAGCCGCTGATCCAGTATGCCGTGGAAGAGGCCGTAGCGGCTGGCATCGAGATGATGATCTTCGTCACGGGCCGCAACAAGCGGGCCATCGAGGACCACTTCGATCGCAGCCCGGATCTCGAAATGCTGCTGCAGGCCAGCGGCAAAACCGACTTGCTCGATGCGCTGATGTCGGTCACACCGCGGGGCGTGAGCTTTGTCTACGTGCGCCAGGCTGAGCCGCTGGGACTGGGGCACGCCGTGCTGTGCGCGCAACCGGTAGTGGGTGACGAACCCTTCGCGGTGATCCTGGCCGATGACCTGATCGATGCGCAGCCGGGCGTGACCGCGCAGCTCGTGCAAAGCTACGAGCGCCACGGAGCCTCGGTGCTGGCGGTGGAAGATGTGCCGCTGCAGGACACGGCCAAGTACGGCATTGTCGCCACCGAACCCTTGGGCCCGGGCGAGGAACGCGTCACGCGCATCGTCGAGAAACCTCGTCCCGACCAGGCCCCCTCCACCCTGGCCGTGGTTGGCCGCTACGTGCTGCGGCCCGAGGTATTCGAGGAACTCGCGCGCACGCAGCGTGGCAGCGGTAATGAGATCCAGCTCACGGACGCCATTGCGCGCCGGGTCCCTTTCCGGGAGGTGATGGTGCGGCGCTTCCACGGAACCCGCTTTGACTGCGGCTCCAAGGCCGGATTCCTGGCTGCCAACCTGGCGCTGGGTCGCCGGCAGGGTTTGATCGACTGACGCACCCGCCGGCCACAGGCTATGGGCCGTAACGCCATAACGAAGCTCGAGCGCGCTGCCCAAAAGCAGCAACGTCCGGTCTGCATCTGGCTCACGGGAATCCCGGCGGCGGGCAAGTCGACCATCGCGCAGGAGCTGGAACGGCGCCTGCACGCTCTCGGGCGCCATACCTACGTGCTCGATGGCGATCAGCTCCGGACCGGGCTCAACCAGGACCTGGGATTCACGCCGGCTGCGCGCGCCGAGAACATTCGCCGCGCCGCCGAGGTAGCCAAGCTGATGGTTGATGCCGGCCTGATTGTGATCTGTGCCTTCATCAGCCCCTTCCGCACCGAGCGGCGGTTTGCCCGCTCGCTGCTGGCGCCGGGGGAATTCGTCGAGGTATTTCTGGATGCGCCAGCGCAGGTCTGCGAGGCGCGCGACCCCAAAGGCCACTATGCCCGGGCGCGCCGCGGCGAGATACCGAACTTCACCGGGATCGACGGATCGTACGAGCGGCCCGAGACCCCAGAGCTCCATCTGGACACCGAGCATAGTTCCATCAACGAGTGCGTGACGCGGATTCTTCAGGTCATTTGACCCTGGTCGGCACTGCCCGCAGGCCAGCGACCCTGCGATCTCCTGCAAGTGCGCGTCCCTACCCTGGTGCATCTGCAACGGCAAGAGCGGCGCGTGCCCATACGCCGCAGGGCCACGCTCCGCTAACGATTGTCCCCCGCCAACCTCAAGTAGCTTGAGGAGACGTTCGCCACCGGAGCGTTCGTCGTCCGGCTTTCCTTCCTGCCCCCCGGATTTTGCCGCGCCGCACTTCAAGTGGCCACAAACGAGGCAGCCCAACGCCGGCCGCATGCAATCGAAACGAACCGCCTTGCAGAAACCGCGGAGCTGTAGGGGAAATCTTTCCGCACGGCAGGTAACGGCCGGTAACAATTCCTTCGCGCTGATAAAAGCAAGTCGTGGCAATCCTCCTGATAGGTCACCTGGAGCAAAACCGACAGACCCGTTAGGGCTAACGCGACAGCGGGCTCCCGCCGCATCGCGCGTTGGGCGAGACTTATACCCGTGAGCAAGAGATGTCGGGGGCATGCAAAGTCAAGCGCAATCGCGCATGACAGGATTTCCTTCGCTGAGGGGCCAGTGCAGAGGCTCCGCGCAGTGCTTGCGAGTTTGCAGCCTCGTGCGCTCTCCAAAGAGAGCTGCGCGCCCGGCCGACTATTGCATGTGCTCAATCCATGAGAATTGCGCGCGATTGGACCAATCAGCCGATTTTGTTCGAATGACGTAGGGACACCGCTGAATGGCAACAAAATTGACCCCGCGAATCAAGAGGCCCCTCATCGTCATTGGTAATGGCGGCTCCGGCTCGACGCTTCTTGATCGGATGCTCGATGCGCATCCCGACATGGAAATGATGGGGGAAATGAATTTCTTGGTTGCGAACGCGTGGGCGGCGTTCCATCGTGCGGACGCCAACACGACGCTGCGGGAGCTCCATAGCCATTTTGACGCGGACCCGGACCTGGAATCGCGCATCAAAAAGGATCCGGCGCAGCTCACAGCATTCCTGCGGCATCTCGGGAATAAGGAGTTCGAGCGCAGAGGGGCCGTTTTGCGTCGGTCAATCGCGGCGTGGTTTTGTCTCGATGAATCTCACGGTCGATTCTGGGGGTTCAAAGAAATAACAAACGGCGGCAGCCAAGATTGGACATGCTACGACTATGTGTTTCCAGAAGCTCGCTGGGTTCATATCGTCCGTCACCCCTTGGATTGGCTACCTGCAGCGGCAAGGCTTTCCGGAAATGCGCTGTCGGATGAAACCATCCCTGGCCATCTGCGTACCTGGGTGGCCAACGTTGTGACAAGCAGGCAGCGTGCCGCCACCGGTCGGTACCACGAAATCAAGTACGAGGATCTTCAAGCAGAGCCGGCGCTCGCGCTGTCGCCTTTGCTCAACAGCCTCGGATTGGATTGGCACCGCGAATGTGCGCTTCCGCTTTCTCGGCAATGGGGGACAGTTTCAACCCGACTGCCATTGCCGCTGCCGAAGATCCGCGAATACGTTTCTGCAATCGACGGTCTTGAGCAGATCATGTTCGAATATGGTTACTCGGTGGCATGCGCCGCGTCCAGCGCGAAAAGGCCACAGACCCCTCGCACGTGCTTGGAACCCATGGGGGCGGGGCGGTGGAGAATCGTGGCGCCCATATTGCGCGAGAACGGCAATTGCTGGCGGATGGATCTATCGGATTTGGACATTGTCGATAAACTCGCCGCGATTGCCGACGACGTCGGTCATTGGGAACCGAGAATGACGAGGCCTTAGGCCCCGCGCACGCACTTCATTTTAGGATTCGGAGAGACGGTGGGGGCCGGTACTCGCATTGGCAGAGACAGTTGCTCTTCTCGACAACGGACAATTCAAGTCCGAACGATAACGGTCGTGTCTACAGCTTCGACCTGAAGGGCTGCGCGGGCGAGAACGAGAAGTTTGCGAGCGACGAGGCGGAGCTGCAATCTGCAACGGATTAGGTAGACCATAGTAAAGACGGCGGCGACATCCCAATAGACCGTGCGCGCATGGAAGCCAGTCGGGTCCACGAAGACCAAATACACAGGGCGATTGCGCGGGACCGGGGCCGCATTGCGACACTTTGCTCGGCAGCAAGATCAAGCCGTGAATTCGGCCTTTCGCGTCTACTTTGTGCGGTCTGCCTCCGAGACCGCCGGGCGATCACCGCAGCGGCAAGATCCGCTTGTCCATTGCACGCCAGATTTGGCCGATGGAGGCCACGCGCCGGTTCTGGATCTCGGCGCGCTTAGCCCAGGCCCTTGGCACACCCTTGATCGCATCCCACTTGGCGCGGGCGACTAGACGTCCCTGGCCGCGCGTCGAAAAAAGCGCGATGCAGGCCGCATTGAACAGGACATGCAGGGGAAGAAGAACCCAGAACAGAAGCCCCGGCACATCCTTCACATACGTCCAAACCAGGTTGCGGTGGCCATGGTAAACAGCAAACTCCCCTCGGTTCCCGCCACTGGTGGCGGCGCCGTGGTGATGCACGATGGCATCCGGAACAAAGAGGCAGCGCTCCCCGGCGAGGCGCAACCGAAAGCCAAGATCGACGTCCTCGCAGTAGCAAAAAAAATCCTCATCAAATCCGCCTGCGCGAAGCAATGCGTCGCGTCGGTAGAGCACCGCCGCACCGCAGGCGGCAAATATCTCCCCGGGGACAAGATCGATGCGCTCCAAGCGACGGCCGTAGCCCTTGCGCCAGGCCATACCCGTGAAATGGTAGGCGTCCCCCAAGCCGTCGACCTTCCCTTCCGCGCCTTGCATCAATTGCAGTGAGCCAAACGCGGCGACATCGGGATGAGCCTTTGCCGCCGCGAGGAGCCGCTCCAACCACCGGGGTTCGGCATTTGCATCCGGGTTTAGCAACGCGACAAACTCGGTGTCCACCTCGTCGAACGCCCGGTTGTTCGCCGCAGCGAATCCCATGTTCTTGCCCAGCATGCGCAAGGTGACACCGGCAAAGCGCCCGGCGCAATCGGCGGAACCATCGACGCTGCCGTTGTCCATGACGAGCACGCGGGCCGGTGGCAGCGTTTGGCGCGCGAGATACTCCAGGCAGTCGGCCAGCAGCGAACCGCTGTTCCAGTTAACAATCACGACCGTGACCGAAGGCTTATCCATTACCCAGGTTAGCAGTCCACGCTAGCGCCACTCGCACGGCAGAACCCAATAAGGTGTCGCGCCCCT
>OKRD01000005.1 GCA_900290335.1 Burkholderiales bacterium | reverse complement strand
GGTGCCGGAATCGGCTTCCTGGCAGGCTGGCGCGGCAAGGGCGGCGAAAAGTCGCTGATCGGCGAACCCAATCCGCGCCAGTGGGAGATGTACCAGCAAAACGGCTGCGTCTTCCATTACGAGCTGCCCCGAAGCTACCAGTACATGCGCAACTGGAACCTCGGTTATCTGGAGTGGTCACGGCGCCACCGCATCACCCGTTACGCCGAGCCGATCCTGATCCACGTCTACTCCGAGGTGCTGCAAAAATTCCGCGCAGCAGCCCAGGGCCGGGGCATCACGCGCAAGCCTCCCGCGCACTTGGCCAAGCGCGTCGAGACCTATTGCGATCCCTTGCCGTTTTTCTACGAAACGCTCGAGTCCCAGGTAACCGACCACCGCCGCTACCCGCTGGCGGCGGTGACGCAGCGCCCGATGGCGATGTACCACTCCTGGGATTCACAGAACGCCTGGCTGCGCCAGATTCATGCGCACAACTATCTCTTCGTCAACAGCCGTACCGCGCGCGCCCAGGGAATCGACGATGGCGACTGGATCTGGGTCGAATCGCCCTGGGCCAAGGTGCGTTGCATGGCGCGCCATTCGGAATCCGTGGAGCCGGGGACGGTCTGGACCTGGAACGCGATTGGCAAAGCGGCCGGGGCTTGGAACCTCGCCCCCGGTGCCAACGAATCGCAGCGCGGCTTCTTGCTCAACCATCTCATCTGCGAGGAACTGCAGGTTCGCGACGGCCATCGCGTCTCCAACTCCGATCCGATTACCGGCCAAGCTGCTTGGTACGATGTTCGCGTGCGCATCTACAAGGCCGGGAGCAGCGAGCCGCAACAAACGTCACCGCAGTTCGTAGCCCTCGAACCGTACCCTGGCATGGAGCCGCGGCCAAGCGTCCTGGCGTTCATCGGCGGACTCTTCCGCAAGGCGGGGGCTCGGTGACCCAACTCGCGCTCGTCATCGATCTCAACGTCTGCGTCGGTTGCCACGCATGCGTTACCAGCTGCAAGGAATGGAACACCTCGGGCTCGGCTGGACCCCTGGTCGACCAAAATCCCTACAGCGCCGAACCGACGGGCACGTTCTTCAATCGCGTGCAGACCTTCGAAATCGGCGAATTTCCCGCCACGGAGACCCTGCATCTTCCCAAGTCCTGCCTGCACTGCGAGGAGCCGCCGTGCGTGCCGGTTTGCCCGACCGGAGCCTCCTACAAGCGCAAGGAGGACGGAATCGTTCTGGTCGACTACGACAAGTGCATCGGCTGCAAGTACTGTGCCTGGGCCTGTCCCTACGGCGCGCGCGAATTTGACGAACAGAACAAGGTGATGAAGAAGTGCACGCTTTGCGTTGACCGGATCTACGACCAATCGCTGGCCGAAGCCGATCGCAAGCCGGCCTGCGTGAAGGCCTGTCCCACTTCGGCGCGGCTGTTCGGGGACATCCACGATCCGGCCTCCGAGGTGTCGATGGCAATTCGCGGCAACGGCGGCTATCAGTTGATGCCGGAGTGGAGCACGCAGCCTGCCAACCATTACCTGCCGCGGCGCCAATCCCGGATGAAGATACATCCCGACGAGCTCGAGCGCTCCGACAATCCGCGCAAGCTCGATGCCCAGTTGCCCAAGCCGGGCACCGCGGGGCCGACCATCGAGGACGCCGTCGGCTGGTAGCCGCAGGACAAGCATGCGTCCCACTCTTTCCGTGATTCTCCTGACTACGCTCATCGGCGCCGGCCAGGGTCTGTTTCTGGCCCTGTACAGCGTGCAGCTATACGCGCTGTTCCACCTGCTGCCGGCCCCCGACGCCCGCGCTTTCTACGCAGCCGGGAGCCTGCTCGCCTTGCTGCTGCTGGCAGCCGGGCTGACCGCGTCATTCTTTCATCTGGGCCACCCGGAGCGTGCCTGGCGGGCCGCGACACAGTGGCGCACGTCCTGGCTCTCCCGCGAGGTCATCGTGCTGCCCGCGCTGATGGGTAGCGTTTGCCTGTTTGGCGCGGCGCACTGGATCGACTGGAGGCCCGCGCTCGCAAGCCTGCCCTCCGGCGCTCTGGTCGACGTGACGCTACTGCTGGGCGCCCTGGCCACGGTGTTGACCTTCGCGCTGTTCCTTTGCAGCGCGATGATCTATGCCTGCCTGCCCTTTCTTCGCGAGTGGCACTCGCCGCTGACCGTGCTCAATTTCATCTTGCTCGGCGGCGCTTCCGGCTTCACCTTGGCCACCGCCTTTGCGGTGCAAGCGGCGCCGCCGCTGGTCGGATTTCTGGCCGGATGGGCCCTGATCATCACCGGGCTCGGCCTTGCCGCGCGCCTGTGGTCGCTGATTCGCAACTATCGCCTGCGGCCGAGATCGACCATCCAGACCGCGATTGGCGTCAAGCACCCCAAGGTGGTGCAGAAGAGTCAGGGGGCGATGGGCGGGTCCTTCAACACCCGCGAATTTTTTCATGGCGCAAGCCCCTCGACGATGCGCTCGGTCCTGTGGGGCTTCCCGCTGCTTGCGTTCGCACTGCCAGCCGCACTTGTGTCGGTGGGCCTGGCAAGCGATCTTCCCGCGGCGTTCGTCGCTGCCTTCGCGACGCAGTTCGTGGGTCTGCTCGGCGAACGGTGGTTTTTCTTCGCGCAGGCCCATCATCCCCAGAACCTGTATTACCAGTCGATTTCCTAAAGGGACGCGATGCGCCTACCCTGGCCCGGCCGCAAGTGGGTGCACGTCGACGCTCAGACACTGCGCCATGACCTGATCGCCGGCATCACCGTATCCCTGGTTGCCGTGCCGCAGTCGCTGGCCTATGCGCAACTGGCGGGCGTTCCGGCCTATTACGGCCTGTATGCCGCGTTCCTGCCGACCATCGTCGGCGCGGTGTTCGGTTCCTCACGGCAGCTCTCGACCGGTCCGGTCGCAATGACCTCGCTGCTGACCGCGGCCAGCGTGGCTCCCCTGGCGGATAGAGGAACGGAGGCCTTCTATTCCTACGTGATCCTGCTTGCCCTGGTTTCCGGCCTGTTCCAGGTTGCTTTCGGCCTGCTGCGCGCAGGCGTCCTGCTGAATTTTCTATCGTTCCCGGTGCTGATGGGATTCATCAACGCCGCTGCGCTAATCATCGGTTTGTCGCAACTTCCCACCCTGCTCGGCATACCATCGCGCCAGTCGGAGCATTTCCTGATCGATACCTGGCAAGTGCTCACCCACATCGACACCACCCACGCGACCTCGCTCGCCTTCGGTTTGTCCGCTTTCGCCCTGCTCTTCGCATTCCGCCGTCTCGCGCCCAAATTTCCCGGCGTGCTGCTGACCGTGGCCGCCCTTACCTGGGTCTCCGGCCTGGTCGGCTATTCCGAGATGGGCGGGCGGGTCGTTGGATCCGTCCCCCAGGGCTTGCCGGCCTTCGCGATCCCCAGGGTCGAGTGGAACATGGTCGTTGCGCTGCTTCCCGCGGCGTTTGTCATTGCGGTGATCAGCTTCATGGAGGCGATGTCCAGCGCCAAGGTCATCGCCATCAAGACGCGCCAGCCCTGGGACGAGAACCGCGAACTCATCGGCCAGGGATTGGCGAAGGTGGTGGCAGCCTTCGTCCAGTCCATGCCGGTGAGCGGATCGTTCTCCCGGTCTGCCTTGAACCTGGCCTCGAATGCCAAGACCGGACTGTCTTCGGTCGTCTCGGCCTGCGCGGTTCTCTTGACCCTGCTCTTTTTCACATCGCTGCTGTACCACTTGCCCAAGCCGGTCCTGGCGGCAATCATCATCATGGCCGTGGCGGGTCTGATCAACTTCCCGGCGTTGCGCAGCGCCTGGCGGGCGAACCGCGACGACGGCATTGCCGCCGTCGCGACCTTCGTTGCCACGCTGGCGTTCGCACCGAACATCCAGAACGGGATCGTGGTCGGCATCATGCTCTCTCTGGGTCTACTCTTGTACCGATTGATGCGGCCGCGCGTGGCCCTGCTCGGCTATCACTCGGACGGCGTATTGCGCGATGCGCGTCGTTTCGGTTTGCCGCCGCTGCATCCGCAACTCGGTGCGATCCGCTTCGACGGGTCGCTACATTTCATTAATGCCTCCTTTTTCGAGGACGCGCTGCTCCAGCTCGAAAGGGACACACCAAATCTGCGCTACGTTCTGGTCACCTGCGGCGGAATCAACGATCTGGACGCCTCCGGGGTCGAGGTCCTGGGGAAACTGGTCGAGCGCTTCCGCAACAACGGCATCGAATTGACCTTCAGCAGCCTCAAGAAGCAGGTGCAGGACGTCATGGATCGCAGCGGGCTCTCCGAGCAAATCGGCCGGCGCAACATCTTTTCCACCGATGATTGCGCTCTCGAGGAACTCCGCGGCCGGCTGCCGCAGCCTGGCGCGCAGGACGTCGCGAACGCCGCGCTGCCAACCTCATAGACCATGCCAAGGCAACAAGATGGCGCCGAAACCAACGCCTGTCGATGACGAGGGGTACTTGCTGGACCCTCTCGATTGGAGCACGCAGTACGCGCAGACCGTTGCCGCGCAGGAGAACATCGAGTTGTCCGAAGATCACTGGGACGTCATCGAATTCATGCGCGCTTTTTATCAGGAGCGTCAAGTCGCCGCCGATGCGCGGTTCGTAATCAAGCATTTGTCGCTCCGCTATGGCGCCGGCGCGCGTGCCCGTCTTTTCGAGCTGTTTCCGTACGGATACGTGAAGCAGGCATGCAAGATCGCCGGGATGAAGCGCCCGCGGGCCTGGAGCACCGGTTAGGCGCTCGACGCTCATCCCACGACGCGAAGTCGCGCCGCTGACTGCCCTCCCGGTGCAATGGCCCGCGTGCGTCGCGGCGCTGAACCGCAAACATTTACCGCCCGGTATCCTTCCCCCCGCATAGGCGGCGGCCGTAAAATCCGCTCAGGAGCGCATATGGCCAACCGGAAGATCATCGACGCGCGCGGGTATTCTTGCACCGGCCCCCTGATGGAGTTGATCGCCGAGCTCAAGCTTGCCGCGGTCGGGGAGGAGATCGAGGTGCTCTCGGTGGATCCGCATTCGGCGGTTGAGATACCCGAATGGGTGCATAAAGTCCGACACCAGCATCTGGCAACCACGCAAAGTGACGGGATTTGGCGGGTGGTGGTGAAGAAAACCCACTGAGCAGTCGCATTGGCAGCGGGCATTGCCGCCGCCATGCACGGGCGCAGCCAGGCCCTGCGCCGCAACCCTGGCGTTTCCGGGTGCACTCTGGCGTTGCGCCGTCCAATGCGGATCGGCTAGGCAGCGCTCCCGACCGTACCGGACGCTCGCACAACGGTGCCTGTCGCGTCGATGACGCGCACGTCCACCGGGATTGCCGCGCGCACGCTCTGCGTGACGACGCAAAAATCCTCGAACTGCGAAAGTATGCGGTCGAGCATCTGCACCTGGGAGGCGGCCATCGCAAAGTGCAGATCGACGCCGATATGGCCGATGCGCAGGCGCTTGTTCTCGTTGCGGGACAGGCGCACCGTGGCGACGGCCCGCAGGGGGCCGGGCTCGTTGCGGAACTTGCGCATGGCAAACAACAAGCTGGCGGCAAGGCAGTTGGCAACTGCGGTGCCCAGCAGCCGTGTCGGGCTCGGCCCTGTGTCGGCACCCACGGGTGCATCCTCGTCGGTGATCAGCACCGGTACCGCCGGATTGTCGAAATGCACCTCGAACCGGTAGTCGGCCTGCTGTCGCAGTTCAATCTGGAATTCTTCCTCCATAGGGCAGATCATAGTCCCGCGGCAAGCAGCGGGCTAAGGTCCAACAAGGCGGCGACGTCGTGGGCACGCACGCCGGCGGTCCACGGCACGCGCCCGAGACAAGGCGCGCGTAGCAGGCGCTGCAAGGCAGCGACGTTGCGCTCTGCCTGCACCATCTGCGCATCGATCGCATTGGCGACCCAGCCGCAAAGGCGCAGGCCCCGCACGGCAATTGCCTCGGCGGTAAGGGCGGCGTGGCTGAGGCAGCCCAGGCGAAGACCCACGACCAGAACCACCGGCAGCCCGAGTTCGCCGGCCAGGTCGGCGCTGTCGAAGTCCGATCCCAGGGGCACGCGAAATCCCCCCACCCCTTCGACGATCACCGCATCGGATTGCGCGCGCAGCACCTGGTAGGCGCGCAGCATCGCCGGCAGCTCCAGCCGGACACCGGCCAGTTCCGCGGCGATATGCGGCGCCAAGGCCTGCGGCAGAAGGTACGGGCACAAGGTGTCACGGGGCACGGCGACATTGCCAGCTGCCGCGAGTTCCTCCACGTCGTCGTTGCGCCACGCCCCGTCGCGCCATTGGGCGCCCGCCGCGACGGGCTTCATGCCCACCACCCGCAGGCCGCGGCCGGCCAGTGCGCGCACGAGCGCGCTGGCAACGAGCGTCTTGCCGACCCCCGTGTCGGTGCCGGTCACGAAGCACGATCCGCGATCGATGCCGGTCGGTCTCATCGGCCAAGGCACCTTTAGCGATCCCGCTGTTGCGCGGCCAGCGCATTGAGCGCGGCCACCAACTGATCGATCTGTGCCGGCGCGTGCGCCGCCGAGAGCGTCACGCGCAGGCGCGAACTGCCCTGCGGCACGGTCGGCGGCCGGATGCCAGCTACCCAAAGACCCTGCTCCTGCAACGCGCCAGCCGCGGCCATCGTGGCGGCGTTGTCGCCGATGATGATGGGCTGAATCGCCGTGGTCGAAGGCAGCAGGCGCCAGGGATCCACCGCTAGGCCCGCGCGCAAGCGCGCGATGCGCTCGGCCAGCGCCGCGCGCAGGGTTTCGCCCTGCGCGCCGGTCGTGATATCCAGGGCCGCCTCTAGCGCCACGGCCAGGGCGGGCGGCGACGCCGTGGAGAACACGTAGGGCCGCGCCCGCTGCACCAGCCATTCGATCACCGTCTCGTGGGCGGCGACGAAAGCTCCCGCGACGCCCAGTGCCTTGCCCAGCGTCCCAACGTACACCAGATGCTCGGAGCGCAGCCCATGGTGCGCCAGCGACCCGCGGCCCCGCTCGCCGAGTACACCAAAGCCATGGGCGTCGTCGACCATGAGCCACGCGCCATGCTGCCCGGCCAGTTCGAGCAACTGCGGCAACGGCGCCAGATCCCCGTCCATCGAGAACACGGCATCGGTGACGATCAACTTGCGCCGCGCGGTGCTTGCGCGCAGCCGCGCCGCGAGCGTAGCCAGGTCCGCATGCGGGTATACCTGCCGACGCGCACGCGACATGCGAATGCCGTCGATCAGCGAAGCGTGGTTGAGTTCCTCGGAAAATATCTCGGTCTCGCGATCGGCCAGGCTCGCTAGCACCGCAATATTGGCCAGATAGCCGGTTCCGAAGAACAGTGCCCGGCACCCCGGGATATGCGGACTCTCGAGCTGGGCCAACCGCTCCTCGAGCCGGTGATGGGCCAGATGGTGGCCACTGATCAGGTGCGAGGCACCGCTGCCCGCGCCCAGCTGCCGCGCGCCACGCTCCAATCCAGCAACCACGGCCGGGTGCGCGGCAAGGCCCAGGTAGTCGTTGCTGCAAAACGCCAGCATCGGGCGCGGGCCCTCGCCGCCGAGCACCGTCGTCTGCGGCCGGCACGGCCCCTCGACGATGCGCCGCGTGCGCAGCAGCTGCTGTTCCTGCAGCTGTCCCAGGCGCGAACGCAGCTCCTGCAGTGGATCCATGGGCCCGGTCCCGTTCGCTCAGTCGCCCACGGCCTGGCGCAAGGCGCCGATCCGGTGGTGCGCTGCCAGCGCAGCGAGCACTGCCATGTCAGTGCGCCAGGGCCGCGTCCAGGGCCCCGATCGCGCCCCGCGCCAGATGTTCCATCTCGGCCTCGGAGAGAATGTACGGCGGCATCAGGTACACCGTGCGACCGATGGGCCGCAGCAGCACTCCGAGCTCGCGCGCCGCGGCGAAGTAGCGGCGGGCGAAGGCAGCGGCCTGTGCGCCGGCCGCGTCAGCGTTCGCCAAGGTCGCCTCGCGCACATCGAAGGCCCAGATCATGCCGCAGCGGCGCAAATGCTCGATGCGCGGATCCTGCCGTAGCGGACGCAGCAGCGCATCGAGCTGCGCGCCGCGGTCCCGGTTGGTTTCGAGCACGGCGTCGTCGCGAAAGATATCGAGCGTGGCCAGCGCCGCGCGACAGGCCAGGGGATTGCCGGTATACGAATGCGAGTGCAGAAAGGCGCGGTCAGTATCGTCCGAATAGAAACTATCGAAGATCTGCCCGCGCGTGAGCACGACCGACAAGGGCAGGTAGCCGCCGCTGATGCCCTTGGACAGACACAGGAAATCCGGCCAGATGCCGGCCTGCTCACTGGCAAAGAACGTTCCGGTGCGGCCGAAGCCCACGGCAATCTCGTCGGCGATCAGATGCACATCGTAGCGGTCGCAAAGGGCACGCAGCGTCCGCAAAAAGAGCGGGGCATGCATCGCCATGCCCGTGGCGCACTGCACCAGCGGCTCGACGATGAGCGCGGAAATACGCGAACCGTGCTCGGCGAACACACGCTCGACGTCGGCCGCGGCCCGCCGCGCCGGATCGGCGGCAACTTCGCCGGCCACGGCCTGCCGCCGGGCGTCCGGACTCGCCACCACGTGCGCCGCGCGCAGCAAGCCCCAATAGACATCCCGAAAAATGGGCACATCGGTGACGCCCAGGGCGCCCAGTGATTCGCCGTGGTAGCCGCCGCGCACGCAGGCGAATTCGCACTTTTGCGCGCGCCCCGCGTTGCGCCAGGCGTGATGGCTCATTTTGAGCGCAATCTCCACTGCCGAAGCGCCGTCCGAGCCATAGAAGCAGTGGCCCAGTGCGCCGCCGGTGAGCGCCGCAAGGCGCTCGGAGAGTTCCACCACCGGGGCATGGGTGCACCCGGCGAGCATCGCGTGCTCGAGGATTTGCAGCTGCTCGCTCACCGCGGCGTTGATGCGGGGATTGGCGTGGCCGAAGAGGTTGACCCACCAGGAGCTGATGCCGTCGAGCAGGCGACGGCCGCTGGTTTCGATGAGCCAGGCGCCCTGCCCCCGCGCCAAGGCGATCAGCGGCACGCGCTCGTGGACCTTCATCTGGGTGCACGGGTGCCAGACAGCGCGCAGGCTGCGGGCTTGCAAGCTGGTTTCGACGGAATCATCCAACGCAAGACCCTCCGCAGAAGAATCGGTGCAGGTACGAAGACGTCACGGATCGGGCGTTACCCAGTCCCGCGTGCGCGCGACCGCGCGACGCCAAGTGTGCATCATCGCGCCGCGCTGGTCCTCACTCCACGACGGCTCGAATACCCGCTCGGCGCGCCACAGCGACTCGATTTCCTGCGTGCTGTCCCAGAACCCCACTGCAAGGCCGGCAAGAAACGCCGCGCCCAGGGCCGTGGTCTCGGTGCACTGCGGACGCACCACCGGCACGCCCAGCAGGTCGGCCTGCATCTGCATCAACAAATCGTTGCGCGCGCCGCCCCCGTCGACGCGCAACTGGGTCAATGCCGCCGCGTCGGCACCCATGGCCTGCAGCAATTCGGTGGACTGCAAGGCGATCGACTCGAGTGCCGCCCGCGCGATGTGCGCGCGGTTGGAGCCACGAGTCAGGCCCAGGATCGCGCCGCGGGCGTTCGGATCCCAGTACGGTGCGCCCAGGCCGGCAAAGGCCGGCACCAAGACAACGCCGCCGCTGTCCGGCGTCTGCGCCGCCAGCGCCTCGACCTGCGCAGCCGTTTCGATAAAACCCAAGCCATCGCGCAGCCACTGCACCACCGCACCGGCGGCGAAAACACTGCCTTCCAGAAGATAGCTTGCCGAACCCGTGGCCAGCTGCCAGCCCACGGTCGCCAGTAGACCCTTGCCGGGCGGGCGCGGTTTCGAGCCGACCTGCAGCAGCAGGAAGCAACCGGTACCGTAGGTGTTCTTTGCCATCCCCGGCGAGAAGCACGCCTGGCCAAAGGTGGCCGCCTGCTGGTCCCCGGCAATCCCGGCGATGGCGACCTCTCCGCCAAACCAGTCAGGGTGGGTCACACCGACGGCGCTGCTGGAGGCGACAATCCGTGGCAGAACCGAGCGCGGAATCCGGAACCAGTCGAGCAGCTGCTGATCCCAATCCAGGCGCTGCAGGTCCAGCAACTGCGTGCGCGAGGCGTTACTGACATCCGTGGCGTGGACGCCGCCGCGCGTTAACCGTGCCAGCAGCCAAGCATCGACGGTTCCGAAGGCCAGTTCGCCGCGCTCGGCGCGCACGCGCGCCTGTGGTAGGTGATCGAGTAACCAGGCGAGTTTGGTTGCGGAAAAATACGGGTCGAGCACCAGCCCGGATCGGCGCCGGATCTCTTCCTCCAATCCCCGCTCGCGTAGGCGCGCACATTCGTCGGCAGTGCGTCGATCCTGCCAGACGATCGCGTTGGCCAGCGCGCGCCCGCTGTCACGCTCCCACAACACGGTGGTCTCGCGCTGATTGGTGATGCCGACCGCAGCAAGATCGCGCGCACCCAGGCCGGCTTGCTCCAGGGCCTCGCGCGCGCAAGCCAGTTGCGAGACCCAGATCTCTTCGGGATCGTGTTCCACCCATCCGGGCCGCGGATAGATCTGGCGCAGTTCGCGCTGCCTCATCGATACGGGCCGCGCCTGGTGATCGAAGACGATTGCGCGCGAGCTCGTCGTTCCCTGGTCCAGGGCCAGGACGTACTGCCCCGTGCTCTGCCCGGTCATCGCGCGCTTCCTTTTGCGCTGCCGCGCGCCAGGCAAGCCACCGATGTGCGCTTGCAGCATGGCCGCGCGGCGGCCGCTCCGGCGGTTTGCCCCCGCCGGTCGGAAAAACTTAAGCGGTGGCGAACGCCGATATGAACAAAAACGTGCACGGTATTCATCCGTTTGTCCGAGACCAATCTCCGGTCAACTCGGTCTCATCGGCCGGCGCGCTGGGCGCAAGGGCCTTCGACCAGAAGGGTCGATCATGCGAATGCAAGTAAGCGAGCACGGCGACGAGGTTTTCATCGAACTATTTGGTGTCGCCGGTCGTCACCAGCGCATCCTGCAGGCCCTCACCGACGGTCATATTGCACTGGGCGCCCCTCGCACCGATCCGAGCCTTGCCGCCGCCGACGTGTCGGTGCGTGCCGGCGCCGACGAGATGCACATTCGCCTGAAGAGTCGGGCGGGCCATCACTTCGAAGCGCTTTCCGTCTATCACTACCTGCGCCACGTGCTAATTGAGCGCAACATGGGCGTGCCAGCAAACGATGACGCCGCGGTCACCGGCCGAAACTCGTCGCGCCCGCCTGAAGCGGGCCGATGGCGTTAGCGCCGCAGCTCGCGGCGCAGGATCTTGCCAACGTTCGTCTTGGGCAGCTCACTGCGGAACTCGATCACTTTCGGGCGCTTGTAGCCGGTCAAGTTTTCGTGGCAGTACGCCGCCAGCGACTCGGCCGTCAGCGAGGGGTCCTTGCGCACGACAAACAGCTTGACCGCCTCGCCGGAATGCTCATCGGGTATGCCGATCACCGCACACTCGAGCACTCCCGGATGGGCAGCGACGACATCCTCGACCTCGTTGGGATAGACGTTGAAGCCCGACATCAGGATCATGTCCTTCTTGCGGTCGACGATGCGCGTGTAGCCGCGCTCATCCATCACGCCGATGTCTCCGGTGCGCAGGAACCCGTCGGCAGTCATCACCTTGGCGGTTTCGTCCGGACGCTGCCAGTAGCCGGCCATCACCTGCGGTCCGCGAATGCCGATCTCTCCGGGGGTGCCGATCGGCAGCCGGGCGCCGCTGTCGTCGAGAATCGCAACCTCGGTAGACGGCAACGGCAATCCGATGGTCCCGTTAAAGCGATCAGTATCGGTCGGGTTGCAGCACGCCGACGGTGACGTCTCGGACAAGCCATAGCCCTCACAGATCGGACAGCCGGTTAGCTGCAGCCAGCGCTCGGCAACGACCCGCTGCACCGCCATTCCACCTCCAACAGAGAGCACGAGCGCAGAAAAATCGAGCTTGCGGAATGCCTCGTCGCTGGCCAGGACGTTGTACAGCGTATTGACCGCCGGAAAGCTGTGGAAGTGCCGGCCCCGCAGTGCGCCGACCAGGGCGGGAAAGTCGCGCGGATTGGGAATCAACAGGCACTGCCCGCCGGTGCGCAGCGAAATCAGGGCGCAGCAGGTGAGCGCGAAGATGTGGTACAGCGGCAGCGCCGTGACCGTAATCGGCTGCTCGCCGTTCTTGATCTTTCGCAATGCCGGCTGGTTCCAGGCCTCGGCCTGCAGGATATTGGCAACGAGATTGCGGTGCAACAGCATCGCGCCCTTGGAAATGCCGGTCGTGCCGCCCGTGTATTGCAGCACCGCGACGTCCTGCGGACCCACTGGCACCGGCCGGCGCATTTGCCCCGAACCTTGCGCGAGCACCTGGCGGAAACGAAAACGGCTCTCACGCGGCAGCCGAAAGGGGCGAACAAGCCCTTTGACATGGCGCACAACAAAATCGACGATCCAGGATTTGGGGCCCGTGAACATCTCCCCCATGGAGCAAAGGACGATGCGCTTGGTGGGAACCTTGTCGAGCACGGTCTGCACCGTATGCGCAAAATTCTCGAGAACGAACAGGGTTTCCGCGCCACTGTCCTTGAGCTGGAATTCGAGCTCGTGCGGCGTGTAGAGCGGATTTACGTTTACCACTGTGGCCCCAGCGCGCAAGGCACCGAAAAAGGCGACGGGAAAGTGCAATACATTGGGGAGCATGATCGCGACGCGATCGCCCGGTTTGACCCCCTGCGACTGTAGCCAGGCGGAAACAGCGGCGCTGCGCCGATCGAGTTCGTCAAAGCGCAGGTCCGCCCCCATGCAGCTGTAGGCGATGCGCTCGGCAAAGCGGGTGAAGGATTCCTCGAGCAGCTCCAGCAGCGAGGAATAGCGCCCCGGATCGATCTCCGTCGGAATGCCCGCCGGATAGCTCTTGAGCCAGAAGCGCTCTGGCAATTCCATGCCGCGTTCTCCTTGACGCGCTCTTCTCGGGTCTCGCCCGGTCCGTTCTCGTTTCCAATCCGGCCCGCGAATCCGGCAGCGCTCTCGCCCGAATAATACGCGGGCAGGCCTTCAGCGGACGACGCGGCGCACTTCCACCAGGCAATCGTAGAAGGTCGCCGCGCGGCCCAGATCGGTGAGGAGTTGGTGCGTCACCTCGTTGGCATTCTTGCCGTCCGCCGTGAGCTTCTTCCACCAGATCGAGAGCGCGACAACGACGCCCGGGCGCGGCCGATCGCTGACGCGCGCCCGCAGGGTGAAGGAGCCCCGATCGTTGAAGACTTCCACCCAGTCCCCTTCGCCGATGCCGCGCGCCGCGGCGTCCTGCGGATGGATGTCGAGGCGCGGTTCACTCTCGGTGTCGCGCAGGCTCTGCACGTTGACGAAGGTCGAGTTGAGGAAATTACGCGCCGGGGGAGAGATGATCGCCAGGGGAAAGCGCCGCGCCAGGTCTGGAGCGCTGGCGTGCCCTTCGTAGGGCGCGACGTAATCGGGGACCGGATCCAACCCCATCTGCGCCAGGCGCGGCGAGAAAAATTCGCAGCGCCCGCTCGGGGTCGGGAAATTGCCGCTGGCAAAGGGGGCGTAGACCGGCGGCACTTCGAGGCGCTGCCAGCCCTCGCGTCGCACACGCTCCCAGTCATACGGCGCCGCCCCGCAGCGGACAAAGGCCTTGGCCGCGATCTGCTCGTCGGTCTCGGCGAAGCAATCGTCGGTTAATCCCATGCGCCAGGCAAGCCGGCGAAAGATTTCGCTATTGGGCAGGCACTGGCCCAGCGGTTCGATCGCCGGGTTGTTGGCCACAATATAGAGGTGGCCATAGGACTTGTGCACGTCAAGATGCTCGAGCTGCGTCGTCGCCGGCAGGACCATATCGGCATAGTCCGCCGTGTCGGTGAGAAAGTGTTCGAGCACCACGGTGAACAGATCGCTGCGCGCAAAGCCCTCCGCCACCCGGGACGACTGCGGCGCCACCGCGACCGGATTGCTGTTGTAGACGACCAGCGCTTCGATGCGCGGCTGGGCCCGCGCCAGCGCTTCGCCGATGGCACTCATGTTGATGGTTCTGGGAGTGCGCCCGGCCAGCAGGTCGGGGCGGGTCAGCGCGGCATGATCGACCTCGAAGGCATCGCTGCTCGACAGCAGCAAGCCCCCGGCCGGATCGCGCCAGTGTCCTGCGAGGGCGGGCAGGCAGGCAATCGCACGAACGGCGTTGCCGCCGCCGCGCGCGCGCTGCATGCCGTAGTTCAGGCGAATCGCCGTGGGCCGCACGTGCCAGTAGTCATGCGCTAGGCGCTCTATCGTTGCGGCGCCGATGCCACAGATCGTCGCAACGCGCTGCGGGTCGTAGCCCAAGGCACGCTCAGCCAGAGCCTCAAAGCCGAGCGTGTGGTGCTCGATGTAATCCCGGTCCAACCAACCCTCGCGAATCAGCACGTGCATGATGCCCAGGGCCAGCGCGCCATCGGTGCCGGGAAGCAGCGCGATGTGCTCGTGGCAGCGGTCGGCCGTGAGCGAGCGGTACGGATCGATCGCGATCAGGCGCGCGCCTCTGCGCTTGGCCTCCTGCGCGCGACTCCATAGATGCAGGTTGGAGGCTACGGCATTGGTTCCCCAGAAGACGATCTGGCGACTGTTTTCGAATTGCTCCAGATCGGTGCCGATGCGTCCGCCGAGGGTGTACTGCAGCGCCTCGCCGCCGGCGCTGGCGCAAATCGTGCGGTCGAGCCGGCTGGCGCCCAGCCTGTTGAAAAAGCGCTGCGCCATCGCCTCGCCCTGCACCAAGCCCATGGTTCCGGCATAGCTATAGGGGACGATCGCCTGCGGATCGCGCGCGGCGATCGCGCCGAGCCGCTGGGCAATCTCCTCGAGTGCCCGATCCCAGGAGACGGGCTCGAATTTTCCCAATCCCTTCCGGCCGATTCGGCGCAGCGGCGTGAGCACGCGGTCCGGGTGGTAGGTGCGCTCGAGGTAACGGCTGACCTTGGTGCATAGCGAGCCTCGCGTCGGTGGATGGCCCGGGTCGCCCGTCACGCGCACGGCCACCCGTCGGCCTCCTTGACGCTCGACCGTGACATGCATGGCACAGGTATCGGGGCAATCATGCGGGCAGGCCGCCTGCACGATCTCGCGCTCAGCGGCAGTCATGCCTTGCGGCAGTGCCGATCCCCGGTCATCCGGACTCATCGTCTCCCCACGCGGTGGCGCTGCGGACCCCGCCAGCATACCTGGGCACGAGCGGGGTGCAAGCGCCGGGGCACGAGCACCGCGCCGGCCCCGGGGCCGCTCGCCTGTCGATCAGGCCTCGCCGTGGTGCGTCTCGAACAACACGCCGATCTTCTTGAGCAGCGGCGTTGGCAGCTCCCCGCCCGCGCAGACGATGATCGCGTCATTGTGGATGGCAACCGGCTTGTCCTTGTAGCGCAAGTGCACGCGGTCGGCCTCGATGCGCGAAACCGTCGACGGCAACAGGACGCGCAGGCGGCCGGCATCCTGGGCCTGCTGCAGCAGCATGCGGTTTTTCTCCTTGACCCGGCTAAAGGCCTCACTGCGATAGGAGAGCGTGACGCGCGCGCCTTTTTGCTGCGCGATGGCAATTGCCGCCTCCAGCGCGCTGTCGCCCCCGCCCACGACGAGCACGCGTTGCCCCTGGTATTGCTCCGGATCGATCAGGCGGTAGACCACCTTTGGGCTGTCCTCTCCCGGCACGTCGAGTTTGCGCGGAGTGCCGCGCCGCCCAATGGCCAACAGGACCGTCTTGGCGCGATAGCTGCCACGCGAGGTCTGCACGACAAATCCGTCCCCCGACTTGTCGATCGATTCCATGCGCTCGCGAAAGGCGATCTGCAGACCAGTTTTGGCGACAACGCCGTTCCAAAATTCCAGCAGTTGCTCCTTGCTGACCTCGGTCATCTTGACCTTGCCAACAATGGGCAGCTTGATCGGGGCCGTCATGGCAATCTTGGCGCGCGGATAGTGATACACGGCGCCGCCGAGGGAATCCTCCTGCTCGATCAGCTTGTACTTGAGTTTCTTCTCGATGGCACCAAGGCCCGCCGCCAGTCCGGCCGGTCCGGCGCCGATGATGACGATGTCGTGATCGGCCTTGCCTGACATCGCGGCGCGCGCGGCGTCAACGGCCTGCCGCCCCTGCTCGGCGGCCTTGCGGATAAGGCCCATGCCCCCCAGTTCGCCGGCGATGAAGATCCCGGGCACGTTGGATTCGAAGTTGGGCTTGACGACCGGGATGTCGACGCCGCGCTTCTCCGTGCCGAACACCAGCTTGATCGCCTCCACCGGACAGGCCGGAAAGCACGCCCCATGACCGATGCAGTGCGCCGCGCCGATCAGCACGGCCTTGCCGTTGACGACCCCCAAGGCCTCCTCGGGGCAGGCCTTCACGCAGGCCGACGATCCGATGCACTGCGTCACATCGACGACCGGGTGCAGCGACGGTGGCTCGGTCAGACCCTGCGCAACCGATTCGAGCATCAGTTCCTGGTGGACCTGGGAGCGCGCCCGGTAGTTGCGCACATACAGGAACAGCGCGATGGCAAACGGCACGCCATAGATTAGCCAGGGGAGAAGGTCATTGGAAATTTGCATAGAAGGTGCCTACTAGCGCGCTCGCGTACGCATACGGCAAGAAGAACCGGCGGGTTTCGCGCCTCCGCCTTGCTCGGCACACGAGCGGATGACCCAGGGACATGCCATTGACGCTCGGCCACCATCATCGCACCATCACTGCTGGACACGTCCGTTACCTCGGCGGGCGCAGTGCCGTTTGGGGGCCTTGTCGAGACAATG
>OKRD01000056.1 GCA_900290335.1 Burkholderiales bacterium | reverse complement strand
CGACCTTGGTCATCACCGCTCTGCTCGCCGCGTCACCCGCCGGCGCACAAACCAGTGCACCGCCCCATGCCTGGCTGTTCGGCGCCTGGATCGGCGGACTGTTCCCGCCACCCAGCGCAGTGAGCGCGCAGGAGTGCCTGGCACAGCCAGTCGTCATTTTCACGCGCGACATCGTCATGCGTGCGACGCTGACCGACCAGCTCTACACGCAACGTCTGGTGGAGACCGCGCGCAGCACGGGCTCCGGCTTCGAATTCCGCTTCGCGCAGTCGCTGCCGATCGCTGCGTCGTCGCCCTTCAGCCAGCCTCCGAGCCCCGGCGAGACCGGCTTCGGCTGCGAGAATCCCGACGTGCTGCACGTGCAGCGCCGCGGCGAGAACGAGATCAGTTTTCTGGGCTGCCCCGAATTTCCTTACCCTTTGGTGCGCTGCCCCGCCCGTTAGAAGAAACCGAGGAGATGCAACCGAAATGACCCGTACCGTTGCCCGCCTGCTTGCCGAAAGCTTGGAAGCGCACGACGTCGATCAGCTCTTCTGCGTGCCGGGCGAAAGTTATGTCGGGCTGATCAACGCGCTCACCGACATGAACTCGCTCCGCCTCATCGTCTGCCGCCATGAAGGCGGCGCCGGATACATGGCAGTCGCGGACGGCAGGCTGCGCAATCGCGCCGGCTGCTGCATCGTATCGCGCGGCCCAGGCATGTCGAATGCCATGGTGTCGCTGCACTCCGCCTATCACGATACCACGCCGATGGTGATGCTCGTCGGTCAGGTGGAGCGCCAGGACTTCGGACGCATGGCGCTGCAGGAACAAAACTACTCCCGCCTGCTGTCCGACGTGACCAAGTCGGTGATCGAGGTCATCGAACCGGAACAGGCCTCGGAAGCGATCGCACGTGCATTTCATCTGGCGGAGAGCGGCACCCCAGGACCGGTGGCGGTGATCCTGCCGGAAGACATCTTCGATGCAACAACGGATGCGGAGGTCGATCAGCCGCGCCCGCGTGTCCTGTCGGCACCGCGTGGCGAAGACCTGGATCGGCTGGTGCAGATGCTGGCCGGGGCGGAGCGGCCGCTGGTGTTGGTTGGCGGTGCCCTGCTGGCCGATTCGCTGTACGACGCCCCGGTGTTCGACGACTTGCGGCGGCTGGCGGAAGAATGGATGCTGCCGGTCT
>OKRD01000019.1 GCA_900290335.1 Burkholderiales bacterium | reverse complement strand
GGCGCAATGTAGCTTTCAGTGAACCCTGGCCCGGGATAGGTGGTGCCCCAGGCCTGCAGAACCCCCGGCGCCGCACTGGCATCACCGAGAAAGCTGCCGGGCGAGGACGTCTGATAGATTCGCTCGTTTAGGCCTGCAACGCCCGAGGAGTTGGTTAACGTGGTCGAGACAACTTCGGCGGTTCCCGGCGCCACATTTAGCAGGTAGTCCGTGTAGTAGTAGCCATTTGTACTGGCCCCCCCGGTCCCCGACGCGGACAAGGCCGTGTTCGACCCGGTTGTTCCGCTGAAATTGAAACCGGTCGTCGCGGGCGACGAAAGCAAATTCAGGTTATTCGTGACGGCACCCGAATCGGTACCAAACAGTCCCACGGAGGACTGGAGCGTATCGCCATTATTGAGCGTGACGCTTGTCTGCGCTTGGCCCCCCGCCGCGGCAAGCCCGATCGCGATGGCGAAAATAGCTTGAACAGCGGCTGCGAGGATCTTCATGTTGGACTGTCCCAGGTAGTATTCGACCGGTTCTATTCCACCGGATCTCAGAGGCGATTTGACTAGCCCAATGTTACGAACATGCGTCCTGAGAAACCAAAGGAATAGTCCGATCGGACCAAATTACAGGCATCGGATTGCTGCGGGCCGCACTGCGATGGAGCGTTTCATACCGTTTCCGTGGGGCAATCCTGCGAACTGGCCACTTTTCCGCAGTTGGTCACGACCTCGTAATACGTTGACTTACAATTTCAACTCGTACGCTCGCCGCGCGGCCGGTCGTGTTACGCGGCGCCGACCTTGCGCCACGATTCTGGTGGGTCCTGCGACAAATCTTCAGGTATGTCCAATACGGTTGCGCCAGGCGTTCCGCTCATAGAGGTCATTTCCGTCGCTTTCCAGCGGTACGGGCCACTCAAGGTCTTCGTGCAGTCCTGGCTGAACCAGACAGCGGACAATTGGTGCCTGCGTGTCATCCATGATGGACCCGATATGGAGTTTGTACAGATTATGAGCGAGCTCGCCGCTCAGTCGTCAGGGCGCATTACCTTCTCGGAAACCGACACGCGCTACAACGACTATGGTCACACCTTGCGCGATCTGGGGTTGCAGAGTGCCCACGGTGATTACGTCCTGCTCACCAATGGCGACAACTACTACGTGCCCAAGTGCGTCGAGTACCTGACAGAGGCTGCGCAGCAATCAGGCGCCGACGTGCTGCTCTTTGACATGATCCACAGCCACGACCGGCCCGGCGGGCGGCCGATGCCGGCATACTCGTATTTCCAGACGCAATTTAGTCGATTGAACATCGATATCGGCGCCGCGCTCGTGCGCACCGCAATTGCCCGCGCCGCCGGGTTTCGCGACCGTACGCACGATGGCGACGCGAGCTACTTCGAAGATGTCGCGCGCGTCAATAACGGTTCGGTTTCGGTCTGCAAAATCCCGCGCGTGCTCCTCGTCCATAACTGAGGAGCGTCGCCTGCTCCGTCCTTCCGGTCGCGCTTCAATCGTCCGATGGTTCGTATGACTCAGATGGTGGATCAACATCATTTCCCGCAATATGCCACGGCACTTGCGTTGCACCGGGCGGGTCGGTTGGAAGAGGCCGCATTCGCCTATGCCCAGATGCTGCGCGCGGATCCGCGCACGGCCGAGGCCTGGCACTTGCTCGGCGTGATTGCCTGTCAGGGCGGACGCCTTCGCGAAGGGGCTCAGCATTTTCGAAAGGCAGTGGAGCTGCAGCCCGGCTTCCTTCTGGGCTGGATGGATCTGGGTGCAGCGCTGCGCGAGCAATCCGATACTGCAGGTGCCGTTGCCTGCTTCGATCATGTGCTGGCCATCGACCCTGCTCACGCCGACGCACACATCAGCCGCGGCGAAGCGTTGTGCGTCCAGGGCCGCCACGAGGATGCGCTAGGCAGTTTCGAATCGGCGATCCGGCTCGATGCGCAGGATGCCAGGGCCCATAACAACGCAGGTAACGCCTTGCTCGAAATGGGCTCGTACGATGCGGCGCTGGCGCGATTCGATCGGGCCGTGGCGTTGCGGCCGGGCTACGTCCGAGCGCTTTCCAACCGGGGTTGCGCGCTGCACGCGCTTGGGCGGTATGCCGATTCCATCGCGCAGTGCAATTCCGCACTTGCGCTCCAGCCCGACTTCGGCGAAGCCCGGGCGCATCGGGGCCTGACGAGCCTGCTCCTTGGAGACTTTCGCCAGGGATGGATTGACAACGAAGCGCGCTGGCAGACGATGGGCACGCCACAGCCGCGCCGGTTTTCCCACGCTCGATGGAATGGCGAGGCGGACATCGACGGCAAGACGATACTCTTGCACGCCGAGCAAGGCCTTGGCGACACCGTGCAGTTTTGCCGCTACGCTCGGCCCGTTGCCGACCGCGGCGCAAGGGTCATACTGCAAGTCCAGCCGGAACTCGTGTCCTTGCTGCGGACGCTCGATGGTCCGTCGCAGATTGTGAGCGAAGGCGACCCGCTGCCCGATTTCGATGTCCATTGCCCCCTGCTCAGTCTTCCACTGGCATTTGGCACGGACCTCACAAGTATCCCATCCGGGGCCGCCTATCTGCATGTTGACAAGGCGCGCGTTTCGCAGTGGCGGATGCGCCTCGGGCCGAAATCGAGCCGATTGCGAATCGGTCTGGTCTGGTCGGGCAGTAGCGGTCACAAGAACGACCGCAACCGCAGCATTCCCCTGCAGGACCTGCTCGATGCGCTGCAGGGCATTGATGCGGAGTTCGTGAGTTTGCAAAAGGAGGTTCGAGACCGCGATGCGACCGCGCTCGCAGGCGCCGCAAGGGTTCTACCCCTTGGAACGGAATTGCAGGATTTTGCTGACACCGCCGCCCTAGCGTCCCTCGTCGATCTCGTGGTGACGGTCGATACTGCGGTGGCTCATTTGGCGGCCGCGGTTGGAAAGACGACATGGATCCTGCTGCCGTGGGTGCCGGACTGGCGCTGGCAATTGGATCGCCGCGAGAGCCCGTGGTACCGGGNNTTTCCGCCAGCCTGCCCCTGGCGATTGGCCCGCGGTGCTCTCGGCACTGCGGGCCGAATTGGACGAACTGGCGATCTGACATGAGCGGTACGGAACAATCCATGGCAATGCATCCAGCGGCGCCCCGCGGGCGAAGCGACCTCGCCTCAGAGAGCGCGCTGAGCAGGGCAGCGGCGCTGCTTCAGGCAGGCAGATGGGGCGAGGCAGAGGCACTTTGCCGGCAGGTGCTGGCCTCGAATCCGGAGCGGGTGGAAGCCTTAAATATTCTGGGTCTTTGTGTGCTTCAGCGCGGCGATGTCGAGCAGGCGATTGAGCGCTTGCAAGGCGCCGTGCGGCTCGCGCCGGACAATTTCGGCGCGCTCGCCAACCTCGGCAGTGCCTTGCAGGCTGCAGGCCGCTACGGGGAGGCGTTGACGGCGATCGAGCGCGCGGCGGTCATGAACCCCGCCAATGCCGATATTGCGTATAACCGGGGCAACGTCCTTCGCAGCCTTGGCCGCGAGGAGGACGCGGTCGCGGCCTATGGCCGGGCACTCACGCTTCGGCCGGACCATGTGGGCGCGCTCGGCAACCGTGGCAATGCGCTGCGCGAGCTTGGACGCCGAGAGGAAGCGCTGAGGGATTTTGAAGCAGCCATCGTCCTCATCCCCCACGATGCGAGAGCCAGATACAACCGTGCCGTCGTGCTCCAGGAGCTCAAGCGAGCGCCTGAGGCTGTTGCGGAATATGAACGTGCACTGATGTTGCAGCCGGATTATGCGGAGGCACACCTTAACCTTGGCCTGGGGTTCAAGGAACTCAAGCGATCGGACGCCGCATTGGCCTGCTTCGATCGGGCGCTGGAGCTGCGCGCCGATTTCCCGGAAGCCCGGACCGCGCGCGGCAACCTGCTGCTCGAACTCGAACGTTTCGAAGACTTGCTGGAGAACATTGATCAGGCACTGGCGCTGCATCCGACGAGCGCGGAGGGTCACAGCTTCCGCGGCGACGTTTTGCGCAAGCTGGGGCGCGACGCCGAGGCGATCGCTGCCTACGAGCGTGCCCTTTCCTTGTCCGCGGGCCTCGTAAAAACGCTCATCAATCGGGGAGCGACCCTGCTTGACCGCAATGAGGTTGCACGTGCGCTCGCAGATTTTTGTCGCGCGAGCTCGCTGTATCCCGACAACTCCCTCGCACACTGGAACGAGGCCTTGTGCCTCCTGCTCCTTGGTGATTTTGCTGCCGGCTGGCCAAAATTCGAGTGGCGCGTTCAACGGTGGCGGGAGCACGGGGTTTTAAAAGAGTTGTTTCACGACGATTCACCGGCTTGGCTCGGCGAAACCGAGGTGCGCGGCCGTACGCTCTTGCTGCACGCCGAGCAGGGACTGGGCGACACGCTGCAATTTTGCCGGTATGCGCCCTTGCTGGCGGACCGTGGCGCGCGTGTCATCCTCGAGGTGCAGGCGCCGCTGGTGTCCTTGTTGAATGGGCTGCGAGGGATCAACCGGGTGGTCCCGATGAACTCGCCCGCGGTGGCTTTCGATCTGCATACCCCCCTGATGAGTTTGCCGCTTGCCTTGGGCACGACCTTGGCGTCGATCCCCGGCGATGTTCCCTACCTAAGGGCCGACCCGACGCTCGCCACCGCCTGGCTGGAGCGCCTTGGCCCGCGCACCTCGCGTCCGCGTATTGGGATTGCCTGGCGCGGCAGTCCGGATCATGTAAAGGACCGGTTTCGTTCACTTGCGCTGACGCAGTTATCGCCGCTGGCTCGCCTAGATATCGAATTAATCGGCCTGCAGAAGGACGTCCCCGCGGCCGAGTGTGCCGACGTCGAGCATCTGGGCATATGCAATTTCGGGGAAGCGCTGCTGGACTTCGCAGACACGGCGGCTTTGCTCGACTCGGTTGACCTGGTAGTTTCGGCCGATACCGCAGTCGCACATCTTGCTGGTGCCATGGGCAAGCCCGTGTGGATCTTCATTCCATTTGCGCCGGATTGGAGATGGATGCTCGATCGCACCGACAGTCCGTGGTATCCAACAGCGCGGCTGTTCCGCAATTCCACACACGGTGATTGGTCGGCGGCGGTTGCCGACGTTGTCGCGGCGCTGCGCGGCTTGTTTCCGAACCTCGGCGAGCGGCAAGTCACCGGCGTGCCGTAGGGACAAGTGAGCCGGCCGCGATTACGGCAGCCGAGCGTCAGTCTGGCGGCGCGTGGGAATGCAGCGCAGCTACGACCCGGGCTATTACGCCGTCCCAGTCCCCGCGTTTCGATTGTCGAAAGATGCGCATGCTGGGGTACCAGGGACTGTCGGTGCGATCGAGCAGCCATCGCCAGTCCGGCACGAAGGGAAGCAGCAGCCAGACAGGCTTGCCCATGGCACCGGCAAGATGCGCGACCGAGGTGTCTACCGTGATTACCAGATCGCACAGCGACGCGGCGGCAGCCGTATCTTCGAAGTCCTCGAAGTCGTCTCCTACGAGGTCCAGGCCCGGCATCGAGTTCGCGGCCGCAAGATCGGACGGCCGGACCTGCTCCTGCAGCGCCACGAAACGCCTGCCCGTCGCAAGCAGGGGCGCCAAGCGGGAAAGGGAAATGCTACGGTTCCTGTCATTGGCATGCGTCGGGCTGCCCGACCAGACCAGGCCGATCATGGGTCCGGCTCCGAGCCGCTGCTGCCATGCGGCGCGCCGCTCCGGGTCGGGCCAAAGATAGTGCTGCGGGGCAGGGAGCGTCGCGAGCGTCGTGCCCAACGCCAGCGGCAAGCTCAGCAAGGGACAGTGCAAGTCCACCGCGGAAAAGGCGTCACCGGGAATGATCGTCTCAATCGGGCCGGGCAGGCAGCGACGCAGCAATGCGCAAAGCGGCGCCGGCACGGCGTACACGACGCGCGCCGCCGCGCTGGCCAGGACCGGAATGAACCGAGAGAACTGAATCGTGTCACCCAGTCCCTGTTCGGCGTGTATCAGGATGGTTCGTCCTGCAAGGGAGTCGGAGCCGCTCCAGCGCGGCACCGGAAGTACGGGTGGCCTCAGGTCGGACTGCGGGTCCAGCCAGCGCCATTCATAGCCCTCGAATCCCTTTTCGAAGTTGCCCTGCGTTAGGTCCAGCAAGGCGAGCTGAAAGCGGGCTCGAGGCTGATCTGGCTTGAGCGCGAGTCCGCGCTCGATGCTCTCGCGTCCCTCGTCGAAGTCGCCCAACTGGATTTGCGCGTACCCGCGATTTACCAGCGCCAGTGCGTCGTCCGCCTGTTCGCGCAGCAAGCCGTCGAAGATTTCCAGCACTTCTTCGGGGCGGCCGAGCTGCGCGAACGCCAGCCCGCGGCCAAATGCCGCGTCGCGGTGCGACGGTGCAAGCGCGAGCGCCCGGTCGAAGCAGGGCAGGGCATCGGTAGCCCGCTGCATGCGAACCAGGATGCGTCCGCGTAGTTGCCAGGACTCGGCGTCATCCGCGTGCCTCGAAAGGACCATGTCCAGCGCCGCAAGCGCATCCTGATCGCGGCCCAGTGCCTCGAGCGCGCGCGGGCGGGTCGCAAGCGCGCCGGGATGCGCTGGCTGCAGCCCCAGCGCCTGCTCGATGGCCGCCAGGGCCTCCTCAAAGCGGTTCAAGTACAGCAGCGTTGCGCCTAGGTTGGCATGTGCATCGGCAAGGTTCGGCTCCAGGGCGCGCGCGCGCAGGTACCCGGCTATTGCCTCATCGCAGCGCCCCATCGCCGCCAGCACATTGGCGCGGCCGCTATGGGTACGCGCATGCTGCGGCTCCAGCGCGAGCGCCTCGTCGTACGCCGCCAGCGCGTCGCCAGGGCGGCCCATCTGCTCCAGGGCGGCAGCCCGATGGAAGTGGGCATCGAAGAGCCGCCGGTCCAGGGCAATCGCCCGCTCGTAGTTGCGCAGCGCCTCGGGAAGGCGGCCCATCCCCCACAAGGCATGGCCCCGGAACGCATGCTCGACCGGCGAACGCGGATCGATCTTCAGCGCTTCGTCAAAGCGCTTGATGGCGCCGGCGTAGTCACCTCGCCGGAGCCGGCAAATGCCGAGTTGGCGCAGGGTCTCCAGGTGTCGTGGCCGCAGTTTGAGCAGTTGCTTGTAAATCGCCTCTGCCTGCTCGACCCGACCCGACGTCAGCAGGAAGTGCGCTTCCGCGAAGAGTTGCGCTGCCGGCACCGGGGCTGTTGTGACGCGGTACATATTGGCACTCACCGCTTGGCATCCTCCGCAGGAACAGCATCGAGCCGGTAGCCGTACAATTCCTCACGCATCGTCTGCACGTCCTTTTCGGCGTGCACCTTCCAGATCCCGGTGACCGGCTCGCACAGCCGCAGGCGTTCGGACGCGTAGCGATCGATGAGTTTCGAGGTGAAATTCGTCAGGTCGGCGTGCCGTTTCTCGCACAGGTCGCCCAGGGCCGTTTGCTGCTTCAGTCGCTGGGCGAGAAGGGCTGCTGCCGCATCGTCACGGCGCTTGGTGGTCGCAGCGGCGGTCAGCGCTTGGTCGCGCTCCTCCACGGCCTTGTGCAGACGGTCGATCTCTTCATTGGCGGCGGCAAGCTTTTGGTTGATCGTTTCCAGATCCGCCTTCAGGCCGCTGATCTCCTCCGATTTGGTCTTGGTCTCGGTCCTGGCGCGGGCGAGCTCGGCGCCCGATTCCTTCCGGAGCTTGTCGGTCTCTTGCTTTGCCTTTGCCTGAGCATCGTCAAGTGACTTCTGCAGATTGGTGTTTTCCTGCTGAAGGCGCTGAACCTGCTGCTGCATCTGCCGCAACTGGGAGCGATCGCGATCCTGTTGGCCCCAAGCCGGGCCCGCGACAAGAAGGAGCGCGGCCGCCGCGAGCATCACCGCGATGCCGCCGCCCGCAGAACCGATCTTGCCAGCCATTGCATTCTCCCTGTTGTCGGTTAAAAGCTCGCTTGCACGTCGACCAACCAGGTGTCGATGTTGTATTGGGGAGCAAGGTCCAGGCTTTTGGCGGCGATGTAGTGCACGATGAGCGCCGTGTTTCGCGCTAGGCCGTAGCTGAACCCGACGTACTCCGCCGTCTGGTCGGTGCCTCCCAGCCGGTAGTCTGCCGACGTCAATTCGGCCACCACCGAATCGCGCTCCAAGCGCCGGTACCCAATAAATGCGTTCCAGTCGCCCCGGCGCACGATGCTGCTGGCTCCAATCTGGAACTCCGCCAGAAAACCGATCACGCGCGGCCGCTGCAGTCCTGTCGCACCCGTGTTGTCCGTCGGCAGCGCCTGCGCGGCTAGTCCTATGCGATTGGTGATTTCCTGAGCATTGAAGCCCACGTTGCGGACGAATTCCGCGGTGCCGCCAATTCGCAAAGGGTCGAACCGGCCCCACTCGTAGTGCGTGTAGAGGTCGAGCAGCCGGTATTGTGGGGCGAGTGCATACAGCGGCGAGGAGAGGTTGCTGAGGAAATTGATGTTAAACGTCGTATTGCCGGGCTTTCGATAGGGCACCGCCGAATTGGCATACAGGGAGTTGCCGGCAGGCAGCGCGGGATTGAGCTCGCCCTCGATGTGGTAAAAGTCGTAGTATGCGGCACCGCCCGTGAACGTCGAGTGGTCCGCCCAATTCGCGTTCGCGCCC
>OKRD01000055.1 GCA_900290335.1 Burkholderiales bacterium | reverse complement strand
GCTATTCGCAGCAGTTCGAGCAGTTTCGGCGCGATGCGGGGCAGCGGCAGGACGGCGTGGCACAATCCGGCCTGTGCCACCGCGCCGGGCATCCCCCAGACCACGCTGGTGGCTTCGTCCTGCGCCACCGCGGCGCCGCCCGTATCCACCACGTGGCGCGTGCCGGCCAGGCCGTCCTGTCCCATGCCGGTGAGCATCGCGACCAGCACGCGGCCGTCGCAGGCGGTGCTGGCGCTGCGCAGCATCGGATCGACCGATGGGCGGCAGAAATTCTCCGGCGGATCGCTGGACAGGCGCACCTGCAACGCGCCTCGCGTCGCCTCGACCAACAGGTGCCGGTCGCCGGGTGCAAGATAGATCCGGCCGGCCTGCAGCGTCTCGTTGTCCTTTGCCTCGGCGCAGGGCAGGCCGCCCAGCTTGGCGATGTGCTCCGCCAGGATCGGCGTGAAGGTCGGCGGCATGTGCTGGGTCATCACCACCGGCACGTTCAGGGTTTTGCCCAGGCCCTGCACCAGGGTGAACAGCGCCTGCGGTCCTCCGGTCGAACTGCCGACGGCGAGCAGGCGCGGCGCGAGAATGGGGGCGGGACGCAGCCGCAGCGGGCCGGTCTCGCGCGGCGGCAGCGCCACGCGGCGGCGCATGCGCGCCAGGCCCTTCACCTTCTCCAGCAGCTCGCGGGCGAATCCCTCGTTGCCATACACGGCCGACGGTTTCGGCACGTAGTCCGCCGCGCCGAGCCGCAGCGCGCGCATGGCGATATCGGCGCCACGCGTGGTCAGCGTGGACGCCATCACAACCTTGAGGCCAGGATCGACGCGCAGCAGCTGCGGCAGCGCCGTCATCCCGTCCATCACCGGCATCTCGATGTCGAGCACGAGCACGTCGACCGGCGTGCGCCGGAGTTCGTCGATCGCTGCCTGGCCATTGACGGCGCGCGCGACGACATGCACCGCGGGATCGGCCTCCAGGATGCGGACGATCGCACCGCGGATCGCGGCGGAATCGTCGCACACCATCACGCGCGCGGCCTGCGGGCCGGCCGGCGCCGGTGCCGGTCGTGCAATGGCGCTCACAGCAGTCCGACCTGCGCGAACTTGCCGACGAGGATTTCCTCATCGAACGGTTTCATGATGTATTCCTGTGCGCCGGCTTCGAGGGCTTGCAAAATCGCCGAGATCTCGTTTTCGGTCGTGCAGAACACGACGGGCGGATTGCCCGGTCCGAACTCGACACGCAATTGCTTGAGAAAGTCGAGGCCGTTCATCACCGGCATGTTCCAATCGAGCAGGACGCAATCCGGCAGGCTGGTGCGGCAGGCGGTCAATGCCTGCTGGCCGTTCTCGACTTCGGTAACGGTGTAGCCATGCGCCTCCAGGATGCGCCGGGCGACCTTGCGTACCACGCGGCTGTCGTCGACGATGAGACAGGTGCGTGTCATGCTGGCACTGGTTCCTGATTCCCGTGCAAGCGGGAGTCCAGAGGATCGGCGCATGGTGGCGTTCGGTCTGGACCCCTGCTTCCGTTCGGGGGACGAGGGTCCCTCGAAAGGTTACGTCTCAATGTGAGTCTCAGCCGCCATCGCCGAGCGCGAGCAGCTTGCCGACATCGAGCACGACGAGCAGCCGGTTGTCCAAACGATAGATCCCGGTGCTGAATTGTGCCCAGGCGGGCGGCAAGGTTGGTGGATTGCGTTCGAATGCGCTGGCTTTCAGGCTCATCACTTCGGAGACCTGATCGACCAGCAGCGCATAGAGTTCGCCGCCCTGCTCGGCCACCACGGACATGCGTGGTGTGCCGGGAGGCGTCGGCGGCAGGTGCAGGCGCTGGCGCAGGTCGATCGCGGTGACGATACGGCCACGCAGATTGAGGCTGCCGGCGATCTCGTTCGGCGCCAGCGGGATGCGGGTGATCGCCTGTTCGCCGAGGATGTCGCGGACAGCGAGCACCGGCACGCCGCACAACTGGTCTGCCACTGTCAGGGTGACGAAGACGCGTTCCTCGTCGGCTGCGCTTGTGTCGGGCCGTTCCATCACGTCAGCAGTCATGCGTTGTCTCCTACTGCGATCAAGTGCGGCGTCAGGCCGCCACGGTTTCCCCGAGGCATTGCCGCAGACTGGCGATCAACGCCTCGCGTTCGAACTTCGCCACGTAGTCGCTGAAGCCGGCGTTGCGTCCGGCTTCGATGTCGCGTGGCTCGGCGTGGGCCGACAGGGCGATCATCGGCAGCACCGCCCAGGGCCCGTCGGCGCGCACCGCGCGGGCGAAGTCGATCCCGTCCATGTCCGGCATTTCGATGTCCGAGACGACGACATCGAACGTTGCGCCGGCGTCGCGCAGCCTGAGGGCTTCGGCGGCGCTCGCCACGGTGGTGACGCGATAGCCGGCGGCATCGAGGATCGGCGCCAGAAGCTGGCGGAAGAAGTCGCTGTCCTCCACCACCAGTACGCTGCGCGAGGCATCCCTGGCGGGGCTCTGCGCGGCGCCGTGGAACCAATCCCGCCAGGCCCGAGTGAGCCAGTAGCCGGTATCGATGACGTCGGTGGCGTGCCCGGCGATCACCGCGGTGCCGAGCAGGCCGGGCCGCGCGCCGGAGAGTTCGATGTTGAGCAGATCCTCGACCACGTCGACGATTTCGTCGACCATCAGACCCATGCTGCGCTCGTGGTCGTTGAACACCAGCACGGACTGGCGGGGTTTTCCGGTATCGAGATTGTCGGACAGCGCGACCAGCGGCATCAGCCTGCCGCGATACTGGGTGACGGGCGTGCCGCAGGACAGTTCGATCTTGTCGCGCGGAATGTCCTCCAGCCGGGCGACCAGGCCGAGCGGCACGGCCATCGGCTGTTCGCCGCCGGCGTGGAACAGCAGCATGGCGGTGCGGTCGGA
>OKRD01000051.1 GCA_900290335.1 Burkholderiales bacterium | reverse complement strand
GCGAGAATTCTACCAGAGGCGGAAATGGGGCAGAGCAACTCACCGGCTCTCGTCGTTAGCTCGTCAGCAGCCCTGTCAGCCTGCCCACATCCGGCGCGCTCTCCAGCGTTTTCACGAACCCAATCACCGCATTGGCCTTCTGGCGGGGCCAATGAGCGAAGTCGGCGCAGCCGCGGAACTTGTCGGAGACTTCGTCGTAGCTCATGGGATTAGCGGGGCTGCCCTTGGCGAACTGGGCGCGGCCGGTGAGGATGCGTCCGTCTTTCAGGTGGACTTTAAGGATGCTGGTCATCTTGTCGAAGCCCGCCTGCTCGGCTTCGGGGTCGACGTAGAAGTTCACCCGCCGGATCATCTCCTGTACATCAGAGCGCTGCACGACTGTGTCCGTGTACTCGGCCAGGCCCGCCCTGCGCTCCAGCAGCAGAATGCTGACGCCGAACTCCATGCTGAACTTTGCCTGCAGGCCGGTCGAGGGATGATGGTGCAGCAGCGTGGTCACCATGCTGTGGTTGGCGCCGACATCAATCTTCTCCACGTCCGCGGGCTTGATGTCGTACTGGCGGATAAGGCGCATCATCTCGCCCATGGCCGGATGCGTTAGCGAGCCCGATGGGTAAGGCTTGATGGAAACGCCTGGCGAGGCGAACGTCCAGGGCTTGCCCAGGCGGTCGACGATGGCCGTGGGATCGAAGCCGCCGCCGGCGGCGTGGAAGAATCCGTACTGCGCTTCGAGGATGTTGGGCGCGGCGGTCCAGCCGAGCGCCGCGAGATCGGTAGCCACCACGCCGGCTTCGGCGGCGTGTCCGGCGTGGAAGGGCTTGGTCATGGAGCCGAAGTTCTGTCGCAGGCCGCCGGCTTCGGCGGCGGCGATGCCCAGGGCGTGCGCGGTGCGGGCGGCATCCAGTCCGCGCAGTTTTGCGCAAGCAGCGACGCTTCCGAAGGCGCCGACCGTTCCAGTGGTGTGAAAGCCGTCGTTGTAATGCCGCGGCGAGATAGCCTCGGCGATCTTCGATTCCACCTCGACGCCCACGTGATAGGCCGCCAGCAGATCTTTTCCCGTTCGCGCTCCCGATTCACAAATCGCGAACGCGGGCGGAAGTACAGGGACGGTGGGGTGCGTCAGCAATCCATAGACGCGGTCTTTGGCGACGGCGAGCTGGGTGTCGTCGTAATCGTCGGCGTGGATGAA
>OKRD01000086.1 GCA_900290335.1 Burkholderiales bacterium | reverse complement strand
GTTCTTGAGCCTGGTGGTCATGAGCCTGTGGAACTGGCTCGCGCCGTCCCTATTCGGCCGGCCGGAAATCGGCCTGGTGCAGGCCGCGGGGTTGCTGCTGCTTTGCCGGCTTCTTTTTGGCGGCTTGCGCGGGTATTCCGGCATGCACTGGCGGCGGCGCCTGGCGCAACGCTGGGAACAGATGAGTCCCGAGGAGCGCGAGCGGTTCCGCGCGGGCATGCGCGGTTGCTGCGGCAGGCCGGCGACCAACGAGCCGGACTCGGAGACTGCGGCAACGACGACCTGAGGAGGCGCGCTCAGAACTCCGCGTGCACGCGAAGCGCGAAGATGGAAACCGGTCCGCGGTCGCGGTTGTACGCCGGATCGACGACGTACTGGAAGTCCGCGCTGACCGTTAGGTGCTCGACGATTTTCCTCGAGTAGTAGGTCTCCAGGATCTTCTCCCAGCCGTAGTCGGGCAGTCGTCCATCGCCGACCAGGACCCCCAAGCCGCCGGCAGCCAAGTAGTCGCGCGCAGCGCTCGATAGGCCGTTGACGACCGCAGCAAGCCCGACGGTATCGTCCGGGCGATTCCAGCGGTCGCCGCGCAGACTGAGCCCGGCGGCGAGCGACTTGTTGATCTCGGTAAATTCGAAGGCTTCCTGCGCCCCCTCGTTGACGCTGAGCCTGGCGAAGGCCCCTATATCGGCACAAAGTTCCTGCTCGAGGTTCATCGCCACGCCGGGGCGCGAGGCATAGCGGCGCACGAGCGCCGTGCTGGGCACGGCGGAGGTTTCGCGCGCCAGTGCGACGGCGTCTTCGTATTTTCCCATCCGGCCGCGATTTACGTATGCCAGTGCCTTGAATTTTCCGGGTCGACCAAAGACTTCGTGGCGTGCCTCGGACTCCCCGAGCAATTCAAACTGGTCGAACGTGCCATCGATGTCCTTGCTGTTGGGCACCTTGGAGAGGGCGAATACGCCGCCGCGCAAGGTCCACCAGGATTGGGTCCACTCGAGGGCAGCGCCGTAGGTAAATGCCCAGGCGTCGGCCGCGTAGTCGAAAGCGCCGCTGTTGATGATCGACCAGTTCAAGAAATCAGCCTTGGGGTTGTTGGCGTAGCGGTTCGTGTCGAAGATATCCACGACCGAGTACTTGCCAACCGTGATTGTGAGGTTGTCCGCCGGCATCGGCCCGGCAAGCTGGTTGGGGCCATCCTCCAGCCAGGTCGGTGGCGCTTGGCCATCGAGCCCGATGACCTGCCGGACAAAAGCACGCGGCAAGCGAAAATACGGATTGCGCGCGCCGACCTTGTAGGCTTCCCCGCTCGGAAAACCGGCCATGCCCAGCGTGTCGTCCAGGCCAAATCCCTGGTCGACCTCGGGATCGAGGTAGGCGGCGGCGCCCTCCCAGAGTCGCAGACCCAGGAACGCGGTCACGTCCGTGGTCTCCTTTTCGGCGAACGCCGGCGAAAGGCTGTTCGCTCCCTGGTAGGGGGAGTCGAATGCCGGGTGCAATTGCGAGACGGCCGTGAACTGCGCGTGCAGGTCCCAGGACTTGGGCGCCGCGGTCTGATCCGAACTTGCGGCCGCCGCAGCGCTCAGTGGTGCCGTCGGCGTCTCGTCGTACGCACCCGCCGCCATGGCAGCGGGTGCGAGGACGAGCAGACCCGATAGGCGCAGGCAGTGGCAAATGCGGGCGAGCCCGGTTCGCTTTGGCGTACGTATTTTTTTCGTGATTTGCATGACGTCGCAAGCGCCGGCCAGGGCCGGCGCGCCCCAAGTCTCTTCGCTTGCTGTTACGGGCGCGTGTACGGGTGCCTGCCGCATGTGCCGGGCGCGGCGCCTATTGGCTGCCTTGCAGGTGGTCCGTCCCGGGGCTTGCCGGAGGCGCCCGGAGCAAGTTCAGTCTCGAGAGCAGCGGCGCGATGGTTGGCCCCTGGATGATCAAGGAGAACGTGACAACTGCGAAGGCGACCGTAAGGATGCGCTCGCGCAATGGAAAGTCCGCGGGAAGGCCCAGTGCCAGTGCCAGCGCCAGTGCTCCGCGCAGGCCGCCCCAGAAGAGCACATGCTGGTGCGCAATGGGCACGCGCCACCGGCTGGCAACAAATAGGGCGCAAAACGGATAAATTGCCGCGGCACGCCCCAGCGCGACGAGGGCGATGGCAATGGCGATATCGGCCCCGAGCGAGGAGAAGTGCTCCTCTGCCTCGCGCAAGCCGATCAGCAGAAAAATGAGGGAATTTGCAAGAAAAGCGATGGCCCCCCAGTAGGCCTCCACGGCCTCGCGCCCTTTTGCAGCAACCATGCCCGAGGCGCCGCGCCGCGCCGCGACTAGGCCCGCGGTGAGAGTCGCGAGGACTCCCGATGCCTGGAAGTGCTCGGCCAGCAGAAACGACGCATAGGCCGCGACCGTCGTCAACGTGATATCGACCAGGTGATCGGTGCTTCTGGCCGCGAGGAAGGTGAGCGGCCAGGCGACGGCCACGCCACAGGCCAAGCTGCCGACGGTGGTCAGGGTAAGGCTCCACNNCGTGGGTTCAATACCCTGATACGCGGTCACGAGCAGAGCGAAGAGCACGGCCGCGGTACCGTCGTTGAACAAGCTTTCGGCTTCCACGAGAACGCGCAGGCGACCCCTTACGCCGGCCTCCCGGAACGTCGCTATCACCGACACCGGGTCCGTGGCCGAGATCAGGACGCCGAAGAGCGCCGCGGCCATCGGCGGCCAGTCGGCAAACCAGTACATCCCGAATGCGGCGACCGCGGCCGCCACCGCCATGCCGATCGTCGCAAGCACGACCACCAGGGGAATCTCGCGCCGCAGGATCCGCCAAGGCAAGAACAGCGCTGCCTCGAATATCAAGGGCGGCAGCAATGCGGTGAACACCAACTCGCGCGTCATGGCGATGTGCGGCGCCAGGGGCAGGGCGGAGAGCGCGATGCCAGTTACCACCAGGCCGGTTGCGTAGGGCATGCGCAGGCGCCGGGCGATCATCGCCACCACCGCGGCGATAAGAAACAAGGCCGCAATTTGCTCGATTAGGCTGTTCATAGGGCGTCAATGGTACGGTCTTGCGTACCCGCGCGGACGCGACGCGGCGCGGTGTTGCAAATCCCGCGATGAACAGCGCGACGTCGCGGTCGACATCGCTGCCGGCGCCGGCGCACCGGCCACGCGGCCCTACGGGGCGGCGAAGGCGTCCCTTCCTAGAAGAACTCGGCGCTCAAAGATGCGCAAACGCCAGTCCGCAGCGGCGGCGCGCGCCCTCGAGCACGCCGTGCGCGACTGCGTCGGCGGACTGCGCCTGGGCGCGATAGATGTCGAGGACGAGTCGACGCACCGGGGTGTCGGGCCAGGAACGCTCAATGCAAGCGGTCGCGCGCTGCGCCCGGTTGCGCGCCTCCACGGCGCAGGTGTAGGCGACCTGGACCTGCGCGTTCAGGACAATGTTTGCCACCCGCGAGCCCAGAGCGCGCGGCAAGCTCATCGCCTCCTGCGCCTGCGCGGCCTGGTCTTGTGCTTGAGGCAGGATTGGTGGCGGTTGCGGGTTCATGATGCTGCACTCCAAGTCTATGTTGCATAGCAGCATAACGCATTTTCGGTGGAACGTGAACGCCGAAAATCGGGCCACAAAGACAATGTTTTTCCTGGAATTGACGTAAGTCCTTGATTGTTCGTCCGCCAGGCTCGATGCGCGGATAAGCAGGGCAAATGTGTGTCTGTTTGCGAATTTGACCCTACCTGCGGGCGGATCCAATCCGTACCCGGGGCAAGGGGAAAATGGGAAGAAGATTTTTTTCGCCGCTAACTTCCGATGCGGTGCGGCCATCGGAGAACGCTGCGCCAAGTGCGGGGGAATCGGCGCAAGGGCGAGTAGCGCCGGATCCGAGCCTCGGTGCCTTGATCGGAGGTGAAACGCTGCGGGCGCTCTTCCAGCCCTTAGTGTCGCTCAGCGCTGGCTCCATCTTTGGCTACGAGGCCCAGCTCCGGGGACCCGCAGGCTCGCGGCTGGAATCACCCGGCGCGCTGTTTCGCCAGGCCGCCGTCGAGCATGCCGTCGAGGAGCTGGAGTTCGCGGCGCTGCGCGCGGCGCGACGCTGCTGGGAGGCGCAGGCACCGCCGGGTCGGCGGTTCGTGAACTTCGGTACGCATTCGCTGCTGCATCTCGTCGGCCGTGGCGGCATAGACCGTTTTCTTGCGGCCATCACCGCCGAAGACCTGCCCGCCACCAACCTGGTGATCGAATTGACGGGGCACGAGCGCGTCCGGGACGTGCGCTCGCTGCGCCGCATCGTCGATGCGCTGCGGGCCCACGGCGTTGCCATTGCCCTGGATGACTTCGGCGACGGGCGTTCGAGTCTGCGGCTGTGGGCCGAACTGCAGCCCGAATTTGTCAAGATCGACCAATTCTTCGTCAAGGACATCGGCCGCCACTCCTACAAGGTGCAGACGATGAAGGCCTTGCTGCAAATCGCACCGACCTTGGGCGGTCAACTGGTCGCCGGCGGGATCGAGAGCGAGCAGGAGGCGACGATCCTGCGCGATCTCGGACTGCCCTACGGGCAGGGATACTACTTCGGACGCCCGGAAGAAACGCCCTCGCACGCCATCGCCCCTCTGGCTTTGGCGAGCCTGAAGAAGCGCGAAATCGCGGTTCTCGCCAGTTTCGCCACATCGATCGCCCAGGACATCAGCGCCGAGCACCTGATCAACGAAATTGCGCCGATCACGCCCGAAATGAACAACGCCCAGGTGATCGAGCGCTTTCAGCAAAACCCCTCGCACCACGCCTACGCTGTCGTGCAGGACGGCGCTCCCATCGGCCTGGTCAATCGGCGCGTGCTCATGGACCGATACGCGCAGCCGTTTCACCGGGAGCTCTTCGGCCAGCGGTCCTGCTGCGTGTTCATGAACGAAGCGCCCCAGCTGCTCGAGCGCTCGGCGACATGCGAGCAGATGATGCAGATGCTGACCTCATCGGACCAGCGCTACCTCACCGACGGCTTCATTATCGTCGACGGCGGTCGCTACGTCGGCCTGGGAACGGGAGAACAACTGGTGCGGCTCGTGACCGAGTCGCGCCTCGAAGCGGCGCGCCACGCCAATCCGCTCACGTTCTTGCCGGGCAACATTCCCATCAACGAGCATATCGACCGCCTGCTGCGAGGCGCCGGACCCTTCACCGCATGCTATTGCGACCTGAACCACTTCAAGCCCTTCAACGATCAATACGGATACTGGCGCGGGGACGAAATGATCCGCCTGCTAGCCGGCGTGTTGGTGACCACGACCGACAATCGCCGCGACTTCGTCGGCCACGTCGGGGGTGACGACTTTTTGGTTCTATTTCAGAGCCCCGACTGGCAGCAGCGCTGCGAGAAGATCATCGGCGTGTTCAACGATCGCGCACTGCAGCTCTATGACCCGGGCGCGATCGAGCGTGGCGGCATCGAGGCCGAGGACCGCGACGGTCGACCGGCCTTCTTTCCGCTCACTACCCTGTCCATCGGCGCAGTGTGCGCGCTGCCGCGCGCCTTCCAGCGCCCCGAAGAGGTGGCCGCAGCGGCAGCCGTGGCCAAGCGTCGGGCGAAGCGCTCGCATCAAGGACTGTGGATTGACGAGGGTCGGCGCTAGGAAATGACCAGGGGCTTCGCCGCGCATGGCGGGGAAGCCCCCGGGGAACCCGCAAGAACCAGCGCCTTACTTGATCGTCGCCTTCTTCATGAGCGAGTCGACGAATTCCTTGGCTTGTTGCTGCTGCAGCGCTTCGACGATGTGGGAGCGGACCTGATCGAGCGGCGGAGCCTGCATCGGACGAACGTCGTCGAGACGGATGACGTGCCAGCCGAACTGGCTTTGCACGGGGGCGGCCGTGTACTTGCCCTTCTCCAGCTTGACCATCGCGTCGGAGAACGGCTTGACATATGCGGCCGGCGGCGCCCAGTCGAGTTCACCGCCATTGGCTGCAGAGCCCACGTCCTTGGTGCCCTTGGCGAGATCTTCAAACTTGTCGCCCTTGTCGAGCTTGGCAATGATCTCCTTGGCCTGCGCCTCGGAGTCGACCAGGATGTGATGGGCCTTGTATTCCTTTTCGCCCGCGACCTGGCGCTCGCGGTCGTACTCGGCCTGGATCTGCGCATCGGTCGGCTTATGCTGTTCGATCTCCTCGCGCAGCAGCGCCTGGATGATGACGGTACGCGCCGCGTTATCGGCCTGGAACTTGACGTCCTCGCGCTCCGGAATCTTGCGCCGCCTGGCTTCCTGCATCAGCACCTCGAGCTCGATGAGCTTTTGCCGCAGGCTGGCGCGCAGTTCTGGCGTGTCGGGCTGCTTGATCTGACGGATCACGAGATCGAGCTCCGAACGCTTGATGGGCTTGCCGTTGACAACCGCGATGTTGCCGCTTGCCGCGGCAGCGTCCTTGGCGCCAGCGGCGTCCTTGGCCGGAGCGGCGGCGCTCGCCTTTGCCGGGGTCGGGCTGCTACCGGCCGCGGGGGCCGAATCTTGCGCGTACGCGCTCGCAGCCAGGGCCGCAACAGCAATTATCGGGAGGACTCGAAACATGCAATCACCTTGCAAAATGTGGTGGATGGGAGGCTAAACCGGGCGATCATACACAATTGCGAATGCGCCAAGGTCCAAGGGGTCCCCCTGACGAGGGAGCCTTTTCGCGCTGTTACAAGTGGATACGGCGTATCCGGGAGGCCGTTACGGCGCCCAGCAGTGCCACGGCAGCGGTGCAGGCGAAGCCGACACGAAAGGCGTACTGAACCGCCGCTGCCGTGCTGCTTGCTGCGTTGCCGGCCGCGGCGCCCTTGGCGGCAAAATTCATTGCGTTCAGATCGATGCCCGGCAGCAGGGCAAATACCACGGCACCGAAGACCGCGGTACCCAGGGCGGCTCCCGTGGCGCGCGAGAGCGTCACCACTGCCGCCGCCGCCCCCAGGCGCTCGCGGCCGGCAAGCCACTGCACGACGATTTGCGCAGTCGGCATCACGGTACCCAGGCCCGTTCCGCACAGGAATCCCAGGGCGGTGAGGACCGGGCGCTGGAGCGGCAGCAGCGCCAGCAGCGCCAGGGCGGCGCTCGCGATACCGAGTCCGGCCACGGGCATGGCGAAGGTCCGGCCGACGCGCGCGATGATGCGACCGGTCACGGTGGCGCCGACGACGATGCCGATGGTGACCGGCAGCAGCAGCAAACCCGACTCGCTCACGCTGGTGCCCTGACCGAGCTGCAAGAAGATCGGCAGGAAGAACACGACCGCGAACATGCTGGCGCCGAAACAAATCACGGTCAGCGCCATGCGAGCGATGGCCGGATCGCGCAGTAGCTCGACGGGCAAGAAGGGCTCAGCGTGCCGCGCTTCGCGGTCAAACAGCGCCCACCAGAGGGCCGCAGCCGCCAGCACCATCGTGAGGCTCGGCGCGGACAGCCAGTCAAAGCGATGCCCGGCAAAGCTCACCCACGCAAGCGTCACGCCGGCCGCCGTGGAAAAGAGCACGGCCCCGAGCGCGTCGGCAAACGGGCGCACATCCAGATTGTGCATTTGCGGCAGCGTGCGCACGCGCCAGGCGGCCATTAGGCAAAGCGGTACGTTGGCCAGAAACAACCAGCGCCAGCTCCAGTGGTGCACGACCAAGCCGCCGATGATCGGGCCACCAATGCTGGCGAGCGAATAGTTGGTGGCGAAGTAGCCCTGAAAGCGCGCGCGCTCGCGGGGCGGCACGAGTTCACCGACCAGGGCCTGCGACAACACGACCAGGCCGCCGCCGCCCAGCCCTTGCACCACACGGGCGGTGACGAGCAGCCCCAGGTTGGGCGCCAGGCCGCAGGCTAGCGAGCCGGAAGCAAACAGCGTCACGGCCAGCAGCAGCATGTCGCGCCGGCCGTAGCGATCGCCAAGTCGCCCGTACAGGGGGGCGGTGACGGTCATTGCGATCATGTAGCCCAGTGCGATCCAGGTCGTGTCGCGCAAGCCGCCGAGTTCGACTGCGATGCTGGGCGTAGCCGTCGCAAGCAGCGTCTGGTCGACCACGGCCAGGAACATCGGCAGCATGACCGCCGAGAACACCTGCAGAAAGCGGGTCGTCGAAACGCTTCTGGGGGACCGATTCGAATCGGCGGGCGCTGCGCTTGCGACCGGCGCCTGCACCTCCGCTGCCGCGACTTGCGGCGCGGCAGAACGGTCAAGCCCAGGACTATCGTGCTTGCGCACTGGGTGCAAGGGCCGCATCTGGGCGCCAGTCTCCGCCGAGCGCCGCGATCAGCTGCGCGGCGGCGGCCAGCTGCCGGCCGCGGATCGTAAGTGCGGTGATATGGTCGGTCAACGCGGTGGTCTGGGCGGTGATCACGTTGAGGTAGCTGACGGTGCCGGCCTTGTATTGGTTGATCGTCAGTCGCAGGGTCTCCTCGGCCGCTTCCACCGCGGCATCCTCCACCGCGGTCTCTTGTTCGAGCAGGCGCAGCGCTACCAATTGGTCCTCGACATTTTGCAAGGCGGTCAGCACGGTCTGGCGATATGTTGCCACGGCAGCGTCGTAGCCGGCGATCGCCTGCTGCTTGGCTGCGCTGCGGGCGCCGGCGTCGAACAGCAGTTCCGCGAGGGTAGGGCCCAGCGTCCAAAAGCGGTTATCCATCTGCAGCAGGGGAGTGCCGCTCGCAGCGCGAAAGCCTCCCGAGGCCGGCAAGGTGAGCGTGGGAAAAAACGCCGCTTGCGCAACGCCGATCTGCGCGTTGGCGGCGGCGGCGAGCCGCTCCGCGGACGCCACGTCCGGCCGCCGCTGCAGTAGCACCGAGGGTACTTGTGCCGGAACGGTCGGAGCCGTGAGGTCAAATGGCTGCCGGGCAATGGAAAACTCCGAGGGCGCCTTGCCGAGCAAAACCGCAATCGCGTGCTCCGTCTGCGCCCGTTGGATACCCACATCGATGGCCTGTGCCTTGGTGGCTTCGAGCAGCGCCTGGGCTTGCACCACGTCCGTTCGTGCCGCGACACCGCCCCGGTAGCGGCTTTCGGTGAGCTCGAGCGAGCGTTGATACGCCTTTACCGCCTCCTCGAGCAAGCGTTGCTGCTCATCGTCGACGCGCAAGGCAAAGTAATCCGTCGCCAGCGTTGATTGCAGGCTCAGCAGGGCGTTGCCCAGAAGGTCCTTGCTCGATTCCTCGTCGGCCTTTTGCTCCTCGATGTTGCGGCGGACCGCGCCCCATAGATCGGGTACCCAGGAGGCCGAGGCAGTAAGCTGGTGATACGTTACCAGCGGGATTGTGCTTAGCCCGGCGACCGGATTGGCGGAGCGCGATATTCCGGCACTTACGGAGAGCGTCGGAAACAGCGCCGCCACCGCCTGGTCGGTTACCCCGACCGCCCGCCGGTAGTTCGCCTCGGCCACCGCGATATTTTGGTTGGCCTTTGCGGCCTGCTCCTCCAGCCGGTCGAGCTCCTCGACGTGAAATACCTGCCACCAGGGTCCGCGCGGTGCCCCATCCGCGGGTTGTGCCGGCTGCCAGTCCGGTGTCGCCTCCTTGAACGCCTGGGGAACGGCCACCTGCGGGCGCACATAGTCGGGACCCATCATGCAGGCCCCGAGGGTCGCGCAGATCGGTACCGCGATCAGTCGTGCGAGAATCCTCTTCATGTTCCAGGCTTCTCTGAGGGTTTGAGGGACGGTCCTGCTAGTGGTGTCGCGCGGCCGCCAAGCGCCAGCCGCAGGCGATCCAGGCTCAGGTATACCACCGGCGTCGTGTAGAGGGTTAGGAGTTGACTTAAGATCAAACCACCGACGACCGCGATGCCCAGCGGCTGGCGCAACTCGGCGCCATCGCCGGTGCGCAGCGCCAGCGGGATGGCGCCGAGCAGCGCCGCCATGGTGGTCATCATGATCGGCCGCAGCCGCAGGAGGCACGCGCGCCGGATCGCCTCGCGCGGGTCCAGGCCTTCGCGCCGTTCGGCCTCGATTGCCACGTCGATCATCATGATGGCGTTCTTTTTGACGATGCCGATCAGCAGGATAACGCCGATAAAGGCAATGATTGTCAGGTCGGTGTGAAACGCCTTGAGCGCAAGCACGGCGCCCACGCCCGCGGAGGGCAGCGTCGAGAGGATGGTGACCGGGTGAATCGTGCTCTCGTAGAGCACGCCCAGCACGATGTAGATCGTGAGCACCGCAAGCAAGATCAGCAGCGGTTGGCTGGAGAGCGAATCCTGGAACGCCTTGGCCGTGCCTTGAAAGTTGCCGCGAATGGTCGAGGGCACGCCGATCTGCGCCATTGCTCGCTCGATTGCGCTGGAAGCCGTTCCCAGCGAAACGCCGGGCGCAAGGTTGAACGAGAGCGTGGTCGCGGCGAACTGTCCCTGGTGGTTGACCGCCAGCGGAGTGTTGCCAAGGTCCCAGTGCGCGACCGCCGAGAGCGGGATTTGTGCCGCGTTCGGTCCCATGAGCATGAGGTCATTGAGAGAATCGGGCCGCTGCCAGAACCGCGGCGCTGCTTCCTCGACCACGTGGTACTGGTTGAGCGGCTCGAAGATGGTCGATACCTGGCGCTGACCGAAGGCGTCGTTGAGCGCCGCGTCGATCTGCTGCATCGTCAGACCCAGGCGCGAGGCCGATGCGCGATTGATCGTGAGCATCGTCTCGGTTCCCTTGTCCTGGGCGTCGGTGTTGACGTCGACCAACTGCGGCAGTCGCGCCATCTCCTGCTTGATGCGCGGCTCCCAAATCCGCAGATTGGCAAGAACATCGCTTTGCAGCGTGTACTGGTACTGCGCATTGCTTGGTCGACCGCCCACGCGCAGGTCCTGCGAGACCTGGAGGTACAGAGCGGCCCCCGGGACCAGGGCAAGTTTGGGCCGCAGGCGCGCGATCACCGCGTCGCCGCTGACGTTGCCGCGCTCGGCTAACGGCTTGAGGATTACGAAAACGAATCCGCTGTTGGTCTGTCCGCCGCCGGTGAAGCCGTTGACGTTGCCCACGGCCGGATCGGATCGAACGACGTCCATGAACTGGTCGAGCTTGGTCGACATGGCCTGGAATGAGATGCTCTGGTCCGCCTGGATATTGCCCACGAGCAATCCACTGTCCTGCTGCGGGAAGAAGCCCTTGGGTACGGCAATGTAGAGCCAGATGTTGGCGCCGATCGTCGCCGCCAGGACCAGCAGCGTCAGCACCGGGTGGCGCAGCGTAGCATCGAGCGAGCGCTCGTAGCCGCGCATCGCGGCGCTGCCGACCGTACCGAGCACGCGCTTTACAAAGTCCGGCAGCCGCCGCGGCGCGGTGCCCGCCGGCTCGTCGACGGGACGGCGGTGCCGCAGTATGAAAGCGCACATCATGGGGGTGGTCGTGAGCGACACGACCAGAGAGATCGCAACCGCCACCGAAAGGGTCATGGCGAACTCGCGGAACAGACGCCCGACAATGCCGCCCATCGCCAGGATGGGAATGAACACGGCGATCAGCGACAGGCTCATCGACAGCACCGTGAAGCCCACTTCGCGCGCGCCGCGCAGGGCGGCGTCGCGTGGTTTCATTCCGGCTTCGATGTGGCGGGCGATGTTTTCCAGCACGACAATGGCGTCGTCGACTACGAAGCCAGTGGCTATCGTCAGCGCCATGAGCGTGAGGTTGTTGAGGCTGTACCCCAGCAGCTTCATGGCCGCGAAGGTTCCGATCAGCGATACCGGTACCGCAACGGCGGGGATCAGTATCGCGCGCGCGTCGCGCAGGAACGCATAGACCACCAGGACCACCAGGACCACTGCCAGCGTCAGCGAGCGTTCGGCCTCTCGCAAGGAGGCACGGATCGTTGTGGTGCGCTCGAGCACGGTCGTGAGGTCGATGGCTGCGGGGATCGACGCCTTGAGCTGAGGTACCAGCGCCTTGACGCGTTCAACGGTGTCGATGATGTTGGCGCCTGGCTGGCGATAGACAAAGAGCAGGATCGAGGGCTTGCCGTCGGTGGCGCCGGCATTGCGGATGTTTTCCACCGAGTCGATCACGTTGGCTACGTCGCCCAGCCGAACGCCGGCGCCATTGCGGTAGGCCACGATGAGCGGCAGGTAGTCGGCTGCCGTCTTGGCCTGGTCGTTGGCGCCGATCTGCCAGTTGCGATCGGCGCTCTCCACCAGGCCCTTGGGTCGATTGGCATTGGTGGCCGCGATGGCGGTGCGAACATCCTCGAGCGCGATCCCGGTGCGATTGAGTGCCGGTAGGTTGACCTCGACCCGCACCGCGGGCAGCGCGCCTCCGCCGACGGTGACCTGACCTACGCCTTCGACCTGAGAGACGCGCTGCGCCAGCACCGTCGACGCCGCGTCGTACATCTGCCCGCGCGTCATAGTGTTCGACGTCAGGGAAAGGATCATGACCGGCGCATCGGCCGGATTGACCTTGCGATAGGTCGGGTTGCTCGGCAGGCCAGTCGGCAGGAGCGCGCGGGCGGCATTGATCGCCGCCTGGACGTCACGCGCCGCCCCATCGATGTCGCGACTCAGATCGAACTGCAGGATGATGCGCGTGGACCCGAGCGAGCTCGTTGAGGTCATCTCGGTAATTCCGGAGATCAGTCCGAGGCTGCGCTCGAGCGGTGTAGCAATCGTCGCGGCCATCGTGTCCGGACTGGCACCGGGCATCGAGGCCTGCACGGAGATCGTTGGAAAATCGATCTGCGGCAGCGGGGACACCGGAAGGGCCGAGAAGCCGATCGCCCCGCCCAGCGCCACCGCGATGGTGAGCAGCGTCGTGGCCACGGGCCGTGCGATGAAGGGGGCGGAGAGGTTCATCGCCGAGCCGTTAGCAGTGCCGCCAGGGGAGCAAGTGAACTAGCGCTGGCCGGCGACGTCGGTCGCGGTGCCGCCACGGGCCGCTTGCCAGTTTCGCAGCCGCTGCGCAGTACGATCGAAGGCCAGGTAGATCACGGGGGTCGTGAACAGGGTCAGAGCCTGGCTCACCAGCAAGCCGCCGACAATCGTAATGCCCAGCGGGTGACGCAGCTCCGAGCCGACGCCGCTGCCCAGCATCAGCGGCAACGCCCCAAAGAGCGCCGCCAGCGTGGTCATCATGATTGGACGAAATCGCAGCAGGCATGCCTCGTAGATGGCGGCGTACGGCGTCTTGCCGTCCTTGCGTTGCGCTTCGAGCGCGAAGTCGATCATCAGGATGGCATTTTTCTTGACAATGCCGATGAGCAGGATGATGCCGATGATGGCGATGACGCCAAGGTCGTGACGCGCGACGATCAGCGCGAGCAATGCGCCGATCCCGGCCGAGGGCAACGTCGAGAGGATGGTCAGCGGATGGATGTAACTCTCGTAGAGCACGCCCAGTACGATGTACATGGTCACCACAGCCGCCAGGATCAGCAGCACCTCCGAGCCCAGCGCCGCCCGGAAGGCGAGGGTGGCGCCCTGGAACTGGGTCTGTATGCTCAACGGCATTCCCAGCTCTTGCTCGGCGGCCTCAATAGCGTCGACTGCCGAACCCAGCGAGGCGCCGGGCGCGAGGTTGAACGAAACGTTGGCCGCGGGAAACTGTCCCAGGTGATACTGCACCAGGGCGGTGTTGCGCTCGACGATGCGCGCGATCGCCGACAGCGGAATCTGCTGGCCATTGCCGCCCGGGACATATAGCCGGTCCAGGGCATCGAGGCCGCGCTCCGAACCGGGCTGCGTCTCGAGCACGACCCGGTACTGGTTGGACTGGGTGAAGATGGTCGAAACCAGACGCTGCCCGAAAGCGTCGTAGAGAATGTTGTCGACCGTGGCCAAGGTGACGCCCATGCGCGAGGCCGAATCGCGATCGACCTCAACGTAGGCCTGCAGTCCCTGGTCCTGGGTGTCGTCGCTGACGTCGGCAAGCTGCGGCACCTGCCGCAGGCGTTGGACCAGGCGCGGAACCCAGGTGCTCAGATCCTCCTGGTTCGGTGAGTCCAGCGAGAACTGGTACTGCGTGCGTGCCACCCGGTCCTCGATCGTGAGATCCTGAACCGGCTGCATATAGACCTTGATTCCCGGCAATTGCGTCGCGCGCTGCTGCAAGCGCGCAATCACCGTCATTGCGTCGTCGCGTTGGCCATGCGGCTTGAGGTTGATGAGCATGCGGCCGCTGTTGAGAGTCGGGTTGATGCCGTCAACGCCGATTAGGGACGAGGCCGATTCGACATCGGGGTCGGCAAGCAGCGCGTGGGCGAGCGCGCGCTGGCGGTCCATCATTGCCCCGAAGGAGACCGACTGCGGTGCCTCGGTGATCGCCTGGATGGCGCCGGTGTCCTGGATCGGTAAAAAGCCCTTGGGCACGATGATGTACAGGAAGACCGACAGGAACACGCTGGCGCCAAAGACAAGCAGGGTAGCCCTTTGCCGCTCCAGCACCCAGCGCAGTGCGCGTGCGTAGGCATCGAGAACACGATCGAAGCCGATCTGGAAGAGCCGCAGGATTCTCGAGTTCTCGGTGGTCGATTGGCGCCGC
>OKRD01000016.1 GCA_900290335.1 Burkholderiales bacterium | reverse complement strand
GGGCGGCCCAGGCGGAAGACGACGTCCAGCGCGGTCATGGTCTTTCCTCGGAACCGATCTTCAGAGCAACCATCTAATATACAGTTGCAATCGGTCTCAACGCAGAGGGCGCGGAGAAAAACATGAGATGAGGCGCGGCCCATTTTCGTTTTTCTCTCTTTCTCTCGGCGTCCTCTGCGTTGATCCTTTTACAACCTCAGGAGCACGCACACGGAAAATCCGGTCAAAGCTCAAGACCCGGTCTGCGGGATGATGGTCGATCCGGCGACGGCGCGCGGCGGCTCGGCCGAGCACGCCGGCAAGACATACTACTTTTGCAACCCGCGCTGCGCGGAGCGCTTCCGCGCCGAGCCCGCGAAGTATCTCAGCCCTGATTACAAGCCCGCCGGCATGCACGGCATGGGCATGGTCGCGATTGGCGGGATCAAGCCTGCGCCTGCCGCGCCGCCTGGACCGCCGCCGCCCGCGAAGACCGCCCCGTCCGCAATCCGCTACATCTGTCCCATGGACCCCGAAGTGAGTGAGACCAAACCCGGCGCGTGCCCCATCTGTGGCATGGCGCTCGAAGCCGAGATGCCGGTGGTGCAGCAAGTGCGCGCCGAGTACACCTGCCCCATGCATCCCGAGATCGTGCGAGCGGAGCCGGGCGCGTGTCCGATCTGTGGCATGGCGCTTGAGCCGCGCACCGTTACGCCCGAGCCCGAGCGCGATCCCGAACTCGCAAGCATGACGCGCCGCTTCTGGATCGGCCTCGGGCTGACGGCGCCGCTGCTCGTGATCTCCATGGCCGGCATGTTTCTCGAGCACCTCATCCCGCCGAGCGCTTCGGTGTGGATTCAGTTCGCGCTGGCGACGCCGGTGGTGGCGTGGGGCGCGTGGCCGTTCTTCGTGCGCGGATGGAACTCGCTGCGCACCCGCCACCTGAACATGTTCACGCTGATCGGCCTGGGCATCTTTGTGGCCTTCACGTACAGCTTGGTAGCGACGCTCGCGCCGGGAATCTTTCCGCCGTCGTTTCGCGGGCATGGCGGCAAGCCCGACGTGTACTATGAAGCCGCTGCCGCGATTACCGTGCTGGTGTTGCTCGGACAGGTGCTTGAACTGCGGGCGCGCAGCCGCACTGGGGCTGCCATCCGCGCGCTTCTGGATCTTGCGCCGAAGCTGGCGCGGCGTCTCGAAGCCGACGGCGCGGAGCGCGATATCCCGCTCGACCAGGTCCGTCCTGGAGACCGCCTGCGGGTGCGTCCCGGCGAGAAGATCCCGGTGGATGGCGTGGTGCTGGAAGGCGCGAGTGCGGTGGACGAATCCATGGTCACCGGCGAGTCCGTGCCGGTGGAGAAGACGGCGGGCAGCCGGCTGATCGGCGCCACCGTCAACGGCACCGGCTCCATGATCATGCGCGCCGAGCGCGTGGGCAGCGAAACCCTGCTGGCGCAGATCGTCAAGATGG
>OKRD01000024.1 GCA_900290335.1 Burkholderiales bacterium | reverse complement strand
GCGCCGTCGGGCACGCGCCCAGCGCCGGCCTACCGGCCGGAGTCGAGGCCGCAGGTGCAGCGCGATGCCGCCCGTGGCGCGCAAAGCCGCGCGGCGATGCAACAGCGCCCGGCGCCCAGTGCGAGTCGCGGTGGCGGTGGTGGCGGCGGCGGACAGAGGCAGGGGCGCTAATGGAACTCGGACGGAACACTATGAAGATTTCCCACCCTGGCGCCTGCTCGGCTGCGGCACTCGCGCTTGTTATCGCCGTCGCGCTGGCCGCACCCTGTGCGCACGCGGCCGACGCCGCGCCCGCGGCGAGCACCGCGAACGCCCGCGTGCAAGACACCTTTGCCACGCCGGAGGAAGCCGCCAAGGCGCTTGCCGACGCGATGCGCTCAGACGAGCGAAAGCAGATCTGGCGTGTGCTGGGACCTGGTGCGAGCAAACTCATCCGCTCGGGCGACCCGGTACAGGATGAAGACGCGCGCCAGGCCTTCGTCGCGGCCTACGACAAAGCGGTCAAGTTCGAGCACAGTGGCGACACGAAGGCGACGCTGATCGTGGGACCTGATGATTTTCCCTTCCCGTATCCGCTGGTGATGCGCAACGGCCGTTGGCAGTTCGATGCCAAGCAGGGCGACGAGGAGGTACTCAATCGCCGTATTGGTCGCAACGAGCTCTCGGCGATCAACGTATGCCTGGCGTACGTAGACGCGCAACGCGAATACGCGGCGCAGGACCGCAGTGGCAACGGACTGCTCGAATACGCGCAGAAGCTGTCGAGCTCACCCGGCAAACATGACGGTCTTTTCTGGGAGACGAAGGAGGGCGAACCGCCGAGTCCCCTCGGTCCGCTGGCGGCGAGTGCGCGCAGCCAGGGCTACGGCCTGCCGAGCCCGGGCGCCCCATACCACGGCTACTACTACAAGATCCTCACCGGTCAAGGCAAGGATGCGCCCGGCGGCGCGTACGATTACGTCGTCCATAGCAAGATGATCGGCGGCTTCGGTCTGGTCGCCTATCCTGCGCGCTGGGGCGCCTCCGGGGTCATGACCTTCCTCTGCAACCATGACGGCGTGGTCTACGAGAAGAACCTGGGCAGCGACACGCAGGCTATCGCTTCGAAAATGACGCTGTTCAATCCCGATTCGACCTGGAGCCAGTCCAAGGACCAGTGATCCGGTTTGCTGCCCGGCCGGCGTCGCCGAGCATGCCGCTGCGCGGCCCTTCCATCTTCTTGGGCGAGGATTCGGTATCGCCTTGGCTGCCTTGTCGAAGCGACTTTTGCTGCGCGGGAACCTGATGGGCAAACTATTCGCGAAGCTCAAAGAAGAATTCGTTGCGCTGCTTCCGCCAACGATCTACTTCTTCGTTACGCTCAACCTGGTTGCGTTGATTCGCGCGTTGATGCTCAAGGGAACCGGAATTCCACTCAGCACGCCGATTCAAGTAGCGGTGGGCGCACGCGTCCTGGGCAAGGCGGTGCTGCTCGCCGACTTGTTGCCGCTCATCAATCGCTACCCGGACAAGCCGCTCGCGTACAACATAGCCTGGAAGACTTGCATTTACGCCGTAGTGGCCATGTTGATCCACTACGTGGAGCATCTGGTCGACTTCTGGAGAGAAACCGGCAGCTTCGTGGCAGGCAACGAGCAGTTGCTCGCGAAAATTATCTGGCCTCATTTCTGGGCGATCCAGATCGTATTGGTAATACTGATCTTCAACTATTGCCTGATTCATGAACTTGCCCGTGCTACCGGGGCAGCAAGGCTTCGAGAGATATTCTTCGGGCCGTTCCCTAGTCCCGGTGTTTGACAGCGATGGCGGCCCGGCGCTACCCGCAGCATTGCTACCGGTTGCGCTGACTCCCAGGCATTTGACCCGGCACAACCTGCCGGACAACAAGATTGCTGCGCCCCGCCGCTAGTGGGCGACGCCCTGGATTTCTCTGGCAAGCTCGTCGACCGGATTAATGCCCTGGCCGTCCGCGCCGACGAACTTTATCTGTGATTCGCCTTGCATCGCATGGTGGCCGCGCTCGTTCGTCACATTCGCATCGACGCTGGTGGCCACCGTGTCGTCGCTCACGGTACTTTGCCCCTTCCCGACCACGGTGCGCCCATTGCTCGTGCCATTGAGCTCGAAACGAGTCGTGCTGCCGTCGCGCGCTACCTTGGCCGGTTCGCACCGGCCCTGCGGACCCACCAGCGGGCTATCCCTTGCTGCCATTGCCGGGCCAATGCAGATGCGCGTGCCGCCGGCGGCACCAGGCTCGATGGGCATGCTCTTGCCGCCCATCATCGCTGCCAACTATCTGCGCTGCTCGGGCGTGATGCTGGCTAACGCCTCCTGCATCTTGTCCTGGGCCGCACTCATCTGGGCATTCATGTCTCGGCCGTCCATGACCTGATGGACAACTCTCATTTCCGACAGGCCCGGCTTCATCTTGCCGTCCTCGGCAAGGACGGCACTGCTCACGATGAAGATAATCGCAAAGGTCTATTATTTCATGCAACTCCCCCTGCGGCGCAAGAAGGAGCATACACAGAGCAAATGTGCCGCCACCGCAATCAGACATCGCCCATTTGCTCGACGCGGTCATACCGAATTCCATAATTTGGTATAAAAGAATGCAGCGATGCGGCGCGATGCCGCTTCGTTCCGAACCTATTCATCCATGGTGCGAAACATGACTACGCTGAACATCAACGGCGAGCCCATCGAGGTGGACGCCGACCCATCGACCCCGATCCTTTGGGCGCTGCGCGACACGCTCGGCATGACAGGCACCAAGTTTGGGTGCGGCGTCGCTGCCTGCGGTGCCTGTACGGTTCTGATTAACGGCCAGCCCGCGCGCTCCTGCGTGTCGCCGATCGCCGGCGCGGTCGGCCAGAAAATCACCACGATCGAGGGTATCGCGACCGGCCGCGTTGGCAAGGCCCTGCAGGCCGCCTGGATCGCGCACGACGTCGCGCAGTGCGGCTACTGCCAGAGCGGTCAGATCATGAGTGCGATCGGCCTGCTGGAGAGCAACAAGAAGCCAAGCGATGCCGACATCGACTCGGCGATGGCCGGCAACATCTGCCGCTGCGGCACGTATCAGCGCATACGGGCAGCCATCCATGATGCCGCCAAGAATCTGGCCTGAGGAGCGCCCAATGAACCTCGAACGCATCGCCGAGAGCCTGGCTGGCCGCACCCACGCTGCGCCGACTGCCGGCAAGCTGCACCGTCGCGATTTTCTCAAGCTCACCGCGCTCGCCGGTGGCGGATTGGCCGTCGCATGGACGGCGTTGGCCGCGGAAGAAGCGGCGCCGCCAACGGCCAAGAAACCCGCCGACCCGAGCGCCTTCATCAGGATCAACCCGGACAATACGGTCGAGATTCGCGTCAATCGGCTCGACTTTGGCCAGGGTGCACTGACGGCCCTGCCGATGTTGCTCGCCGAAGAACTCGACGTCGACTGGAGCCAGGTGAGGGCGAGCCTGGCCCCGGCGGGCGACGCGTACAAGGACCCCTTTTCCGGTATCCAGATGACCGGCGGGTCGAGCGGAGTACCCAATTCCTGGATCCAGTACCGCGAGATTGGCGCCGCTACGCGCGCGATGCTGGTCGCCGCGGCGGCCGAGCAATGGCAGGTTCCGGTATCCGCTTGTACGACCGGCGCCGGTACGGTGCGCTCGGGCGCGCGCCAAGCGACCTATGCCTCGCTCGCCGCCGCCGCGGCAAGGCAGCCCGTGCCGGAAAAGGTGGTGCTGAAGTCGCCTTCCGATTACAAGATTATCGGCAAGGGCCGGCATCGACTCGATGCCGTCGCCGGTGCCACGGGCAAGAAGAACTACGGTATCGACATGCGTCTGCCGGCCATGAAGGTGGCGCTGCTGCTGCGCGCGCCGACCTTTGGAGGCCAGGTGCAGAGCGTTGACGCAAAACGGGCGTTGGCCGTCAAGGGTGTACGCGACGTCTTCCAGGTGGCCACCGACCGCGGCGGCAGCGGCGTGGCCGTCGTCGCCGACGGCTACTGGCCCGCCAAGCAAGCGCGCGATCTGCTGCAGGTCTCCTGGAAGGATGGCGTAGGTGGCAGGATCAGCACTGATGCCCTGTTCGCGTTGTACCGCGAGGCCGCCAAAAATCCGCAATCCACGGCGGTACCGGGCGACGTGAGCGCGGCTGCCGGCGCAGCCCGGCAACTGGGTGGCGAGTACCAGTTCCCGTATCTGGCGCATGCGCCGATGGAGCCGCTGAACGCGACTTTCGAGCTCACGCCGGACCGAGCCACGGTCTGGGCGGGCAGTCAGTTCCAGACCATCGATCTGGGTGCGATCGCACAGACACTGGCCCTGAAGCCCGAGCAGGTGAACCTGATCACCATGCCCGCCGGCGGCGGCTTCGGCCGGCGTGCGGTGCCCACGTCCGAGTACCTGCGCGAGGGCGCGGCCATGGCGAAGACATGGGGCGAGCGTCAAGGTGCGCAGGCCGGCCCGCTGAAAGTCATATGGAGCCGCGAAGACGACATCCGGGGCGGCTACTACCGCCCGGCGCACCTGCACCAGGTCGACGTTGCGCTGGACGCGCAAGGCCAAATTCTTGCGTGGGACCATGTGATCATCGGCCAGTCGCTCTTGAAGGGAACGCCGTTCGAGGCGTTCATGGTCAAGGACGGGATCGACGCCACGATGACCGAAGGGGTTGCTGGCAACGTCTACGGGGTGCCGATGCGCTTGCGCATAACCCACCCCGAGGTAGCGGTGCCCGTGCTGTGGTGGCGGTCCGTCGGCCACACCCACAACGCCTTCGTGATGGAAACGATGGTCGACGAAGTTGCACGTGCCGCCGGAACGGACCCGGTCGCGTGGCGCCTGGCGCGGCTCGATGCGAAGAAGCACGCCCGCCATATCGCGGCACTGCGCCTTGCCGTCGACAAGTCGGGTTACGGCAAGCCGCTTCGGGCCGGCCACGCATGGGGCGTCGCGGTTCACGAGTCATTCGGGTCGATCGTCGCCTACGTGGTAGACGTGTCGATCGTCGCCGGACGGCCCAAGCTGCACCACGTGACCGCGGGCGTTCATGCCAACCAGGTGGTGAACCCAATGGCCGCCGAAGCGCAGATTCAGGGCGGTGCAATATTCGGCCTAGCGATGACGCTGCCCGGCTTCGAGATCACCTTGAAGGACGGCGTGGTGCAGCAGAGCCAGTTCACGGATTATCCGCCGCCACGAATCACGGACGCGCCCCCGGTCACGGTGCACTTCGTACCAAGCAACGACCCTCCCACCGGTCTGGGCGAACCCGGCGTACCGGCGATCGCACCGGCGATCGCCAACGCAGTTGCCGCCTTGACCGGCAGGCGGCTGCGCAAGCTACCGTTCGATTTGTCATCGGCTTGAGCCGCCACCGGGCTTGCTAACGGCAGCCGGCCGTGCGCGGCGGAACTGTCTTTGCGCGCCTGTCCGGCTGCTGGTTGGTTGCGTCCCGGACCACTCGGCGGAGGAAATTGGGTGGACCGCCGCATTTGCCCGGCGATTTGCCAACCGGGATTCGAGCTAGCGTTGGCTGTCGCGCAGGCTTGCCTGATATGCCTCGATTCTGGGCAGCAGGAGCAGGCGCCGGGCGAGACTCTCGGGCGGCCAATACGAATCGCGCTCGTAATACTGCGGCACCGCTGGAGCGCCCTGGGGAATTTGGACCCACGGTTGCTTGGCGGCCGTAAAGATGTGTATGTCCGGTGGCAAGTGGTCGGGGTCATCGAGCGTACCAACACGAACGAACCGGATGATCGGCCCGACACCGGAATAGTTGCTCCAGACGGCAATTTGGCATTTCGGACAGCGTGCAATCTTCTGCCCTTTGCCGCTATTGGAGGGCGTGTCGATGAGTTCCGGCTCGCCTCCAAGAGGAGCGACGCGCTCGGCCTCGATCAGCGCATTGAGCGCAAACGATGCGCCGCTTTCTCGCTGGCACCAGCGGCAGTGGCAACAATGCACGAACAGCGGCCGCGTCGCCATGCGATAGCGGATAAAGCGGCAGTCGCAGCCACCGTCCAGAGGGAAGACATCGCTAGCTGTCATGATTTGGCCGTCCGAAGAGGAGACTACCGTCGTGCGCAGCGCACCGGAGGGACCGGTCGGGGGAAGATTCGCGCACCCAGCTTCGCCATCGCCGAGCACGCACCGCCGACACGTGCTGCGACGCCCAGCTCAAGGCAGGCGCGCCCAAAGCCGCCCTGCGCGGCAAGAGGGATCGCGTCCAATCAACCGCCAGTCATAACCCGGGCGTACACCGGTCGCGCGGTGCAGCGCTGGCTCCAGGCATTGAGGTTGGGGTAGGCGGAGAAGTCGACTTTCATGAAACGCAGCCAGTCGATGAAGGAGTTGACGTGAGTGTCGACCACGGTGTATCCGCCCGTCAGGAATTGCTTGCCTTCTAACGCTTCGTTGAGAATGCCCAGGCAGTGGTGCACGTCGGCTTGCGCCGCCTCCGCGGCTTTGGCGTTGTGCTGCTCGGACGGGGTCCAGTTGCTGGTATTGCGCTGCCAGCGGGACACCGAATCGCCCAGGGTGACGTTCGTCCAGATAATCCACTTCATGGCCTCGCCCCGCTTTGGCCCCGATGCCGGGTAGAGCCCCTTGGCCACACCGAACGCCTCCCCCAGGTACATCGTGATGGCTGCCGACTCCCAGATCGGCGTCCCGTCGTGGACCACCAGCGGCACCTTGCCGTTCGGGTTCAGGCGAAGAAAATCCGGCCTGCGCGTTTCTCCCTTCTTGAGGTCAAGCTTGACCTTCTCGTGGGGCACGCCCAGCTCCTCCAACACAAGTTGCGTGATCGTTGCCGTGCTCATCGGCGAGTAGTAAAAGGTGAGGCTCATGGCCGTTGCTCCTTCGTTGATGAGAGGATGCCGACAGTAGCCCAAAGCTCTTGCGCCGCCCAGCCGATCGTCGCTTTGGGCGCGGTGTCCGTTCCCGCACCCCAGTCATGGTCTTGCGCCTCTTGCTAGGACGTGCCGCGCGACGGCAAAGCAGGCAACGCGCGGCCGTTACCCGCCGCTATCCCAAATGCCCGCCTGCCGCGCGTCGAGTCGGGTGTCACCCGCCGAGCAATTGACCACCGTCTACGACAATGGTCTGACCGGTGATCCATCGCGCGCTCGGCGATGCGAGGAACATTGCCACTTCGGCGATCTCATCGGGCATTCCGAGTCTGCCAAAGGGAATGCTCGCCACGACGCGCTGATAAAGCGGGTCGCCATCGAGCCGCCGCCGTTCCCATATGCCACCGGGAAATTCGATCGACCCCGGCGCGATGCAATTGGCCCGGACACCCTTGCGCGCAAGCATCGCCGCTTGGCTGGCCGTATAGCTGATCATGGCAGCCTTCGCGGCCCCATAGGCGGGCGTGCGGGCGGAGGCCCGAAGACCGGCGATCGATGCGATGTGCACGATGGAACTGCCTGGTGACGTCTCGAGCATCGGCACGGCCGCATGCGAAGTTCGCACCATGCCCATCACATCGACCGCGAGCTCGGCCGCCCAGGCCGCCTCGTCGTCTCCCATCCCGAATCCAGAGGCGTTATTGACCAGAACATCGATTCCCCCAAGGGCAGCGCCAGCGCTGGCGATATAGCCCGCCACCGCGGCGGCATCGGCCATGTCACAGGTGGCCGAATGTGTCCTGCGTCCGAGCTTGGCGATATCGATGCGAGTTCTTTCGAGCGCGTCGGCACCGCGCGCACAGATCGATACATGGGCACCGGCAGCTGCGAAGTGGAGTGCGATCGCGCGACCAATGCCCCGGCTTGCTCCCGTTACGACGATTCGCCGGCCGGTAAAGTCGAAAGACATTCGGGTCTCCGCCAAAATCNNCCGCGAGCATATCGCTCCCATGCCCGGTTGGGAATTACCCCGTCCGAAGAACGGCCCCCGGCCACTTGCGCGCGGCACCAACCGCTCGCGCGCGGGTGAACGATTGCGCGAAGCAATAGGGCCGACGCCCCTGCTCCGTGTCCTGCCGCCGCGTACACTGTTAGGCTGAGGCCGTCTGCGGGCAGAGTCTGCGGGCAGACAGAGATAAGAGCGTGCTACCAGGGACGGCGAAGCCGCGGCGACAACCAGGGGCTGTCCCCTGTCGAAGGACGGTGGCTCGAACGAGCTGCCGGCATCTCAAGAGAACCGGGAGCAAGGCGGCGTATGCACAATAACCTGACCAGATTCCTGCTGCACTGGGGCGTCACATCGCTGTCGCTTTGGGTGGCGAGCTACGTGTTCAGCGGAATTCGGTTCGCCGATACTTCGTCGCTGATCATCTCCGCACTCTTGCTCGGCTTTGCCAACGCGATCGTAAGACCGATTTTGATCATTCTCACGCTGCCATTGACCTTGCTGACCTTGGGCTTCTTCCTACTGGTGCTCAATGCCCTGATGCTGTTGCTCGTTTCCTCGCTCGTTAGCGGCTTTACCATTTCGGGGTTTTGGACCGCGTTCTTCGCCAGTATTTTCATCGCAGTCCTGAGCTTTGTGATGAGCGGACTCCTGGGCGGCGGCACCAAATTGCGCTGACCGCCGCCCATTGGCCCGCGGCGCCGGCCTCGCCTCATCGAGTCGGTCCGACCCGGCCCAAGATCTCGCGCTACTGCCAGACGGTTCGCCGCGCCGGTGCGGGCGCCACTGCGCGCACCACGGGAGCAGCGGTGCGCCCCATTGCTCAGTGCGCCGGCGCTTCACCCCCCGGGAGCACTAGCCGGAATTTGCCGGTAGCAGGATCGACGGCAATATCCTCGACGACGTCCACGCCAAACTGCACGTTGCTCAAGCCCTTTTGACCGAGAATCTCGTGCAGGCGCGCCTTGACTGCGCCGATGGCAGCAATGCGCTGGCTGGCGCTCAAGCCCGAATCCAGACAAACGACAAACCGGAACGATGTCTCGTCCAGCCAGCGCATCTGAAAACGCCAGACGCCTGGAACAAAGATTTCGTTGATGTAATGCGGGCTGACAAAATCAAGTTCTCCCTGCCGGTTGCGAAACTGCGGCACCCACTCGTTTCTGCCAACAACTTGTTCGATCACCGGGTATGGCCCGTACGGACTCTTCAAGTCGGTGAACCGCACCGTGTCGTCCACTCGGTACCGAATCAAGGGCATCGTGCGACTAAACAGGTTGGTCACCAGGATATGTTCAGACCCGACTTCCAGGATCAGTTCGTCGTCGAAGACGGTCATGCCGGCGTCCCCCGGACGAGCAATACCCATGAGCATCGACTCGGTAGCACCGTATAAGTTGATGCACGGACATCCGAAAACCGTTCCCAACCATGCCTGATCGCCGGGCGATAGCGGCTCTGCGCCCGAGAGGACCATCTCGGGATGAATTCGCAGCCGGCCCTCCAACTGCTCCTTCGCCAGGATCTTGTGGCCGCTCACGTAGCCGCCCAGGACGTGCGGTTGAAAGTCATTTAGCCACGACCGTGTTTGCGCCAGGGGCGAATTGATGTCAACGCACTTGACGTCGAAGAACCAGCGACCGAGTCCCTGGCACGCGGTCACGGCCCAGGAGACGCCCCCGAAGTGGCCGCCCGTCGCCCCGTAGAAGACACACCTGGTGCGCCGCAGCCGAGGCTGGCTTAGCCGCGAGAGCCCGGCATAGCCGCGCATCCAGTCTCTGCGGGAAAACACGAAATGACCTACCTCGCCCGAGGAGCCCGAGGTGTGCAGCGCGTGGAACTCGCCGAGGTAGAGCTCCGCGGGATCGTGCGAGCGTTGCAGGAACTGCACAATGGCCTCGCGAGTAACGCGACGATCGGTGACGATACTGTCGAAGTGCTCCCGGAGAAGGCGCTTCGTCAGAATGGGAAAATCGGACGGTGCGCAGCGGTCCGGGTCTATCCCACGTTCGCGCATGATTGCCGAGTAATACGGGGATTGCGGCAGGGTGTGGCGAACCAGCGCGCGAAAGCGCAGCAAGCGCTCCGCCTCAAATTGTCGGCGCGATAGGTGGGCGTTGCGACGATGGCGCATCGCCGTGGCCAGCAGGGTCATCAGCGGGGCAGTCATATTGCCGTGGGGCGGATCCGCGCAGCGCGGCTGCGGCGCAGTTACCTGCGTGGCGCGCAAGCGGGCCAGCGCCTGCGCCACGCCGCTTCAATCGGTCCGCATCTCGTCCTTGCGCACCAAAAGGCCGCGCTCCTCGCAGTGGAGCAGTTCGTTGCCGCTCAGTACGAATTGGCCGATCGGGTAGGCTACGTTGTTGAAGTAGCAGGCACTGCTCTCCAACTCCAGGTCAAGCGAGAACTCCGCGTCCTCATCGAGAATCGGCGACGTCTTCAACTCCGGATCGACCGCACCGACTTGAGGTGGTAAATGCTTGTGCATGGTTTCTCCTTATGTCATCGTTCGACGAAGGCGACTGATGTTGACACCACTTCCTTGCTGGCGCGGGCGGTGGAAAGACAGTACTTGATTCACCTGCACCATCGCGGCCGGTCTCGATCCTTGTTGACGTTCGTCAATGCGTAGGATGCGGAAGGGAGCTCTGATGGATCTGTATCGGACTGCCTGCGCCGAACCTGCATGAGCAGCGCTACCGTCAAGAGCGTCGCCGACAACGCAAATATCGCCGACATGCTGCGCGAAGTGGCAAGCCTGCTCGCGGCGCAAGATGCCAACCCCTTTCGCGTAGCTGCGTATCGAAGGGCCGCCGATACGATCGCCGGCTTGCACACCAACAAGACGGCCGAGCGGGGCTCGATGCGCTGCCCTCGGTTGGACCGGGCATTGCCAGCGCGATCGCCGAAATTCTGGTCAGCGGCCACTGGAGCCAACTCGACCGCCTTCGAGGCAATGCCCATGCGACCCACCTTTTCCAGGCCGTCCCGGGTATCGGCAGCGAGCTCGCGCAGCGGATCCAGGACGCACTCGGGATCGATTCCCTCGAGGCGCTGGAGGCTGCCGCGCACGACGGCAGCCTCGCACGCGTCCGCGGCATCGGGCCGCGGCGTACCAGTGCAATCCGGGCCGCACTAACAAGCATGCTCGATCGTACGCGGGCACTGCGACGCGCAGCGTTGCCATCGGCCAGCCATGCCGGTCCTTCGGTCGAGGTGCTGCTCGACGTCGACCGCGAATACCGCTCCAGGGCGCAGGCCGGCAGGCTGCCGACCATTGCGCCGCGGCGCTTTAATCCGAGGGGCGAATCGTGGTTGCCGGTCTTGCACACGCGCCGGGGACCATGGCACTTCACGGCGCTCTACTCCAATACTGCCAAGGCACATGAGCTGCATCGCGAGCACGACTGGGTCATCGTATATTTTTATGACGACGACCATGTAGAGCAGCAGCACACCATCGTCACCGAAACCCGCGGGCCCCTGGTTGGCCAGCGCGTGGTGCGCGGACGCGAGACAGAGTGCCGCGTCCTGGCGGAACGCGTGCAAAGCTGACGCTCGGGCAGGTCGCCGTTGCGCAACCAGCGGTGTCAGCTACGGGGAGCTTGGGCGCAATGGCGCACCGACGCAGCAGTGCCGGTTCATTCGAGGAAGGCGCGGATTTGCGGCGCAACCCGGGCAATCTCGTACAAGCCGTCCAGATGACCGCCGTCGGTATCGATCTCGGCCCACTGCACCGGGGTTCCCTGCGCCCGCAACTCATCGGCAGCTCGTCGGGAATAGGACTGGAACATGATCCCGTCGGAGGCAACGGAAATCAAGAGCGTTGGGGCACGGATCGCCTTGACCGAGCTGCCGCCTTCGTCGATGTCGTAGATCCGGCAGCCCCGTACCAGATGCACCAGATGGGCGGCGTCGGCATAGCGGCTGCGCTCGGCGACGATAGCGTCCAGAGTGCTCTCTACGCTGTAAAGATTGCCCCCCGCCGCCAGAGGATCCGCATCCGGCTTGGCCCAGCTACGGTCGAACAGCGCTCGCGCCCAGCCCGGCGCCCGCGCGGTTAGCGTGATGATCTTGAGCGACTGGCGCAGGCCTTCGACGGGTTCCGGGCCATCGAAGTAGTTGCCGCCTCGCCAATTGGGATCCATCAGGATCGGCAAGGTCCACATGTCGATCTCGGCGATGAAATAGGGTTCGGCGTGCAGCCCAGCGCCGATGACGGGCAACAGCCTGTCCACCATGCCGGGATATTGGGCCCCCCACTCGAAGGTCTGCATGGCTCCCATGGATGGCCCGGCGACGCATTTCAGGCGCTTGACTCCCAGGCTGTCCAAGAGCGCCTTCTGGAGGCGGACGAAATCCCGGTTGGTGACGATCGGGAAGGCCGCGCCGTAGGGCCATCCCGTATCGGGATCGACGGTGGCTGGGCCAACGGTAACAACCATGGGGTCCTTGGGGCACACGTTGGACAGGGTGTCGGCGCTCACCACAAAGAAGCGATCGGTATCGATTGCCTTCCCGGGTCCAATGATGGCGTCCCAATAGCCGCTCAACGGGTCGTCGGGATGATATTTACCGGCGCAGTGGGAACTGCCGGAGAAGTAATGGCAGACCAGGATGGCGTTGTCACCGTTGTCGTTGAGCCGACCATAGGTCTCGTAGCCGATGCGCACATCCTTGATCAGGCGTCCACCCTGGGTGGTGAAATGCGGGACGCAGAATGTCTTCTTCTCCACCAGCAAGGGGGGAGTTGCGCTCGCTTGGGATGCCTGACTGCTCACCTTCGTTCCTCCGGATTGCAACCGAGTGGCACGGGCCCGGATTGACCCCGGCCGCACAAAATTGCTACGCAGCCGCCGTGCGGGCCGCCGGACAGCGGCCCGCGGGGCACGGTAAGAATACCTCCGCGATCCGTGACCGCGACCGGCCCTCCCGGCAACTACCGGGCCAACGGAGTCGGTCGCATCTGAAATTGGACGATCAAAGGCTTGCTACCCTTGCCGCCTTCCTTGTGCCACGGCGTGCGGTCGCCACTGGTGAGCCAGATGCCGCGCCCCTTCCAGCCGCCGTTGGCGTCATCGATGCGGCCTTCGAGGCCCTTGGCATAAAAACCAAGCGGGTAGGGAATGCGCAGCGTCATAAACCGTCCGTCGACAAGCGCATGGACGCCGTCGAACAGGTTGCCCGTCACGATCGGCACATCCGCACCCAAGCCCAAGGTGTCGTGTTGATCGACCCAGGTGTAATAGCTCGATTCCACACTGAATTGCGGCAGCCCGACGAAACCCGGGCCCGGCAATCGATAAAAGCTCCAGCCCTCCGGGCAATGATCGCCAGTGGCCTTCGGCCCGTTCAGCGGGCCCTTGCATTTGCGACGATCGAACTGGCCCAGATGCCCGCTGCCCAGCGATACCCACACGACTCCGCTGCGATCGATATCGGCCCCGCGCACGCCGAAGCCGGGCAAAGGCACGTTGTAGATCTCCGTGAGCATCGTGCGCGGATCAAAGCGGAAGATCGCGCCGGGATAGCGGAACGCCACGGAACCCCAGACGGACCCATCGGCGGGGCTCGGCATGATGGCGTAGGGATTCACCGCAAGGCGCGTATCGAGGGTTGGGTTCATCGGCTCGCCGGGCTCGACCCACTCGTCCAGCTTGCCGTTGCCGTTGGTATCCAGGACCAGCGGAGCCCAGCCCTGCGCACCCGCTGCATCACCGGTTTGGGCAAATCTCTTCGTGTCGATCCAGCCCACCAGCTCGTGGCCGCCGCTGGTCCACAGCGTATCGTTCTGGTCTTCACCGAACTGCAGGTGGTGCGTGGCAAAACAAGTGTCGATGAACGTGTATTCCCCAGTCCTCGGCTCGTACATCGCCAGCTGACGCTGGGACTGCTCCGTTGGAAATTGTTTGGCGGAGGGATGCTGCGAACCCTTCTTGCAGAAGGCCGGATTGTTCGCCGCACGAATTCGCGCGGTGTACCACACGCGGCCCAGACGATCGAGCATAGGGTTGTGCGCATTCGCCCGGCTGTCCCAGATCGGCTCATCACCCCAATAGGGAGACGGCGCGAGGACCGGGTCATCGTGCGTGGTGGGTGTGTCCAAGTCCCGCACCGGCGCCCGGAAGGTGGTGGCGACATTGCGCACCGGATCGAGGATCGGAAAGTTGTCGCTGCTCAATTCCGGCGCCCCGTATAACGGACCGCCGCCATTGACCGTCGGACGGCGCCGATCGGTCCCCGACAAGTCGTGCACGTACGCTTTGGCGTCCGACCAGTCGCGCACGGTGGCAACGACATTGCGCTCGATGCCGGCCGGGCGCGCCGGGATCGATGCGGGCAGCTCGCCTGCGGCTATTCGGTCCGTCCAGTCGGCCAGGTATTTGATCGGGACGCCGGCAAGGATCCTTTGCGCAATTCCGACCATCTGCCCGCCGGCTTGCCCGGACTCGATACGCCGCACCCAAGCGTCCTGCGCCGAGGCGAATTTGCCCAGACTTGCCGGAATCGTTCGGGTCGCCCGATTGCCCAACTGGTGGCAGCCGACGCAGCCCGTGTTCTTCATCCACATCAGATACGCGTTGCGTCCGCCCGGCAGATCTGCGAGCTGCTGCTCTTCGGGAAGCTTCATCATCGCGTACCAATAGGCCGCTGGATAAACCTGCGCCGCGGTCGCCGCATCGGGAGCGAGAACCGCGCCAAGATTCACGATGCTGCCAGGCCTGGCGGAAACCTTGGGGGAGTCCGCCAAGCCGTATCCGCGCACCCAAACGCGGTAGCTTGCCTCGGGAAGATCCGGAATAAGGTAGCGGCCTTGTTCGTCCGTCACGACGATCTTGGCGTATCGCGTCGCTAGGTCACGCGTTTCGGCGATGACCCAGACTCCCGCCTCTTTTCCGTGGGCGCTGGAGACGACGCCGCCGATGTCGCCGGGGTACGGCTGCTGCTCGCCCTGCGCGGGCTGAGAATAGGCACAGGGGCCGGCGGTCAACGCCCCTGCCGCCATCGCCGATAGCGCCCATGCCTGAACCGTCGCCCGATCCATGTCGATATCTCCTACGCGAGCGGGAGGGCGGCAAATTCTACGCTTGGCGAAGCGCCAACCGGTCGGCCGCCGGCCGGCGCGCGCAAGAACCACGCAGGCGGACCAGGGTCCGCGCTGCGGGCGAACTCGGAGCCGACGTACGGAGTGCCCTAGGAGGTCTTGCGGGCCTTGGACTTGACGACCTCGGTCGCGGCGACTTCAAGATTGGCCTCGGCCAATTCCAGCGCCTGTCTGGTCGCATTCGAAATATTCTCGCAGGCGGTGTTCGAGGCCGTGAACGCGCTCTTGAGAAACGAAACGGCAGCTTCCGACCCCGCGGGAGCGTTTTTGAACGCGATCTCGACGAACTCGACGATCCGGCGGTTGCCCTCGGCCACCTGGGCTTCGACGATCCTTGACAGCTCGGCGTTCGTGCCGCTGGCAATACCGTAGGCATTGCGCGAGTAGCGCATCAGCTTCTCGGTCGCCGGTTGCACCAAGCCGCCAGCGATTGCCAGAACCCCCTGGGCGTCCCTGCTGCCGAGCAGGTTTTGACTGGCTTGTGCAGTCTCTTGCAGCACGGCACGGGTCGCGGCGAAGTTCAGGGTCGCGAGCTTTTCGGTGGCGTCGCACAACGCACTGCCGAACGCGCTCAGCGCATCGAGGTGGCTGCGTTGCAGTTCCGCGAGTTGGACGGATGTCGAATTCATGTATGAAGTCTCCAGGACAAATGGGTGCTGCGATGGACAAAAACCGTATTCAAACCAAGGACGCCTCAAATGCTTGCCCGCCGGTTTAGCTCTTTTGCGCCTCGTGCGCACAGTGCCCGCACATTCCGGTGCGGAAGTACACGTCGCGATTTCCGAAGGGGATCTTCATCGCGCAAGCGCGGCAGCGTAGCCCCTCGCTTTGGGCCTTTCGCTCCCACGCCGCTACCGCCGGCTCGAGGTCCTCCAAGTCGCATTCGATCGATGATTTCATCGCTAGTTCCGTCACCAAAACTCATTCGCTCGATCGCGACGCCGGTCGGCTGCAAGCCGCTCCTGGCTTGGCATCGCAAGCGCCCATCGCATCCCGGGTGCCCCGCCAAGGCGGGGTCGGTACCTCTTCCGGTCCTCAGCTGGAGGATCCGGTCAGACCGTACATCTCCGCCAAAACCTGGGCCTCGGCATTGATCCAGTCCTCTTGCTCGTAGCCACGAATGAATCCGCGCCCTATTGCGTGCTGGAGGGCAGCGTTGGCGATGCAATCCAGCCGGTACTTCGCCGGCAGATCGACTCCTGTCACGGCGCCCAGCACACTCGCGCTGCAAGCTCCCTGATTTGCCCCGATCGCAACCATTTTGTCTCCCGCCGCGCGCTAGAAATTACGCGACGTTGCAGCGCGAGAAAATACGTGCCCGCACGTATGCGCGGGCCCAAATGTAAATGATTATTGCTGCGTCCGCGCGCAGGCATTGGTCTGGAGAAGCTAGTGCGGACTCTCGTACCATCGACGCGCAAACGAGTATTCTGGATCGTCCAGACCGACCAAACTGATGGCAGCGCGCCGGCCAGATCCTGATGCCGTCCAGCCCGCGCCTATCGCAGCACCAGACGCCTATGAGCAAAGTGCTCTCCCCTTCCCTGCCCTCGCCATTGGGCGAACAGGCCGAAGCCGTGCTCGCCAGCAGCCAATCCGCCGCGACACCGCTGCCGTCTGCGCAAGAAATGCTCCACGAGCTCCAGGTGCATCAGATCGCGCTGACGATGGAAAATGACGAATTGCGCCGGGTGCAGAACGCTCTGGAGGAATCCCTCGATCGATACCGAGACCTGTACGAGTTTGCGCCGGTCGGCTACCTTACGCTGACCGGCGATGAGCAGATCGCAAGCGTCAACCTGACGGGTGCCACGCTGCTACGCGAGGAGCACGCAGCGCTGCTGCACCGGCCGTTTGTGCGTGTCGTTGCTGCCGAGGACGAAGACCGCTGGCAGCATTTTTTTCGCCAGGCGCTGCAGCAAGGCGAGCTGCAGAGCTGTGAACTGTCCCTGCAGCGCGGAGATGGCAGCCACTTTCACGCGCGGCTCGATTGCCTGTGCCCCGAGGGCGAACCCTCGGGGCTGCGCATTGCCCTCACGGACATTACCGAGCATTGGCACGCTGTGCAGGAGTTGCGCTCGAGGGAAGACCGCTTGCGGCTGGCGAAGACGGCGACCGGTCTGGGCATCTATGACCGCGACATGCTCAGCGGCAATATCGACTGGGACGAGCGGATGCGGGAGATCTGGGGCGTCGGCCCGGAGGAACCGATTACCCACGCTGCTTTTATGGCCGGCGTGCACCCCGACGATCGCGTAGCAACGCAGGCGGCCTTCGATCACGCGCTCGATCCACACGGAACCGGCGAGTACAGCGTGGAGTATCGCGTAATCAGCCGCGCCGACGGCACGATGCGCCACATGAAGGCCACGGGGCAGGCCTTTTTCGAGCGCGGACGTGCCGTTCGGCTCATTGGCACGGTCCGGGACATCTCCGCGCAGAAGCGGCTCGAAAAGGAGATGCAGGAGCGACGCAGCGAGATGGAACTGANNCGCACAGACGGCCGCAGCCATCGCCCATGAGCTCAACCAGCCGTTGGTATCCATCTCCGCCTACAGCGAGGCGGCCCTGCGCATCCTGAGGAACAAGACGAGGCAGCGCGAAAAGCTGGCGCGCGCTCTCGAAGGGGCCGTCGAGCAGGCGCAGCGAGCCGGGCGAACGCTCCACGAACTGCTCGCCTTCCTGCACAAGGCCGAAGCCCCGTCCGAGCCCGTCGACCTCAACGGGGTCGTGCGCGACGCCATCGCCATTGCCGAGGAAAGCGGCTACGGCGGATTCCGCCCGATCGTGGACCTGCAGCGCGATTTGCGACCCGTCTTGGCCAATCGGCTCCAGATACAAAAGGTGTTGCTAAATCTATTGCATAACGGCGTCGAAGCCATGCGCCTAGCACGGGTGCCGACGCCCGCTGTCACTATCAAGGTGCAAACCATGACGGACCGGGACATGGCGCAGGTCACAGTGCAGGACAGCGGCCCGGGAATTGACGCGAAGATGGCGCAGCGCATCTTCGAGCCCTTCTTCACCACCAAGAGCGATGGGATAGGCCTGGGCCTGGCAATCAGTCGAGCCCTCGTTGAGGCCCATGGCGGACAGCTCTGGGCAGATTTGGACGCGGGCCCCGGCGCAACGTTTCACTTTACCCTCCCCTTCGGCCAATGAGTGATGACCCTACGGTTTTCGTGGTTGACGATGATCCGGCGGTGCGCGAATCCCTGACCCTGCTGCTGGAGCAGGAGAACATCGATGTGGAAGCTTTCGACAGCGCGGAGGCATTTCTGGCCGCCTGCCGGCCGGTGCCGAGCAGCTGCGCGATCATCGATGTGCGGATGCCGGTAATGGACGGCATGCAGTTGCAGGCCGAGTTGTCCAAACGCGGCATCACGCTGCCGGTCATCTTCCTCACCGGTCACGGTGACATCCCGATGAGCGTGCGGGCGATCAAGGCGGGCGCGGTCGATTTCCTGACAAAACCCGTAACCGCGAATGCCCTGTTAGAAACCGTGCATGCGGCGCTGCTGGAAAGTGACCGGCTGAAATCGCAAGCGGAGGTGAATCAGTCGGCGCAGGCCCGCGTAAGCTGCCTTACGCAGCGGGAGCGCCAGGTGATGGTTCTGGCCGTCCAGGGACTTGCGAACAAGGAAATTGCGCGCCGTCTGGGCATCAGCCACCGGACCGTGGAGATTCACCGGGCAAGAATCATGCGAAAGATCGGCGCCGAGACGCTGCTCGATCTGGCGCACATAGCGCGGGCGAGCGGATTGCACGTCTGAGACGGGTTGGCGCGGCCCGCGTAGCAATTGTCCAGGCATTCGTTCAGGTCGTCGGACGGTGCCGTCGACGGGCGCCGCCGCGATCTCGCGATTGCGCGCTAGCCCGGGGGTTGCGAATGCAACCAATTGGCCGTCTCTTGCTGCGCGCACTGTCGTGCGCGGCCTTGATCGCCGGGCGGGCGCACGGCGAGGCCAGCAAGGCCGCGCCGGTGCTCGGCGCCTACAACGTCGATCCGGGCAAGATCACGGTCTCCGGTTTTTCCGCCAGCGGGTTTCTCGCGATGCAAATGGTGGTCGCGTATTCCTCGGTTTTCAAGGGAGTCGGAATCTTTGCCGGCGGCCCGTACGATTGTGCGCGCCAGGCAGGCGCAATCGGGTTGCGCAAACGACGCGACGCTGCAAATCAGCGGTTCGATCGCCAACATGCAAAGCTGGAGCGGCAGCCGGATCGATAGCGTTCAGAACATTGCCGGCCAGCGCGTATACATATTGGTCGGGAAGGACGACACAATCGTCGGACCGAACGTTACGCGCCAGGCCAAGCGGCTCTATGTCGACATTGGCGGCTTCGTCGCCGGCGCCAACGTACCGTACGTGGAACTCGATGCTGCCGGCCATACGTTCCGGACGGATTTTAACGGTGCCAGTGACGGTCCATGCGACTTTTCGCTGCCGCCGTACATCAGTAACTGCCGGTTTGACGGAGCCGGCGCCGCACTGCCGTGGAGGTACGGCAAGCGCCGTGCGCCCAACACCGGCAAGCTCGACGGCTCCCTGATCGCTTTGGACCAGACCCCGTTCGTTGGGCCCGGCTTGGGCATGGGCAATACCGGCTGGATCCATCTGGCGGCCAGCTACGCTGGCGCCCGTCGTTGCTCGCTGTACGTCGCGCTGCACGGTTCTCAGCAGGGCTACGCGACGCTTGGCACCTATTTCGTGAATAACGCCGGGTACAACCGTTGGGCCGATACCAACGACATGATCGTGCTGTATCCACAGGCCAGCGCATCGCTGCTCAATCTCCATAGCTGCTGGGACTGGGTCGGCCGGTACGGGTGCGATTTCGACCAGAAGTCGGGCGTCCGGACAAAGGCAATAAGGCGATGAAGGAGCGCCTCGCAAGCGGCGGCCCGGCGGCCGCTCCCGCGGCGATGGCCCGCGTACCAGGAATGGCGACGCTGCCCTCGTAGAAGGAACCTGCATACGTCGCGGGTGCCAGCAGGGCGCCCGGCCGCGCTACCAATGCACCATCGGTAGACCGGCAACCGGGGAGCTGAAGTACGGGATCGTCGTCCCTTTCAAACTGCCGAGGTACACGGTGCGCAGTTGCGCACCACCGAAGGTGACGCTCGATATCCACGGGGCGACCTTGCCACCGCAGGCCGCCAGTGTCTGCGCGCTGACGGGCTGGCCGCCTGCAAATTCGGCTTCGAATCTTGCCGTGGCACCGGGCTCACCATCGTCAAGAAGCGTCAGCGCTTCCCCCTCGGGAGTGATCGCGACCAAGCGGTCGG
>OKRD01000049.1 GCA_900290335.1 Burkholderiales bacterium | reverse complement strand
CTCCACCTCCAGCATCCGGGTGCGGCCGGTCTCCAGATCGATGGCGCCATGAATGTTCAGGCGCTGCCGCCCGCTGGTCTGCGCCACCGCGAGCGGCGTGTCCTTCGGCGCCCAGCACCCGACCGTTCGTACCGCGTGCGTCGGGTGCACCGCGTCGGCGAACAGCACCACTTCATCGGCGTCCAAACGGTTCAGCAGGTCCTCATACGCCTTGATGAACGCGGCCTGCTTCTCCGGGTCCAGCTTGCGCGACACCGTCTTTGGCTTGCGGTGCTCCATGCCCAAGCGGTGCAGCAGCGCGATCAGGCCAGACCGGCCCTGGTACTCGATGCCGCATTCTTTCTCGATCCAGGCGCCAACCTCGCGTGTCGTCCGCGGCGGCGTCTCCGTGATCCAGGCTTTCAGCTTGTCCTGCTGCTCTTCGTTCAGCCGGCAGGCGCCGCCCTCATAGCCGAAGCTCGCCAGGCCCTCGATGCCTTCTTCCTCATACAGGCGGTACCAGGTGCGGATCGTGTCGCCGTCCAGCAACAGGACTTTCGCGATGGCTTCGGAACTCATGCCGTCGTCCAGCAGCACCAGCGCATTGGCGCGCCGGGCCAGACGATGCGCCGCAGACCCGTCCCGAGCCAGCTCGGTCAGGTCCTTGCGCGATTCGCTGTCCAGGAAGCCGCGGCGGATCAAGCCGACGGTAGAATCCGAGTCGCGACGCTTGGCAAGGGGGTTTTTCGGCTTCCCGGGGAGTCGGAGTATATCTGGCAGAAGAAGATCGCGGCTGCTTTCAACGGAGGCCTGATCAGCTCCGACGGCGGCGTGCTGCTGCTGGCCGGCGCCGACAAGCGGCTTGGCCTGATCGACACGCTGGCTGCGATCATCCCGGACCACCGGGACCCGACCCAGATCACCCACACACTGGCCGACATTCTGCGCGCGCGCGTCTTCGCCATCGCCTGCGGCTATCCGGACGCTGACGATCCGGATGATCTGCGCAAAGACCGGCCTTCAAACTGGCCTGCGGACGGCTGCCGGAGAGCGGCGACGACCTGGCCTCGCAACCGACCATGTCCCGTTGGGCTTGAGCGCCGAAGGCGATCACGGCCCCGGATCTGCGTACCCTGGTCCGGCTGACGCACGCCATGGTGGATCTGTGGTGCAAGAGCTACCGGCGTCCGCCCAAGACCGTCACTCTTGATATCGACGACACCGCCGACGCGGTGCACGGCCATCAGCAGCTCTCGCTGTTCAACGCGCACTACGATGAACGCTGCTTCATGCCGGTCCATGTGTATGACGCAGACACAGGTCACTGCGTCCTGACCATCCTGCGCCCGGGCAAGACGCCCGATGGCAAGGAGGTTCGCGCTCATCTGCGCCGGCTGGTGCGGCGCATCCGGCGGCACTGGCCGAACACCGTCATCACCAGTGTGGCTGACGCCTTCCGCCACATCGGTTCGCTTCGCGACCCGATCCGCGGCGACAGCCATTATGGGCGGCAGGAGGCGATGACCTGGTGCGGGGAGAATGGCGTCCAGTACGTCTTCGGCGTGGCCAAGAATGCGGTGCTGGATGCTCAGGTCTTCGCCAAGACCGACGAGGTGTGTGTCCGGCGCGCCATCGGCAACCTGGACGCGGTGCGCGACTACGCCGAGACCCGCTATGCCGCCAAATCCTGGTCGCATCGCCGCCGCGTCGTGGCGCGGATCGAGGCGATGCGGAAGGGCCTCGATGTCCGCTATGTCGTCACCGACATCACTCATTGCCCAGCCGAGTGGCTCTATAGAAGTATCTACTGTGCTCGCGGGCAGGCCGAGAACCTGATCAAGCGCCACAAGGGCCAACTGGCCTCCGATCGAACCAGTTGCCGCTCACCGCTCGCCAATCAGATGCGCCTGATACTCCACCCCGCCGCCTATTGGCTGATGCTGACGGTGCGCGACACCATCCCCAAGCCGCAGCCGCTGGCCAGAGGCGAGTTCTCCACCATCCGGCTGCGGTTGTTGAAGATCGCGGTGCGGATCAAGGAAACCGCGAGCCGGGTCAGGCTGGCGTTCGCCGCCAACTGCCCGGACGTGGCGTTGTTCCGTGGGTTGGTCGGCGCGCTGAGCCTGCGTCCGCCGTGAGCGATGGGGCGAGTGCCCCGGCAGAACCCCTCCTGATCAACCCCCGACGCCTCACAGATATGGTCCAAAACGCGGTGCAGCCAGCCGGCGGTGGCGCGCGCGCATATCTGTTGCTATGTCATAATCGATGCGATACCGACTTATCCGGTGAATAAGGTGGCTAGCCGCCTGTCGGACTTAACACCGCGCGGGCATCCGTACCGGAATTGCAACGTCGATTCGCCGCCAGCCTGGATGCCGTGCATGAGCAACTTCCTCCGACCGAC
>OKRD01000046.1 GCA_900290335.1 Burkholderiales bacterium | reverse complement strand
CAAGCGCCTGATCGACCTGGGTTGCTATCGGGGGGTGCGGCACCGTCGCGGCTTGCCGGTTCGCGGGCAACGTACTCGAACCAACGCGCGCACGCGCAAGGGGCCGCGCAAGGCCGGCGTGTCGCTGAAGAAGGGCGCCTGATCGGAGGCGCAGCCGATCGCCGGACGCATGGCGTCGCGGTATCGAACAGCAGCCGATATTCGTAGCAACTTAGCGTAGCAACTTAGCGAGGCACTGAAGCATGGCAACCAGATCTCCGACCCCGCAGCAGATTGCCGCCCAGCGGGCGCGCAAGAAGGTCAAGAAGAACGTCGCGGAGGGCATTGCCCACATCCATGCTTCGTTCAACAATACGATCATCACGATCACGGACCGGCAGGGTAATACCCTGTCCTGGGCCACCAGTGGCGGGGCCGGTTTCAAGGGATCGCGCAAGTCGACGCCGTTCGCCGCGCAGGTCGCGGCCGAGGCTGCCGGGCGCGCGGCGCTCGAGTGCGGGGTGAAGAATCTCGAGGTTCGGATCAAGGGTCCGGGACCCGGCCGCGAGTCCTCGGTGCGGGCGCTCAATGCCTGCGGTTTTCGCATCGCTTCGATCCAGGACATTACGCCGGTGCCGCACAACGGCTGCCGTGCTCCCAAGCGCCGCCGTGTCTGATCCGCGTCGCGAAGAACAATCCCCGATGGGATTCGACAATCTAGCTGGCGCGCGGCCCCAGGTTTCCGGGCGGACGCGCAGGCCCATCGCCTGACAACTGCGCCGAATTTGGCTCAATAGGAATCCACATGGCTCGCCACACCGGAGCAAAACTCAAGCTATCGCGACGCGAAGGCACCGACCTGTTTCTCAAGAGCGCCCGGCGCACGCTCGATTCGAAGTGCAAGGCCGACAGCAAGCCGGGGCAGCACGGTCGCATGTCCGGCGCGCGCCTCTCCGACTATGGCGTGCAGCTGCGCGAGAAGCAAAAAGTCAAAAGAATGTACGGCGTTCTGGAGCGCCAGTTCCGGCGCTACTTTGCCGAGGCCGAACGCCGTCGTGGCAACACCGGCGCCAACCTGATCGCGCTGCTCGAATCGCGCCTGGACAACGTCGTCTACCGGATGGGATTCGGCTCGACGCGTGCCGAGGCACGGCAGCTCGTTTCGCACCGCGCCATCGAGGTCAACGGCCGAGTCGTCAATATCTCGTCCATGCTCCTGGAAGCCGGTGACCAGCTCGCGGTTCGCGAAGCGGCCCGCAAGCAGACGCGGGTCCAGGACGCCCTGCAGCTGGCAGGGCAAAGCGGTTTCCCTTCTTGGGTCGACGTCGATGCCCAGAAGATGACCGGCAAGTTCAAGGCGCTGCCGGATCGCGGTGACGTTGCCCAGGACATCAACGAGTCTCTCGTCGTCGAGTTGTATTCGCGCTGATTTTTGCGCGGCCCGCTGCCTTGCCGGGGGCGGGCTGCTTCCCGAGTACCGGAATTTGTGGGAGGCCGGTTCTTTCGTTGTTTAGTCCCGCGACCATCCAGCAGCCTTATCGGCGTAACGAGCCGAGGGTATTGAAGGGGATCGTCCATGAGTACATCAGGTCTTTTGAAGCCGCGTGCCATCGAGGTAGAGTCTACCGGCCCGCATAGCGCCATCGTTACGATGGAGCCGTTTGAGCGCGGCTATGGGCATACGCTGGGCAACGCGCTGCGGCGCATACTGCTTTCGTCGATGGTCGGCTATGCACCGACCGAGGCGCAAATCGAGGGTGTGGTCCACGAGTATTCGACGATCGACGGCGTGCGCGAGGACGTCGTCGACATTCTCCTGAACCTGAAGGGCATCGTGTTCAAGCTGCACAATCGCGATGAGGTCAGCTTGAACCTGCGCAAGGAAGGCGAAGGCGTTGTCACCGCCGCAGATATCGAACTGCCGCACGACGTCGAAATCGTCAACCCGGACCATGTGCTTGCCCGCCTGACCACCGGGGGCAAGCTCGAGATGCAGATCAAGATCGAAAAGGGCCGCGGCTACATTCCTGGAACCGTGCGCGCCTTCCGCGAGGACCACTCGACGACGATCGGCAAAGTGGTGATGGATGCCTCCTTCTCGCCGGTTCGCCGCGTGAGCTATACGGTGGAAAGTGCGCGGGTCGAGCAGCGGACCGATCTGGACAAGCTGGTGATGACGATTGAGACCAACGGGGCCATCACTCCGGAGGAGGCGGTGCGCCAGTCGGCCCGCATTCTGGTCGAGCAGCTGTCGGTCTTCGCCGCGCTCGAGGGGGTAGCCGAGCCGGTGCACTCGCAGCGCACCTCGCCGGACGTCGACCCGATTTTGCTGCGCCCGGGCTGCGCCCGGTGGACGATCTCGAACTCACCGTTCGCTCGGCCAATTGCCTCAAGGCCGAGAATATCTACTACATCGGCGATCTGATCCAGCGCACCGAGAACGAACTGTTGAAAACCCCGAACCTGGGCCGCAAGTCGCTCAACGAGATCAAGGAAGTGCTTGCGGCGCGTGGCCTTACACTGGGCATGAAGTTGGAGAACTGGCCGCCGGTCGGACTGGACAAGTAACCCGAAAAGCTCCGGGTGCGACCGCCTGCCGCCGCGCCCGGAGACGAACAACCCACGAACCACAACCGGACCGCCCTCGGGATTGCAGTCGCGGCAATTGCCCCGCCAGGGATCGAAGAATCCGGAACAAGACTTGCAAAGGAAACATCCATGCGTCACGGACACGGACTGCGGAAGCTCAATCGGACCAGCAGTCACCGCCTGGCAATGCTGCGCAACATGTCCAACTCCCTGTTGCGCCACGAACTGATCAAGACGACGCTTCCCAAGGCCAAGGAATTGCGCCGGGTGGTCGAACCCCTGATCACCTTGGCCAAGGACCCGTCGCTGGCCAACCGGCGTCTGGCCTTCAATCGGCTGCGCGATCGCGAAGTGGTGGTCAAGCTTTTTGAGCAGATCGGTCCGCGCTACAAGACCCGTCCGGGCGGCTACACGCGCATCCTCAAGTTCGGCTTTCGGGTCGGCGACAACGCACCCATGGCGCTGATGGAACTGGTGGATCGGCCGGAGCCCGCTGCCGCCGACACGGTTGCAGCCAAACAGGGCACCTGACAGCGCCATGGCCGCAGAGGGCGCGGCGGCCGTTTCCGCGGCGGCCCTGTCCGTGCACGAGCTGCGCAAGGTATATGGCGCGGTTGCGGCGGTTGACGGCGTTACGTTCGCGGTCCGCGCCGGCGAATGCTATGCCCTGCTGGGCCCCAATGGCGCCGGCAAGACCTCCATCCTGCGCTGCTGCCTGGGTCTGACGGCGTACCAGTCGGGCGCCATCGACCTGCTGGGGCAGGCGGTGCCGGCCCACGCGCGCATGGCCCGTCAGCGCACGGGGGTGGTCCCGCAGATGGATAACCTGGACCCGGACTTCACGGTCGAAGAGAATCTGGTCGTCTACGGCCGCTACTTCGGCATCGACAAGCGGACGATCCGGGCCCGCATCCCGGAGCTGCTCGATTTTGCCAGCCTGGGGCAAAAGGTGCATGCGCGCATCAGCGAACTCTCGGGTGGCATGAAGCGCCGCTTGATGCTCGCGCGTGCGCTGGTCAACGACCCGAGTCTCATCCTCATGGATGAACCCACGACGGGCCTGGATCCGCAGGCGCGGCACCTGATTTGGGAGCGGCTCAAGCAGCTGCTGGCACGCGGCAAGACGATCTTGCTCACGACCCACTTCATGGACGAAGCCGAGCGCCTCGCCGATCGCCTTGCGATAATCGATCGGGGCCGAAAGATCGCCGAAGGCAGCCCGCGCGAGCTCATTCGGGCACAGATCGAACCCCAGGTCGTGGAGGTCTTTGGCGAGGGCGCTACCGCGTGGGCACGCACCCGGGCCGTGAGCTTGGCCTCGCGCGTCGAGATCACCGGCGAGACCGCGTTTTGTTATGTCCGGGACGCCGAGCCGATCCTGCGCGAACTGGAACTGCGTCCGAGTTTGCGCTACCTATACCGGCCGGCCAATCTCGAGGATGTGTTTTTGAAGCTGACCGGCCGCGAGATGCGGGCCGAATGGTGATGCCCGGCATCTCGGCGTTCTGGAGCGTTCCGCGCGTCTCGCGCCGCTTCTTCCCGGTCTGGCAGCGCAATTTGCTCGTTTGGCGCCGGTACCTGTACGAGCGCGTCCTGTCCAACATCGTCGAGCCGGTGATCACGCTGGTGGCGTTTGGCTATGGCCTTGGCGCGATGCTGCCGCAGATGGACGGTGTGGCGTATCTACCCTACCTGGCCGGCGGCACGCTGTGCGTCAGCGTCATGTATTCGGCGAAGTTCGAGTCGCTTTGGGGCGCATATAGCCGCATGGAGGTGCAACACACCTGGGCGGCGATCATGAATGCCCCGGTGTCGATCGACGACATCTTGCTGGGCGAATTGGCCTGGGCTGCCACCAAGTCGCTGCTGACGGGGGCGACCATGCTGCTCGTGGTATGGGCGCTAGGCATCGCCCACACGCCCTTGGCCTTGCTCGTGCTGCCGCTATCGTTTGTCGCCGGCCTCTCCTTCTCGGCCATGGCGTTGATCGTGAACGCCTTCGCTAAGGGCTGGGATACGCTGTCGACCTATTTCACGATCGTCGTGACGCCGATGATCTTTCTCGGCGGCGTATTCTTTCCCCTGTCGCGGCTGCCGTCGTGGCTGCAGGAAATCTCCGCCTTCTTGCCGCTGACGGCGCTCGTTCAGCTGGTGCGTCCGTTGATCCTTGATCGCGTACCGGAGGGGGTCGCGTTCAATCTGGCACTGTTGCTGGGCTACGCCGTCGCCTGCTACTTTGTAGCGGTGGGGCTGAGCCGCCGTCGGCTGCTCCGATAGGCCTGTCGCAGAGGCGCCGGTTGTGGACAGGGAGGTCCCGCTGGCGGGATGACATGTCATCATTTCGTAATACGGCATACGTACCCTGCGCGCGATGCAGCGCTTGCCCGATGGGCCATCAGAGGACGCGTCGCCGGATCCACCCGCGGTGAACAACTACCGCGCGATTTTTCTTTCCGACATCCATCTTGGTACCGCAGGATGCAAGGCCGAGCACCTGCTCGACTTCCTGCGGCACAACGAGTCCGATAGCCTGTACCTGGTCGGTGACATCATCGACGGCTGGGCCTTGCGCTCCCGCTTCTTCTGGCCACAGTCGCACAACGATGTGATCCAGAAGATTTTGCGCAAGGCGCGCAAGGGCACGAAGGTCTATTACGTTCCCGGCAACCACGATGAAATTGCCCGCCAGTTCTGCGGGCTCAAGTTCGGCGACGTCAGCATCTGCGAGGAGGCCGAATACCAGCTCGCCGATGGCCGCACCATGTGGGTGGTGCACGGCGATATTGCCGACGGCGTGATCCGGCACGTCAAGTGGCTCGCGCACCTCGGAGNNTGGCTCAACCGGCATCTGAACAACCTGCGCGGCCGCCTGGGATTTGGCTATTGGTCGCTGTCGCAATATCTCAAGTACAAGGTCAAGAACGCGGTTAGTTTCATCAGCGACTTTGAAGGCGTGCTGGTGCGCGAGGCGCGCCGGCGCGGCTACGACGGAGTAATTTGCGGACACATCCACCACGCCCAGATCCGGACCGTCGATGGGGCCCTGTACGTAAACGACGGCGACTGGGTGGAGAGTCTGACGGCCCTGGCAGAAACACACGAAGGCGAATTGCGCATACTGGTGTGGAACCGGATACTGGCACCGAACCTGCCGTCGCCGCATTGGAGCGAAGACGAGCAGGTCGTCGTGTCGCGCCCTGCGTCGCTGGCGGAGTCGTGCGGCTACATGGGAATGGGATGAAGATTCTTACCGTGACGGACGCCTGGCACCCCCAGGTAAACGGTGTCGTGCGGACCATCGAGGCGACCAACCGCGAGCTGGCACGCGCCGGCCACGAGGTCCACGTCATCTCGCCGCAGTCGTTTACCACCATCGCGTGTCCGGGATATAGCGAGATTCGGCTCTCGCTGCTGCCCTACCGCAAGCTGGCGCGGTTGGTGCGCGCGGCCGCACCCGACGCGGTGCACATCGCGACCGAGGGCCCGCTGGGGATGGCCGCGCGGCGCTACTGCGTGCGGCACCGGATCGCTTTCACCACGGCATATCACACGCGCTTTCCGCAGTACCTCAAGGCGATGTATGGAATTCCCGAGGCCTGGGTCTATCGATTCCTGCGCTGGTTCCACCGGCCGGCGCACTACCTTCTGACGCCGACGCTGCACGTGGAACGGGAGCTCTCCGAATGGGGTATCGACAATGTCGCGCGGTGGACCCGGGGGGTCGACCTGGACGTGTTTCATAGGATCGCCGAACCTTCCTTGCTGGTCCAAGGATTGCCGCGCCCGATCTACCTGTGCGTTGGCCGCGTGTCCGTGGAAAAGAATATCGAGGCCTTCCTCAACCTCGATCTGCCCGGCACGAAAATGGTGGCCGGCATCGGGCCCGAACTCGAACTGCTCAAAGGCCGCCACCCCGAGGTGCGTTTTCTCGGGATCCTGAGCCGCGAAGAGCTGGCCCAGTTGTATTCGAGCGTGGACGTTTTCGTTTTTCCCAGCAGAACGGACACCTTTGGCCTGGTCTTGCTCGAAGCCTTGGCGTGCGGTACGCCGGTCGCGGCTTTCCCGGTCCAGGGGCCGCTCGACGTCGTCGGCGACTCCGGCGTGGCCGTGCTCGACGAGGATCTGCGTAAGGCGGCCTTGGCCGCGCTGCGCATCGATCGCGGCGCCTGCCGCGCCTACGCGGACCGATTTTCCTGGGGTGCGGCAACGCAGCAATTTCTCGAGCGGCACTCCGTAGGCCCTGCCGCGCGCCACGAGGCACCGCCGGGAAACCGGTCGGAAGCACAGCGACCGGTCGCGGCCGATGGCGTCCGCACGGCGGGCCCCGCGCGGTAGTGTTACCGCGCAACGCTAGCCGTCGCTATCCTCGCGCAGCCACCTTGCAGCTTGCAAGGAGAAGTAGCTCAGCACCCCATCGGCACCAGCGCGCTTGAAGGCGATCAGCGACTCCATCACCGCGGCCCGTTCGTCAAGCCAGCCATTGGCGCAGGCGGCCTTGAGCATGGCGTACTCGCCGCTCACCTGGTACACGAAGGTCGGCGCTCGGTACGTGTCCTTCACGCGCCGAACGATGTCGAGGTAGGGCATCCCCGGCTTGACCATCACCATATCGGCGCCCTCCTGCAGATCCAGGCCGACCTCGCGCAGCGCCTCGTCGCTGTTGGCCGGATCCATCTGGTAGACGGCCTTGTTCGCCTTGCCCAGGTTGCTCCGGGAGCCGACGGCGTCGCGGAACGGCCCGTAAAACGCGCTGGCATACTTGGCCGAGTAGGCCATGATGCGCGTGTGAATGTGCTTGCCAGCCTCCAGGGTCTGGCGAATGGCCCCGATTCGACCATCCATCATGTCGCTGGGGGCCACGATGTCGACGCCCGCCTGCGCCTGCACCAGTGCCTGGACCTGGAGCACTTCGATCGTCTCGTCGTTGAGGACATAGCCGCTGGCGTCGATCAAGCCGTCCTGTCCGTGCGTGGTGTACGGGTCCAGCGCGACGTCCGTCAGGATGCCCAGTTCCGGGAAGCGCGCTTTGAGCGCACGGACCGTCCGCGGCACGAGGCCCTCGGGGTTGCACGCCTCGCGGCCGTCGGCACTCTTGCGGCCCGCGTCCAGGACCGGAAACAGGGCGAGCACGGGAATCTTCAGCGCCAGGCATTCCTCGGCAACGCGATACAGCGGTTCGAGCGTCATGCGTTCTACCCCGGGCATCGACGCCACCATCTCCCGTCGCGTTGCGCCGTCGACGACAAAGACCGGGTAGATCAGGTCATCGGGTGCCAACCGGTGTTCGCGCATCATGCGGCGCGAAAAATCATCGCGGCGCATGCGGCGCAGCCGGGTCGTGGGAAAACTTGCAAACGCAAAGGTCGGGGCGGGCATACCGGGTCTCCGTGGCGCGGCAGGCGCCAGCAACAGCGATGGGTGAGCAGGCGATTTTACCGGCCCTGGCGTCTTGTTCAGCTCTCCAGGATCTGGGCGGCCGAATCGCGCAACTCCTCAACGCCGCTGCGATCGAGCGCCGAAAAAAGCTGCACCGAGGTCGCTATGGGCAGCTCTTCGGCCCGCTGCTCGGCAAGCGCTAAGGCGGCGCGGCGCTGGGCGGTGCCGATCTGGTCGATCTTGGTGAGCAGCAGGTGCAAGCGAAAGCGATCGAGGTCGTCGCGGCCACAGATCCAAGCGAGCAACTCCTCGTCGGCGGGCAGGCAGGGCCGTCGTGCGTCCATCACCAGCACTACGCCCCGCAGCATTCGGCGCGATCGCAAGTAGCCGCCTACCAGAGCGTCCCAGCGGTCGCGGGTCATGGCGTCGGTCTTGGCAAACCCGTAACCGGGCAGATCGACCAGGTAGGCACAGGCCTTGCGCTGCGCCACCGGCGCATCGTCGAGCACCGTAAAGAAATTGAGCATCTGCGTCCGCCCCGGTGTCTTGGACGCGAAAGCCAGGCGGCGGCGCTCGGTCAGCAGGTTGATCGCGGTTGACTTGCCCGCGTTCGAGCGCCCGACAAACGCCAGTTCTGGGAGCATGGCAAGCGTCGCCTGGGCCAACGCTGGCAACTCGGCGACGGAAGTGGCGAATTCGGCGGAAGGGAAGCGGGGAGAAGGAGACACGGTTTCAAATATGCAGGCCGCATGCGGAGCATCTCGCTCCTCGGTAAAATGCGCAGCATAGCCGCTGAGCAGGTGCCGCGCCGGGTGCCGCTTGCCGCGTCCCGAGTCCCAGGAGAAAAGGAAGTCCAAGCGCATGGAAACGAACCGGTTTGGTGTTGCGAGCCTGCGGGCGGCAGTCGTATTGCTCGCCTTGGGCGGCATGGCCGGCGGTGTTTGCGCGGCCGGCGCAAGTGCGCCTGCGGGGCAGCGCCCCGACGCGGCCAAGGGCAAGCAGATTGCCGCGCAGGTGTGTGCGCCCTGCCATAGCGCGGACGGCAACTCCGTGATTTCCTCCAATCCCAAGCTTGCCGGGCAAAGCGCCGAATACCTCGTTAAGCAGCTCACCGACTTGGCCAAGCCGCCGGGCGACAAGACCGGTCGCGAGAGCGCGGTCATGAACGGGTTTGCGGCCTCTCTTTCGCCGACGGACCGGCAAAATGTTGCCGCTTGGTTCGCCTCGCAGACGCCGACGTCGGGTACCGCGAGCGGGGCCGACGCCACCCAGCTGGGGCAACGGCTGTACCGAGTGGGTGTGCCGGAAAAGGCCGTGCCGGCCTGTGCCGGCTGTCATGGGCCGTCGGGCGACGGACTGCCGGTGCGGTTCCCGAAGATCAGCGGCCAGCACAGCGACTACATCGAAGCGCAGCTGCGTGCGTTCCGGGAGGGTTCGCGCCATAACAGCGAACCCATGGAGCAAATCGCCTTTCGCCTCTCGGACCCGGAGATCAAGGCGCTGGCCGATTTTGTGGCCGGGCTGCGCGCGCAGTAGCGGCGTGGTCTTACCGCCGCGCGCGGCGGGGCGCTAGGGAAGCACGGTTTCGGTTGCGTACAGATCGGCAGCCGACTCGCGCGGGCGCACCAGGTGGTATTGGTCGCCATCGACGATGACTTCGGCTGGCCGACCGCGGCTGTTGTAGTTGCTCGCCATACTCATGCCGTACGCGCCCGCGGACAATATGGCAAGCAGGTCCCCCGCAAGCACCGTGAGCGATCGGTCGCGAGCAAGCCAGTCGGCGCTCTCGCAGACCGGTCCGACGACGTCGAAGGAGCGTTTTTCCCCGGTACGCAGCACCACCGGCTGCACGTCCATCCACGCCTCGTAGAGGGCGGGCCGCAGCAAATCGTTCATGCCGGCGTCGACGATCGCGAAATTTTTCGCCGCCCCCGCCTTGATGACTTGCACCCGGGTGAGCAGCGCGCCTGCATTGCCGACGATCGAGCGGCCAGGCTCGAAGAGCAGCGTCTTGCCGCCATGGCCGCGGCGATCCGCGCAGGCAAGCAGGGCCGCGATGAACTGCTCGATGCTCGGAGCGATCTCGCAGCGATATGCAATGCCCAGGCCGCCACCGAAATCGATGTGCCGCAGACCCACTCCCTGCGCGCCCAGGCGGTCGACCAGATCGAAAACGCGCTCGGCCGCCTCGACATACGGGTCGATGCTGGTGATCTGCGAGCCGATATGGCAGTCAATTCCGGCGATTTCAATTCCGGACAGGCGCGCCGCGCGTCGGTACAGTTCCTCGGCCTCCGGCACCGCGATCCCGAACTTGCTGAACTTGAGGCCAGTCGAAATGTACTGGTGCGTTCGCGGATCGACGTCTGGATTGATGCGCAGGGAAATGGGTGCGCGCCTTCCTGCCGCGCGGGCGACGCGGTCGATCGTCTCGAGCTCGGCGGCCGACTCCACGTTGAAACAGGCAATCCCGGCCGCCAGCGCAGCGCCGATCTCGGCTTCGGTCTTGCCGACGCCGGAGAAAACGATGCGCGCCGCCGCTGCGCCGGCGGCTAGGGCGCGCTCCAGCTCGCCGCCGGACACGATGTCAAAGCCGCTGCCGGCGCGCGCCAGCAAGTTGAGGACGCCGAGATTGGCGTTGGCCTTCACTGCGTAGCACACAAGCGCGGAACGGCCGGCTAATGCCTCGACGTAGCGACGGTAGGCCGCCAGGATGGCGCGCTTGGAGTAGACGTAAGTCGGCGTGCCCACGTGCGCGGCGATCTGCGTCAATGGCACGGCCTCGCAGCACAAGGCGCCACCGTCGTAGACGAACGGATGGTCGGCCTGCGCCGTCATTTTGGGCCCTGCGAACCGGTTTCGGTCTTGGCCGGCGCTGCCTCTTGCGCGCTGGTGCCGCTAGCCGCGCCGTCATTGCCCGTCCCGGTGCCGCCGCCCTGGTTCGGTGTGGCGGCACTGGTCGGGCCGCCGGTGTCCGTGCGATTTGCGCTGGCGCCATCGGCATTATTGCCGCTGGCGGCGCCAGGCGCGTCTTTGGCTGCGCCGGGAGGGCTTGCGGGGGCGCTCGGGCGAAACGGCCAAGGCGTATCCTTGCTTTGCCCCGGCAATTGCAAAGGGCCCTTCTGACCGCAGGCGACGAGCAGCAGCAATGCGAGAGGAAAAATCGCTGTTCGCTGTAGCGCCGCTGTGACAGTGGCTGCTGCAGAATCCTTTTTCATGGCACCAATCTAACATGACTGAATCGCAATTCCTGCGCAACGTCGAGCTGACGCTGGGGCAGATCGAATCGGCGATCGACGACGCCCGGATTGCCGCCGAATGTTCGGTCAGCGCTTTTGTGCTGACGATCGAATTCGACGACGGAGCGCGGATTGTTGTGAACGCGCAGACGCCGATGCGGCAGTTGTGGCTGGCCTCGCGCAGCGGCGGGATACACTTTGGCTTCGACGGTACCCGGTGGTGCGACCTCAGGAGCGGGGAGGAGTTCTTCGTAGCCCTGTCGCGGGTCGTGTCCGAAGAGCTTGGCCAGAATGTGGTCCTGCGGCCGCGCTGAGGGCCCTGGCGACGCGCCCGCGCGTCGCTAGCGGGCGCGCGCGGGGTGTTCCTCGGCTCAGAAGACCTGGTCGTTGGGAGCGCTACCCGTTGGGGTGGGCGGCTTCGCATCGTCCGGCGGATGATCGTCCAAGCCGAGGCTAGCGACTCCTTGGCCAGGTTGGAACTCTTCCAGGTAGACCTCGCCATTGATCTGCACCACGCCGGGGGGCATGTCGCGGGTAGACTCCGGGACGCCCTTCAGAGTGCCGGCCATGTAGTCGATCCAGATCGGCAGGGCCAGACCGCCACCGGTCTCGCGCACGCCCAGCTGGCGCGGCTGATCGAATCCGACCCAGCCGATCGCGACGAGCCCGCCCGCATAGCCTGCGAACCAGGCATCGTGGGATTCGTTGGTCGTTCCGGTCTTGCCTGCTACGTCCGCCCGATTCAGGCTCGCCGCGCGTGCGGCCGTGCCATAGCGGGTGACGTCCTTGAGCATGGAGTCGACGATGAAGGCGGTGCGCGCGTCCAACACCCGCGGGGCGGTATCGCCCGCGACTTGCGGCGTTGCCTCCATGAGAACCCTGCCGTTGCCGTCAACGACACGACTGATGATGTAGGGGTGGATGCCGAAGCCGCCATTGGCAAAGACGGCATACGCGGCCAATTCCTGCCAGGGCGTCACCGATCCGGCACCCAGGGCCATCGTAAGAAACGGGGGATGCTTGTCCGGGTCAAATCCAAAACGCGTTATATACATTTGCGCGTAGGCCGGTCCGATCGCCTGCAACACGCGTATCGATACCATGTTCTTGGACTTGGCAAGTCCCTGGCGCAAGCGCATCGGCCCTTCAAAGCCCGCTTCGTAGTTCTTCGGCTCCCACAGCTGCCCGCCCGTAAGCTCCGGCGCTACGCTAACCGGCGCATCGTTGACGAGCGTGCTCGTCATGATTCCCTTTTCCAGCGCGGCGGCGTAAATGAAAGGCTTGAAGCTCGAGCCCGGCTGCCGCCAGGCCTGCAGCACGTGATCGAACTTGTTCAGATTGAAATCAAAGCCACCCACCAGCGCCCGGACCGCACCGTCGCGTGAGTCGGCGGAGACGAACGCGGCCGCGACTTGCGGCAGTTGCACGATGCTCCAGCTGTCTTTGCCGCCTCGGGCCACGCGGATGAGGGCGCCGGGAACGATGCGCCGCGAAGGCGCCGTTTTTGGACTAAGTGCCGTGGCGGCAAAGCGCAAACCTTCGCCATCGATGCGGATCGTGGTGCCCCCGGCCAGTTGCGCCTTGACCGCGCGCGCACTGGCCTCCAGTACCACCGCCGCGGCAAACCCCGCGACATCGGGAGCGGCGGTCAGCGCGTCGCCGATGCGTCGGTCGCGCTGCTCGGCTTCGCCCCCGAGGTCGATTTGCCGCTCCGGGCCGCGGTAGCCGTAGCGCTGATCGTAGGCCAGTACCTGGGCGCGCAACGCCTCGTATGCCAGTTGTTGATCCCCGCTGGAAATCGTCGTGTAGACGTTGAGTCCGCGCGTATAAGCTTCCTCGTGGAAGACGTCCGTTACCAGTTGACGCGCCAGTTCGGCGACGTACTCCGCGCGCACACGCGAATGCGTCATGTTCGCTACGGTGGCGTTTTCGGCGCGCACGTGCACGTCTTCGGCCATGGCGGCCTCGTACTCCTTGCGCGTGATCGTGTTGATCGCGAGCATGCGCCCGAGAACGTAACGCTGGCGCGCGCGCGCGCCCTTGGGGTTGGTCAGCGGATTGCCGGTGCTCGGCGCCTTGGGAAGCTCGGCGAGCATCGCGCATTCGCCCAGCGTCAAGTCCGACAACGATTTGCCGAAATAGATCTGTGCGGCGGAGGCGAAACCGTAGGCGCGTTGCCCCAGGTAGATCTGGTTGATGTAGACCTCGAGTATCCGGTCCTTCGAAAGCGAAGATTCGATCTTGACTGCGAGGGCGATTTCGTAGACCTTGCGGGTGTAGCTGCGCTCCGAGCTCAGGAAGAAGTTGCGCGCCACCTGCATCGTGATCGTGCTTGCGCCCTGCGCGCGGTGCCCGGAGAGCAGGTTGGCGAAGGTCGCGCGCAGTATCCCCAGCGCATCGACGCCGCCGTGGTGGTAAAAGTTGGTGTCCTCCGCGGCCAGGATCGCCTGCTTGAGGCGCTCCGGGACATCCTGGATCGCGACCAGGCTGCGCCGCTCCTCGCCAAACTCGCCCAGCAGCACCCCGTCGGCAGTCCAGACCCGCAGCGGGACCTTTGGCCGGTAATCGGTGAGCGCCTCGATCGACGGCAGGTGGTAGTAGGCAATGGAGAAAACCAGTGTGCCCAGCAAAAAGACGCAGGCCAGGGCGGCGCTTACCAAGATCACGGCAAAGCCCAACACTCGTGCCGGACGTGCGCGGACCGATTTCTGCAACCACTGGCGAACTCGGAGAACGAAATTTGTTGCTGCGGACGCCACGGTGCCCTCGAATGTGCGAATTTGCAGGACGGCCGCGGATTATAGGCAGGGACCTGCCGGCGCCCTCCCGCCGCAGGGCCACGCGCTCGACCCAAGAGCAGTTGCGGCACGCTGCGCGCTGCCATAGACAATTCGCAATACCGGAAAACTGCCACTGCTCAACCGTTCAATGGGCTTGGCCCAGACGGTCGCTCTTGCTAGCATTTGAAGCAGTGTCGGATAATGGGTCGGTAAATTCCTGGAACATAAGGGAAATGCCCGGCGCCTGGGCCGTTCCGAGTCGGACAAGGAACGGGTTTTGGGGCTCTGCAGATACTGGGGAATGCCCCAATGGCGCGACACATGTATCGTCCGGGATCGCCAGTCTGACTGGGAGTGCCGATTTGGCCTTCGAATTGCCGTTTTTTTCGTCCAAGACACCGCCACTTCTGGGCTTGGACATCGGTTCGTCGAGCGTAAAGCTGGTCGAGCTGATCGATGCCGGATCCGGCGTGGTGCGATTGGAGCGCTACGCAATCGAACCGATTCCACGGGGTGCGGTCGTCGATGGCAACATCGACAAGATCGACGTCGTCTCCGATGCGGTCAAGCGCGTCTGGCGGCGCAGCGGGACGCGCGTCAAGAACGTAGCCATGGCGCTGCCGGCATCGGCCGTCATCACCAAGCGCATTGCCCTGCCGGGCAACCTGCGCGAGGAGGAGATGGAGATGCAGGTTGAGAGCGAGGCCAACCAGTACATCCCTTTCGCGCTCGATGAGGTCAGCCTCGACTTCCAGGTTCTGGGGCCGATTCCCAACGCCCCGGACGATGTGGAGGTGCTGATTGCCGCATCGCGCAAGGAAAAGGTCGAAGATCGCATGGCGGTGGCGCAGGCGGCCGGGCTGCATCCGGTCGTGGTGGACGTGGAATCCTTTGCGGCGCGCGCCGCTCTTGCGCGCCTGGTGGAGCAGTTGCCCAATCGCGGTGAGGGCCTGGTGATCGCGGTCTTTTACGTGGGCGCCAATACCACCAGCGTGACGGTTCTGCTCGATGGGGAGGCGATATACGAGCGGGAACAGCCCTTTGGCGGGCAGCAGCTGACGGCCGACATTGCGCGCGCATATTCGATATCCCCGGAGGACGCGGAACAGAAGAAGCGCAGCGGCGACCTGCCGGCCAACTACGAAGCCGAGGTGCTCAAGCCCTTTATCGATTCGACGACGACCGAAATCACCCGGGCTCTGCAGTTTTTCTTCACCTCCACGCCGTACACGCGGGTCGATCAGATCATGCTTGCCGGCGGTTCCTCGGTGGTCACGGGACTGCCCGAGGCGCTGATGGACCGGGCTCAGGTNNCTCTCCGTTCAAGGGAATGGAATTGGCATCTAACCTGCGCGAGCGCCAGTTGCGGTTGGACGCGCCGGCGTTACTGACCCCGTGCGGTCTGGCGATGCGGAGATTCGACAAATGACGATTCGCGTCAATCTGCTGCCCCACCGGGAGGTGCGTCGCCGGCGCCAGAAGAGTGCTTTCTACTTTCTCACCGGGCTCAGCGTCGTCGCGGGTGCAACGCTGGTGTTGCTGGTGTGGTCGGTGCTCGAGGGATACCTGGGCAACCAGAAGGACCGCAACGAGCTGATCACCCGCGAAAATGCGAAACTCGACATACAGATCAAGGAGATCGCCTCCTTGCGGCAGGAAATCGAGGCGCTGCGCTCGCGGCAGAAAGCCGTCGAGGACCTGCAATCCGATCGCAATCAGCCGGTGTACCTGCTCGACGAACTGACGCGTCAGACCCCGGAAGGAATCTACCTGAAGTCGATCAAGCAAGATGGCCGCAAGGTCAATGTCGTCGGCTGGGCCGCGTCCAACGAGCGCGTTTCCGAGTTCTTGCGCAATCTGCAAAACAACGGGCGATACGTGGAGCGGCCGGAACTGATCGAGATCAAGCTGGCCACCAAGGAGCCGCAGAGCATACAGCGGCGGCTTTTCGAGTTTTCGCTCAATTTCTCGATGAGGCAGAGCGCGGAGCGGAAGCCCAGCACGCAGTCCCCCAGTCCTCCCGGCGCCAATCCGGGAGTCAAGAAGACCTAACGAGCGACGAAGAACCGAGGGTCAGCACAAGCAACCATGGCGAACATTTCCGACATCTCGGCGAAATTCCGCGGCCTGTCGCTGGAAAACGTTGGCAGCTGGCCGATGTTCCCGCGCATGACGCTTTGGGGCGCGGTCGTGGTCATCTGCGCCGCTTTGGGATATTTCGCCGTTTGGCGCGGGCAAATGGAAGAACTCGATACCCTGCGCCAGAACGAAATCAAGCTCAAAGAGCAATATCGGGTGAAACTGCAGCAGTCCATCAATCTGGACGAACTGCGGCGGCAGAAGGAGCAGGTCAATCAGTACGTGATCACCCTGGAGAAGCAGTTGCCGAGCAAGGCGGAGATGGACGCATTGCTCTCGGACATCAACCAGGCCGGGATCGGGCGCGGGCTGCAGTTCGAGCTGTTCCGCCCGGGCCAGGTGAATCTGCGGGAGTACTACGCGGAGCTGCCGATCAGCGTGAAGGTCTCGGGTCGTTACCACGACCTGGGCGCGTTTGCCAGCGACATTGCCAATTTGCCGCGAATTGTTACCCTCAACAATCTCAATATCCAGTCGACCAAGGATTTGACCCTGACACTGGATGCGACGGCCAAGACCTTCCGGTATTTTGAGGAAGATGAGATGGCGGCGCAACGCAAGGCGCGCGAAGCTTCGAAGGCGGCAAAGAAATGAGAAAGGCTTTCAGTTTTTGTCGGTTGCTTGGGCCAACCACGGAAGCCGGCGTGCTACCGAGCCGCCGGCTGCTGGTCGGCGCGTCTGTCGTGGCGCTTACCCTGCTCCTGGGGGCGTGCGGGCTTTCGGACGAAGGCGAAATCCAGCAATGGATGACGGAGCAGCGCCAGGCGATGAAGCCGACCGCGCAGAAAGTCGACGAGCCGAAGGAATTTGCGCCGTACGTGTATGAGGCGCACGGCCAGGCCGACCCCTTTGACCCGCAGAAGATACTGATGGTCGTGGCGCGTCAGCGCGAGGAGCGGGGCAGCGCGAGCGCCATCAAACCCGACCTCGAACGCCGCCGCGAGGTGCTGGAGGGTTTCCCCCTGGATCAGATCCGGATGGTCGGAATGATGCGTCAGGGCGGCAACAACGTTGCCCTGCTGGAGACCAACGGTGCCACGCATCTGGTGCGAATCGGCAACTATGCGGGACAGAATTTCGGACTGGTGACCCGCATTTCGGAAACCGAGGTCGTACTCAAGGAAATCTACCAGGACGCCGCGGGCGAATGGGTCGAACGGCCCCAAAAACTCGAGTTGCAAGAGAGCCAGGCCGGCTCCGGGCAAGGGAGTAAGCGATGATTTGTTCCAAGAAGCGTTCGATTCGCGCGGTACTTTGCGCTGGTGGCCTTGCCCTATTTCTGGCGGGCGCCACCTTGGCGCAGGACACCGTCGATGGGGCGGCGGGCAACAGTATCGAGCGCATCGATGCCACGCAGACCGGTGCCGGCGTCTTCTTGACGATCGAGCTCAAGGGCGCGTTGGCGGCCGTGCCCAACAGCTTCTCGGTAACCAATCCGGCGCGCGTGGCAGTGGACCTGCCGTCCACGGTCAACAATCTCGGGCGCAATTCTATCGAGATCAACCAGGGCGACCTGCGCTCTGTCAACGTGGTACAGGCGCAGGGGCGCGCGCGGATCGTGCTCAACCTGCGTCGGCCTGTGAACTACACGCTCAACATCAAGGGAAATAGCGTGCAGGTCGCCCTTGGGGCGAACCCCGATGCGCCAACCTTCCCGGCCAAACCCAGCACGGCAGCCGTTCCCGCTGCGGCGCCCGCTGCCGTAGCAGCGGCGCCGGCGCCGGCGCCGGCTCTGGCACAGACGCCCGAACCCCGATCGGTACGCGCGCTGGACTTTCGTCGTGGCGCCGAAGGCGAGGGCCGAGTGGTCGTCGACCTCAGCGATCCGAACACCAGCGTGGACGTGCATCAGGTCGGGCAGAACATTGTGGTCGACTTTTCCGGCACGACCCTGCCGGAGTCGCTGCGCCGGCGCCTGGACGTGACCGACTTCGGCACGCCCGTGGCCCAGGTCACGGGCAGCCAGTCCGGACCCAATGCCCACTTGGTGATCGAGCCGCGCGGCCAGTGGGAGCAAAATGCCTACCAGAGTGACAACCGTTTCGTGGTGGAGGTCAAGCCCGTCAAGGAGGATCCGACGCGTCTTTTCCAGGGCACGCGCAAGGGCTATCAGGGTGAGCGGTTGTCGTTGAACTTCCAAAACGTCGATGTCCGCTCGCTGCTGCAGGTCATTGCTGATTTCACCAACCTGAACATCATCACCAGCGATTCGGTGCAAGGCTCGATCACCTTGCGGCTCAAGGACGTGCCGTGGGATCAGGCGCTGGACATCATCCTCCAGAGCAAGGGCCTGGACATGCGCAAGAACGGCAATGTCATCCTGGTTGCCCCGCGCGATGAATTGGCCACCAAGGAAAAACTCGAGCTCGAGGCGCGCAACCAGATTGCCGATCTCGAACCCCTGCATACGGAGAACTTCGTCGTCAACTACCAGAAAGTCGACGACGTGAAGAAGCTCCTTACGCTGGACCCAAAGCAAACGATGCTGTCCAAGCGCGGCAGCATCGTGATCGACGTCCGCACCAACCAACTGTTCATCCGCGAGACCGCGCAGCGCCTGGAGGACATCCGCCGACTGCTGACCCGCATCGACATCCCGGTGCCGCAGGTGATGATCGAGGCTCGCATCGTAGAGGCGCAGGACTCCTTCAGCTCGGACATCGGCGCCCGTATGGGGGCGGTGCATGCGAGCTCGCATTCGTGGCTCAACGGCGGGGCCGGATCGACCTACGGGACGGCGACGACTTCGAGCGGCACCAACACGCTCAATGTCAACGGCGTCGGCATCACGAACCCCAACTTTGTCAACCTGCCAGCCGGCTCGCTTAACGGCTATGCGCCGGGTATCGTGGGCCTGACGCTATTCAACGCCTCGGTTTCCAACCTGCTCAACCTCGAAATCTCCGCCCTCGAACTCGACGGGCGCGGCAAGGTGATTTCCAGCCCCCGCGTGGTCACCGCCGACAAGGTCAAGGCCTCGATCGAACAGGGCACGGATATCCCCTACCAGAGCGTCTCCGCCGGCGGCGGCATCGGTCAGGTGCAGTTTCGCAAGGCGGTACTGCGACTGGAAGTGACGCCGCAGATCACCCCCGAGGGAGCGATCTTCCTTGACGTCAAAGTCAACAAGGACACGCCGAGCGCCACGGTGAGCGGTAGCGGAGGCATCGCGATCGACACCAAGAATGTCGCCACTCAGGTCCTAGTGGAAAACGGCGGCACGGTCGTTCTGGGCGGCATCTACCAGCAGACCGAGCAAGTGACCACGACGCGGATTCCGGTGCTGGGCGAAATCCCCTACCTGGGCGTGCTGTTCCGTGACCAGGCCAAGACCAACAACCGCACCGAGTTGCTGATCTTCATCACGCCCCGCGTCCTATCCGAGCGCGTCAACCAGGCCGCGCAGTAACCCGCCCGCCCGGTAGCGGTTCGATGCCGGGCGGCGCCAAGCTTTCTACACCCGCGGCCGCCGGGCCGCCGGCCAGGCGGCCGCGCTCCCCGATATTTCTCATCGGCATGATGGGCGCTGGCAAGACCTCCGTGGCGCGCCTGCTGGCCCAGGCGCTGCAATACGAGTTCATCGATTGCGACGCCGAGCTCGAGCGCCGTTCGGGTGTGCGCATCGCAACGATGTTCGAACTCGAGGGCGAAGAGGCGTTTCGCGAGCGCGAGGCGCTGCTCCTCGAGGAGCTCACCGCCAAGTCGGGCGTCGTCCTGGCGACGGGTGGCGGCGCGGTGCTGCGTCCCGACAATCGCGCGCGGCTGCGCGACCGCGGCCTGGTCATCCACCTCGACGCTTCGGCGGCGGAAATCGCGCGGCGCACGCAGCACGACGCGAGCCGCCCCCTGCTGCAGGCCGCGGACCGGCAGGCGCGCATCGAGTCCTTGCTCCGAGCTCGCGGGCCGCTGTACCGGGAGACCGCGCATCTGCGCTTTCGTTCGCCCGCGCGCAATCCCCGCCGCCTGGCCCAGGCCATCCTGGCCCACGCTGCCCTGGCGCCGCTGCTGCCCGGGGCCAGGGCTGCGCCGATTGCCGATGCAGCCGTCGAAGGCCAGGACACGTAAAATGCCCGCATGCGACGAATTACCGTCAATCTCGCGGGGCGCTCGTATGACATCCTGATCGGCTCTGGGATGCTCGGGCGGCTGGGCGAGTTCGTATCGCCCCTGAACCCGACGTCGATCCACGTGGTTTGCACCGACGTGGTCGCGCCCCTGTACGCGCAGGCGGCGACCGAGGCATGCCGGGGGATCGCTCCCACGCACCTTTGCACCATTGCCGACGGCGAGGCGATCAAGAATCTTTCCACGGTGTCGATGGTGCTCGATGCGCTGGCGAGCGCGCGCGCGGATCGGCGCAGTGTCCTCGTGGCCTTGGGCGGCGGGGTGGTCGGCGACATTGCCGGTTTTGCCGCATCGATCTACATGCGCGGCATTCGCTTTGTTCAGGTGCCGACGACCTTGCTCGCGCAGGTCGATTCCTCCGTCGGCGGCAAGACTGGGGTCAACCATCCCAATGGCAAGAACTTGATCGGCTCCTTTCACCAGCCCAGTGTCGTCGTTTCGGACACGGCAACATTGCAGACCTTGCCGGCGCGGGAGGTGCGGGCCGGGTTGGCCGAGATCCTCAAGCATGGCCTGCTGGCCGACCGGGACTATTTCGACCGCACCGTCGAGGCGCTGCCGAAGCTGCTGGTGCTCGAAGCAGCTGCGCTAGCCGAAGCGATAGCCGGTTCGTGCGAGATCAAGGCGGCGGTTGTGGGACGCGACGAGCGGGAAAGCGGAGAGCGGGCATTGCTCAATCTCGGGCACACTTTTGGCCACGCGATCGAGGCGCTCACCGGCTACCGACAATGGTTGCACGGGGAAGCGGTGGCCTGCGGGCTGTGCCTGGCGGCGGACCTATCGGCACGCCTGGCGATGATCGGCCCGGATGCGGTCGACCGGATTACGGCGGCGGTTGCCCACGCCGGGCTGCCGACGCGCATCGCCGGCATCTCGCGGGTGGCGGCCTTCGAGGCGATGCGCGCCGACAAAAAGGCCCTTGCCGGGCGCATCGACTTTGTCCTGCTGGAGCGGATCGGCCAGGCGGTTCGCCGCCAGGTCGATGACGCCTTCGTCGAGGCAACGCTCAGCGAAGGGGGCTTCGTTTGATGGTCGATCGCGAGGCGGAGCTGGCCTGCTTCGCGGCGCGCTCGGCGCAAACGCGAGGACGCCAGCGGCAGGAAGACCCTCCACGTTCGCGTTCGCAATTTCAGCGCGACCGCGACCGGATCGTCCACTCGACCGCGTTTCGCCGGCTCGAGTACAAGACCCAGGTCTTCGTCAACCACGAGGGCGACTTGTTTCGCACACGCCTTACGCATTCGCTCGAGGTGGCGCAGATCGCACGCTCCGTGGCGCGCTGCCTGCGCGTCAACGAGGACCTGGTAGAGGCAATCTCCTTAGCCCACGATCTTGGGCATACCCCGTTCGGTCACGCCGGCCAGGACGCGCTCAACGAGTGCATGCTGCCCTTTGGCGGCTTCGAACACAATCTGCAATCCCTGCGGGTCGTCGATGTCCTGGAGGAGCGCTACGGGGAATTTGACGGCCTGAACCTGTGCTTTGAGACACGCGAGGGCATACTCAAGCACTGCTCCCCCGACAACGCCCGCCGCCTCGGGGCCGTGGCCGAGCGTTTCTTGCTGCGGCGCCAGGCGCCCATCGAGGCGCAAATTGCCAACCTGGCCGACGAGATTGCCTACAGCAATCACGACATCGACGACGGCATTCGCTCCCGCTTGATCGAATCGACGCAGCTCGAACAAGCGCCCCTGTACGCGCGCCATCGGCAGGTCGTGATCGAGACGATGCCTGGCATTGCGCCGCGCCGTGCGGTACACGAGACCGTGCGGCGGATCATCGACACCTTGGTCTCCGACTTGATCGAGGAATCGGAACGGCGGATTGCGGCCGCGGCGCCAGCGGGGATCGACGACGTGCGCAGGGCGTCCGCGCTGGTGGCGTTTTCCGCGCCGATCCGCGCGGAGGCCGATACCTTGAAGTCGTTCCTGCATCGCAATCTCTATCGCCATCCGCAGGTCGTGCGCATGACCACCAAGGCCGGCCGAATCGTGCGCGAACTGTTTGCGGCGTTTCAGGCAGAGCCGCGCCTGCTGCCGGTGGAGCACTGTGCCCGGGTCGAGCATGAAGGCCCGCGCGCAATTGCCGATTACATTGCCGGCATGACGGACCGGTTCGCGATTCGCGAGCACCGTCGCCTGTTTGCCGTGGGGGAATTCTGAGCGCAACATCATGAGCGCGCTTGCGCGTTGCGGTCGGGGCGGGCGTGCTCGCCATCGGTGCGGTTGCCCGCTGGCTCTTGCCCCGGTCGATTGACTGTCATGGCGCGACTTGCCCGACTCGCGGTGGCCGGCTGCGTGCACCACGTTCTGCAGCGCGGCATCGACCAGCGCCCGGTCTTTCGCGACGAGGCGGACTTCCGTCGGATGCTAGCCGATTTGGGCGAACTTTGCCGTCCCGGCGCCCTTGCCCTGCACGCGTACGTGCTCATGCCGGACCACTTTCACCTGCTACTTACGCCCGAGGATGGGCTGGGCCTGAGCCGCACCATGCAGGCGCTCGGACGCCGCTACGTGCGTTGGTTCAACCAGCGCCACGGTCGCGCCGGCACGCTCTGGGAAGGTCGCTTTCGCAGCACCGTGCTCGAGCCCGAGCGATACCTGCTCGACTGTATGCGCTACCTCGAGCTCAACCCGGTCCGTTCGGCACTCGTTGCCGATGGCGCGACCTACCCCTGGTCGAGCATGGCGCACCATCTGGGCCTGCGCGTCGATCCGCTCATTACCGATCACCCGCAATTCTGGGCCCTGGGCAATACGCCCTTTGAACGGCAGGCGGCCTATGGCAGAGTCTGCGCCGCGCCGCTCGATCCGGCGGTGCTGGCGCAGATTCGCGAAAGCACCCACCGCGGTTGGCCGCTGGGTGCGGGCGAGTTCTTGGACGCGCTGGCACGCAAGACGGTTCGTCGACTGACTCGCAGACCGGTCGGGCGACCGCGGCGCAAACCCTTGCCGCAGCTGGCATAGACCGGACGTATCGGTTCTTTGTCGCCACACGGTCATGAGCCCAGTACCCTTGCTTCTCGCCCTGCGCGGTCGCCTGCAACGCTTTTCACTGGCACCGACGGACCTGCTGCGCGACCCGGTCTACCGGCGGCTCTGGACCTCGATTCTCATCAGCTCGCTGGGTGGCCAGATCACGCTGCTGGCGATACCGCTCACCGCTGCGGCGCTGCTCGATGCCTCCCCCACGCAAATGGGATGGCTCACCGCGATGGAAACCGTACCGTTCGCTCTGTTCTCGCTGCCGGCGGGCGTTTGGCTCGATCGCGTGCGCAAGCTGCCGGTCTACATCTATGGTGAATTGATGTTGGCGGTCGTCGTCGGTACCGTGCCCCTGGCGTGGTGGCGGGGCTGGCTGTCCATGCCGTGGCTCTACCTCGTCGCCTTCCTGATCGGATTCATCTATACGACAGCCGGTAGCGCCGCCCAGATCGTGCTGACGCAGATCGTTGCGCGCGACCGGTTGGTGGAGGCCCACGCAAAGAACGCCCTGGCCTCCTCGGCGGCGGAAGTGGCCGGACCGGGTGCCGCGGGCGCCTTGATCAAGCTCACGGGTGCGCCCCTGGCCTTGCTTGCCGACGTATTCCTGCTGGTGGTATCCGCTGGAATCCTGCGCGGCATCCGCGTGCGGGAAGGACCGCGCCACAAAAGGACGCATTTTTGGCGCTCCATGCGTGCCGGCCTGGACTTTGTTGGTAGCCATCGGCTCCTGGTAACGATGGCGATGACCGTCGGCACCTTCCAGCTGTGCAATCAGGGCGCCCTGGTCGTGCAGATCCTCGTTGCCACGCGACTGCTGGGACTTTCCGAGCACGAAGTGGGACTTTGCTATGTCGCTCTTGGCGTTGGTACCATTTGTGCCAGTACGGTTGGACATGCGGTTGCGCGCCGCATCGGTCCGGGGCCCGCCCTCGTGCTGGGCATCGCAATCTGCGCGCTGGGCTGGCTGCTGCTGGCCGCGGCGCCGACCGGCAGGCTCGGGGTAGTCGCGTTCACCGTCATGCTGGCGTGTTTTGGCGTCGGTGCCGTCTTTATCTTCATCAACTTTCTGGCGCTGCGCCAGGCCGTCACGCCCACTCCCCTGCTGGGCCGCATGACCAGCACTATGCGATGGTTGATACTGTTGCCCGGCATTCCCGGGGCGCTCATCGGCGGCTGGCTGGGCGAGCACGTTGGCTTGCAGGCGGCGCTTGGCTTTTCCGGCGGGGTAGGCCTGTTGCTGGCGCTGGTGGCCATTCGCCAGCCGATATTGCGCCAGACACTCGTCTTGCCGGTTGCGGAGCGCGAGGGCAGGGCCATGCTCGGTCCGCCCGCCTCGCCCGGCTAGGTGCGCGAGGCAAGGCCACCGTAGCCAACGCCTAGGACACGAAGTACGCTTGCGCCTTTCTTGCTCCGACGATTGCCTCCCCAGTGAACCCGCCGTCCGTTGCCGCGCCCGTAGCCACGCCACACCGGGACGATGTCTCGGGCGCAGTTCCCGGCGAGCTGTTTGGCCATCCCAAGGGCCTGTTCGTATGCTTCTTTACCGAGATGTGGGAGCGGTTCTCGTTTTACGGCATGAAGGCCTTGCTGCTGCTCTACATGCTCAAGCATCACCTGTTCGGCGATCAGCTGGGGTACCTGGTGCTAGGAGCGTACGCGGGCCTGGTGTACGCCGTTCCTGTGGTCGGGGGCATGATCGCCGACCGGCTGCTGGGCATGCGCAAGGCGGTGGTCTTCGGCGGGGTCTTGCTCTGCTTCGGACATCTGGGAATGGCCTACGAAGGCCAGGCCGCGACCGTCGATGCGGTGGGGGTGATTCACCGTGATGCAACCGGCTTGGCCGCGTTCTATCTCTCCTTGTCGCTGATCATCTGCGGCGTAGGCTTTTTGAAGCCCAACGTTGCGACCATGGTCGGCCTGCTCTATCCGGCCAACGACCCCCGGCGCGATTCGGGCTTCACGCTGTATTACGCGGGCATCAATCTGGGCGCCTTGTTTTCGAGCCTGATCTGCGGGTACATCGGCGAGGTCTATGGATGGGGCTATGGCTTTGGTGCCGCGGGCATTGGCATGATCGCGGGGCTGGGCGTGTTCCTTACCGGCCAGGAATATTTGCGCGGGCTGGCCGAGCCGCCCGATCCGGCGCGCCTCGCGGCCAAGCTCCTTGGCCCGTTACGGGTGGAGGCGTGCCTGTATGCCGGTACCCTGATCGCGGTCGCGCTGATCGCGGCGCTGCTGAACATTCCGCGCGTCGTTGCCAGCGTGCAGGGCGCGATGCTCGTGGTCTGGCTGATCTGGCTTGCGTGGTATTTGCGCACCTATGCCGACACCGTGCAGCGCGGGCGCATGATCAGCATCATTTTCTTCATCACTTTCGTGCTGCTTTTTTTCGCGCTCTATGAGCAGACCTACGCGTCGTGGGTGACATTTACCGATCGCATGCTCAACAAGGACCTGTTCCCCGATCTCGTGATCCGCGAGGGCAAGCCCTTGCCCTGGTCGATCGCGCCGCTTGTCGTATCGCCGTTTGTGGTCGCCTTTGCCCTGCGCCAGCGATCTGCCGTGGCAGCGGCGTGGGCACTGGCGGCCTTGGCCGCGGCCGGCTTTGCGCTGATTTTGCGCGACAGCGTGGTCCTGCCGCAGACCGCCGGCTCGCTTACCTACCTGGGCGCCCTGTTCATCGTGTTGCTCGCGCCGCTGTTCTCCTGGCTCTGGCCCTTTCTGGAGCGCTTGGGGGCCAATCCCGGCAAGAGCGCGAAATGCGTAGTCGGCTTGGCGCTCGGAGGGCTTTCGTTCCTGCCGCTGGTCTGGGCCAATGACGCTGCCGCCGGCGGGCAACTGGCGAGCGTATGGTGGTTGGCGCTGGCCTACGTCATCCTGGAAGTCGGCGAAGTATGTCTTTCGCCGATCACACTGGCCGCGGTCTCCGAGCTCACCATGCCCAAGGTAGCCGCCGTCATGATGAGTGGATGGTTGCTGGCGACGTCCTTCTCCGAACAGCTCGCCGCCGTGTTCTCCAGCTTCGCGTCCTTGGAGATCAAGCCCGGGGCCCGGGTGAACATGGCGGAGGCCGCGGAAAAATACGGCAGCTTGTTTCACAGCATGATCTGGCTGGGCTTGGCCTCGGCGGTGCTCGCGCTGTTGCTCAGCCCGCTGCTGCGTCGCTGGATGCACGGCATCCGTTAACTAGCGCACGATCGTTAGTCCCGCAGCCCCGTTGCCCTCGAGCACGGCGCCGCAATCGACGGCATTGCCAAATCCGTGCTGCCGGAAGACCTCCAGCACCGGTGCGACGGCGCCGGGCGCGCAGCTCACCAGCAGTCCCCCGCTCGTTTGCGGGTCGGTGAGCAGGGCGCGCTCGACGTCGGAGAACCCGGCAGGTAGCTGCACTTCTTCGCCATAGCCGGCCCAGTTGCGAGCCGACGCTCCGGTGACAAACCCCCGTTGCGCCAGCGCGCGCACGTCCGGCAGTAAGGGCACGCGCGACCATTCGATACGCAGGCGGCAGCCCGCACCGCGCGCGAATTCGAGTGCATGGCCGGCAAGTCCGAATCCGGTCACGTCCGAGAGGGCATGCACGCCCTCGAGCGCCGCCAGTGCAGGTCCCGCCGTATTCAGGCGGGTCGTCGTCTCGATCATGCACTCGTAGCCGGCGGCATCGAGTTCGTCCTTCTTCAGAGCTGCCGAGTAAATGCCGACGCCCAGGGGCTTGCCCAGCACCAGCCGGTCGCCGGGCTGCGCGCTGCAATTGCGCATGATGCGCGACGGGTGCACGAGGCCGAGCGCCACTAGGCCGTAGATGGGCTCCACCGAATCGATCGTGTGGCCACCGGCGATTGGGATGCCCGCCGTGCGACAGGTCGCCTCGCCGCCCCGAAGGATTTCGCGGATCGTATCTACCGGCATGACCTCGATGGGCATGCCGACAATTGCCAGCGCCATGATCGGCCTGGCGCCCATGGCGTATACGTCGGAAATCGCGTTGGTGGCTGCGATCCGGCCGAATTCAAACGGATCATCCACAATTGGCATGAAGAAGTCCGTTGTCGCGACCAGGGCTTGCTCGTCGTTGAGCCGGTAGACCGCGGCGTCGTCGCTGGTCTCGATCCCCACGAGCAGTTCCGGCGGCGCGGGCAGGCGCGCGGTGCCTCGAAGAATCTGCGCGAGCAGGCCGGGGGCAATCTTGCAGCCACAGCCCCCGCCATGGGAGAGCGCAGTAAGGCGCCGGCTGCTCGTGCTGCTGGCAACGGAGGTCGACTCGCCCATTGGGGGATTCCTTGGCTGGGGATGACTATACGATGTACGGGCACCGCCGATGATGCCGCGGCTGGCCGCGGCCCGAATGCCGCCGACCGCTAGGGCTAGCGATTTGGTGCCAATTGTGTGGCTGCGTCCCCCCAAGATCATGCGCCGCTTGCGCAACGCCCAGAGGCAGAGGCGCAATCAATGTGTCCCCAATAAATGCTAACGAACTTCCATCAGCTATAAAAATATACTCTGACCCCATAAAATTTGATTGAGACGCTTGATGCATTGCGGTACATTCCTAGCGTACGAGAGAGCGCGGGGCCGCATGTCGACCTCGATCGCGGTGCCGGGCGGGTGGTTGCCCGGTCCGCAAAACCGGGCCAGGAGCACTGATGGAACTAGCGAACGAGCCGGCGAACAATGCTCCGGTGCAGGACGACGGCGCCGCCAGGGAGGTGGTACTTACTGGCGAGAGAGCGCGCGCGGCGGCCGAGCGCGGCGGCTTGTACTCCCGGCTCCAGGAGCATGATTCCTGCGGGGTCGGATTTGTTGCCAACATTCGCGGCGAACGTAGTCACGGACTCGTGGAAAAGGCGCTGCTGATCCTGCGCAATCTCGATCATCGCGGCGCGGTCGGAGCCGACCCGCTATTTGGCGACGGCGCTGGCATCCTCCTGCAGATTCCCGACGCGTTTTATCGCAGCGAGTTATCCGCCAGCATACTGGAGCTTCCGCCGCCCGGGGAGTACGGCGTCGGCATGATTTTCCTGCCGCGGGAAAGCGCCTCGCGCCAGGCCTGCGAGCAGGAACTCGAGCGCACGGTGCGCGCCGAGGGGCAGGTCGTACTGGGTTGGCGCGACGTTCCCGTGGACCGCGGCATGCCCATGTCGCCGCTCGTGCGCGAAAGCGAGCCGGTGATCCGCCAAATCTTCATCGGTCGCGGACCAGACATCATGGTACCCGACGCGCTCGAGCGCAAGCTATATGTCATTCGCAAGGCTGCCAGCCACAAGATCCAGGCCTTGCAGCTGCAGCACGGCAAGGAGTACTACGTCGCCTCGATGTCCACAAGGACGATCGTGTACAAGGGACTGCTCCTTGCCGATCAGGTTGGCCGCTACTACCGCGACCTGGCCGATGAACGTGTGGTCTCGGCCATTGCGCTCGTCCATCAGCGCTTCTCCACCAACACCTTCCCGAGTTGGGAGTTGGTGCACCCCTATCGGCTGGTCGCGCACAACGGCGAGATCAACACCGTCAAGGGCAACTTCAACTGGATGCGCGCGCGCGAGGGCGTAATGTCCTCGCCGGTGCTGCGCGGTGACCTGCAAAAGCTCTATCCGCTCATCTACGTAGGGCAATCGGACACCGCGTGCTTCGACAATGCCCTGGAACTTCTGGTCATGGCGGGTTACCCGCTGGCGCACGCCATGATGATGATGATCCCGGAGGCCTGGGAACAGCACACCCTCATGGACGACTCGCGGCGCGCGTTCTACGAATATCACGCGGCCATGATGGAACCCTGGGACGGACCGGCATCGATCGCCTTTACCGACGGCGTGCGCATCGGGGCAACGCTGGACCGCAACGGACTGCGCCCGGCCCGCTACGTGATCACCGACGACGGCATGGTCGTAATGGCCTCGGAGGCCGGAGTGCTGCCGATCCCCGAATCGAGAATCATCAAGAAGTGGCGGCTGCAGCCCG